>CAYXSE010000105.1:0-11954 GCA_964466675.1 uncultured Rhodothermales bacterium | reverse complement strand
GGCACCGCTGGTGGAGTCTCCGAGCTACTCATCCTCGCGGGTGACGGGCAGGCACACTCCAACACCGGTAACATGGGCGCCACCGGCGGTGTCGGCAATGGCTTCACACTCAGTGCTCAGGCTGCCGGAATCACCTTTGCAGGGACGGCTACGCTCCGAACGGCTCCGGCCGCCCAGGGTGCTTCCATCAACAACCTCATCGTCGGAGATGGCGTTGGTGGAACGGGTACTGAGTCCTTCACGGGCACGAACATCCAGCAGATCAACGGTAACGTTGCCGTTGCTTCCGACGGCACGCTGAGCCTCGGCATCGTCCCAGACGATGGAACGGCCGGTACAGGTAATGGGGATGAAGGCACCGTTGACGGCGCCATTACAATCGCCAACGGCGGAAGCCTTACCTGGACCAGCAACGTCGTGGCCGACGCGGAAATTATTGTTGGAACGGCTCCCGTTGGAGCGGCTCCGACCTTCAACTTCAATGGCAACACGGTTAACGTGAGTGGAGCGACGCCGCTGACCGCAGTATCAAACACTGACTTTGGTTCCTCCGGAGAAGTCCAATTCAACGGCGCCGGTGGAACAGTCGGTACCAATATGGACGGTGCCGTGTCACCGACATCCACCCTTCCGGGCTTGGATGTTGATGGGGCTACGGCGCTGACTTCAGCGACACGGGTCATGGGTACAACGGACATCGCTGCAGCTTTGACAGGCGGTATGTCCTTGACGCTCAGTGGCATCGTAAATGTTCGCGCCGGCGTAACCAATGCGGTTACGATCATCGGCACGACGGTGAACATCTTCGGAGTCATGACCCTGACGGGCACGCTTACACTCAACGCCACAACCGTTGATTTTGTGGGCGGTTCGGCCGGTGCTGACTCGTGGGCGGTCACAGGTGCTTACACGCACACCGCGGGTAGCGTCTCGCAGACCAACGTGGATATCAATCCCGCTGGCTTGTTCACGCAGACTGCGGGTAGCTATAGCCTCTCCGGTGGCGATCTGAATCTCGGCGGCGGCGCCAACTACACGGCGGGCGCCTTCAGCGCAGCAGGGCCGGGCGACGAAGTCCGTTTCCGCACAGCTGGAGGAATCGATACCAACGCCGGCACTTGGGTGATTCCCAACGTCGATGTCGAACTCGCTATCACCGTTGACGATGGAGGGACAGGCACAGACGGCCTCACCATCTCCAACCGGCTTGAGTTGGCGGCTACGCTGACGGCTGGTAGCGGCGGTGGAACTGGCTCAGGTGTCGTCACGCTCGGTGATGGCTCTGGCACCATGTACATCGACGCAACGGGCGGCAACGTCACGGATGCTGGTGCCGACGGTACCATCAACCACGGTGCGGATACGACCACGATCGAGTACAATGGCACCGCCACCACGGGTGGTGAGCTGTTCGATACGTTCGACACGGTCATCTTCAACATGGCCGTGGCATTCGCAGACAACGAGCAAATCACCGTCAGCAACATGGACTTCAACGCCGGCTCTGCGGGCGGTATTGCTGTCGATGCAAACAACGACGCGGATAACTCGCTGACCCTGACACCAGGCGGAACGATCAACACCAACGTTGCCTCCCCGTTCTTCTTCCCCGGTGGCGGTACCACGACTTGGGTCAGCCCCGCGGTCTCAGACGGACACTTCAATCTGATCTACGACGGAGCCGTGGCAACGTCCGGACAGTTGTGGCGTGCGGCGGATCGGCCGAACGTCACAATCACTCCGGCTGGCGCGGCTACGGTTACCCAGGGCGTGACTCCTCGCACGGCGTGCGCCTTCACGATTGCGGCGGGTGACTCTTACGACACGGCAGCCAACACCCTGAACATTAACTGCGCGTTCAACGGTAACGGTACGACGACCGCTCTCTTCAGTGGCGCCCCGGCTCCGGCCGCCGGTGCTGGCGGGACGGTCGGCTTCACCGGCTCCTCGGCTCAGACTCTGACGGGTGGTCTGTTCTTCAACGGCACGTTCAACATGAACAACGCCGCTGGATTGACTCTCGCGGGTGGCAACTTGAACGTTTCAGGTAGCGCAACCGGTGCCGCATGCACGGCGGCGCCGGCGCCGTTCGGCACGAACTCACTCACGCTTACCGCGGGAGTGCTAACGACCGGCACCAACTCGGTCATCCTCTGTCACTCCAACACAACGTTCCCTGGGTTCGCCAGAAACGGCACCACCCAGACGGGCGTGGTCTTCGGAAACGTTCAGGTAACGGTAGACGGTACTGGCTCGCCAAACGTGACGGACCGGGTGTCCTTCCCGCTTGGTGATGCTTCTGGCAACTATCGCCCATTCGCGATGACGTTCAACACGCCGAATACGCTGGGTGCTGATCCCGTGCTTGTTGCCACCTACAACGCTACCGGCCCGGGCGGATCGAACGGTCTGCCGATCGCAGCTGTCGACGAACTCGGCAACGCCTTCCAGGTAGGTCGTTACCCAGGCTTCAGTCACTCGCTGACTGCTTCTCCAACGGTGACCCCGTCCATCAACTACGACATCGACTTCCGCGCTGCGGGCTTCGCCGGTTTCGTGGGCGAGGACATTGAGAAGACGCGCGCCATCCGCCGCCAGGCTGGATCGACGAGCAACTTCTGGATCAAGGTCGCCAACGGTGCTGCCAACAATGACAACTTCGCCGCTTCGGCGACGGAGCCCGTCATGGTTGCTCGTAGCGCGCAGGGTGCTATCAACGCGGATGGCGTGCTTTTCGCTATCGGCCTTGAGCAGAACCTTGCGGCGGGTACGCTCGCTGACGTAACACTCAATGCGGGTGGTGCCTCTGCAGGCGTTGATCTGTCGGCTGTGTTCTCAGGCGGCGACCGCGCCGGTGCTGCTCCGACTTACACTTATGCAGTTGCCAACGGCGATGCGGCGGTCTCCACAGGAGCAGTTGCGGGCGATACGTTCACCGTAACTGGTGTAGCTGTGGGTTCGTCAACCGTTACCGTCACCGCTACCGATACGTTCGGTGCTTCGGTCTCGGCTACGGTCAACGTGACCGTCAATGCGGCCTTCGCCGCCGGTACTGATCTCGCGGATCTCGCGGCGGTCAATGTCGGCGCATCGGCCGCGACCGTTGACGGCTCCGTCTCTCACGCAGGTGGCACCGCGCCAGTGACTTACGGGGTCGTTTCCAGTGCTCCGGGTGTTGCCACGGCGGCAGTCACGGGTGCCGGAAGTGTGACGGTGACGTACGTCGGCGCCGGAACGGCTACCATAACGCTCACAGCGACAGACGCGCAGGGCGATACAGTTGTCGATTCGTTTGATGTCACGGTTAACGCTGCAGTCGCGGCTGGCGGGACCTTGGTCGCGCAGGCTGTGAACAACGGCGCTACGATTGACCAGGATGTGGCCGGTGAGTTCACCGGCGGGACCGGCGCTTACACCTACGGTGTTTCCTCCAGTTCTGACGCCACCTCGACGGTCGCGATGACCGGGACTGTAGTTACCGCTACAGGTGTCCAACCATACACGATCGTGGCAGGCGCCGTTACCGGCGATGCTGCCGCAGCCACGGTTACCGTAACCGCGACGGATGCGCTCGGAGGCATGGTTTCCGGAGCCTACGCGGTTGAAGTCAACCCTGTCCTCGGAAATGTTGCTGGTGGCGGATCTCCTGATCCTGCATCGGCTAGCCTGGCCCTGGACGGCTTCCTTGGCCTCGCCGCACTGTCACCCAAGCAGAGTACAGCTGCCGACTACAACGTCGACGCATCGGTTACTCCGTTTGACGCAGCGCTCATCTTCGACGCGTGGCTGAACCCAGCCGCTGCATCTAAGCGTGAGTTCGCCTCCAACCCTGCTTCTGACATCGCCTTCGGCGAGGTCGACAACCAGGTGACCACGGTGACCATCCCGGTCACGATCGTTGGAAATCAGAGTTCGGCTATCGCCTTCAGCTTCCAGACTCTGATCGATCCAGAGTTCGCAACCATCACCGGCGTTGACGGAGTGGTTGACGGCTGGACGATCCGTCACGTCGCTGAAGAAGATGGTACGCTCCGGATTGCTGGCTATGGCTTGGAGGTCGTCCCGACTGACGGGGTTATCGCCAACATTACTCTGGAACTGAGCAATGCGAACGTAGAGTTTGCTCTCCGGGCACAGGGCGCAGTTAACAATAACCCGGCGTCGGAGATCGACGGCATCGACGTCGTCGAGCTGCCCGAGAACTTCGCCCTGCTTGGAAACTATCCGAACCCGTTCAACCCATCGACGAACATCTCCTTCGATCTGCCGGCAAGCGCCGATGTCTCGATTGAGATCTACGACTTGTTGGGTCGCCGGGTGATGATCATGCCACTGCAGACGATTCAGGCCGGAGCTAAGCGCTCAGTTCAGCTGAACGCTTCCCAGCTCGCCTCCGGATCGTACTTCTACCGGGTCATTGCGAAGATGGAGAGCAAGACGCAGGTCGATACCGGCCGCATGCTGCTCATCAAATAATTGATTGTCAACGGGGGGCCTTCGGGCCCCCCGATTGGTAAATACCCATCTAGTAACACACCCTAGAAGAGCGATAAATCTCATGCGAAAGGTTCTTTCAACTTGGTTGCGGGGCGCTGCCCTGACCCTATTGGTTCTCGGACTCAGCTCGAGCGTGTCCCTGGCTCAGGTGACGATAGCGGTAAACGACATTTCCGGGCGTCCGGGCGAATCTGCGACCGTCTCCGTTGATCTGAGTGGCGTCGAGGCTGGAACGGCTATCCAGTCCTACAACTTGACGGTCGGGACCGCAACGGGCAATGTTGTGCTCGCCGGCATCGACTATGGCGCCGGTACACTCGCTGGTGACACCGGCTTCTCGAACGCGGACAACGCAGGCGCATTTCCGACAGCGGCAGATGTGACTATCGGCGGTTTCTCGACGGGGACGGACATCTCCACTTCGGGGACCCTGCTTATTTTGACCTTCAACTTCGTGGCTACTGGTACCGATACCATCACGCTAACCGGAACCACGTTTAACGCGGGCGATCCCGCCGCGATGGGCGATTTCGCCGCCGCTGTTATCTCCTCCAATCGCTTCCTGAACGCGTCTATGCACAGTGTGCTCACGACCGCTCCGGACTTTGTCATTGAGATCACGGCAGAGGATGCCTTCACGGCAGGCGATAACGTGATCTCCTTCAGTTTCGGCCTGACCTACGATCCCGCCGTCGTCTCCTTGGGTACAGCAACACCCGGCGATCTGAACGGTGGGTGGACGATGAATCAGAGCGGAGCCGCAGGAGCGATCACTGTTGCTTCTTTCTTCAGCGGAGTTAACATGACCGGCGCCGGCGTGATTGCACGTATTCCAGCGACTGGTTTGGCCGATGGTACGACAACGCTCGATCTCAACTCCGTTGTGTTCAACGCGGGCTCGCCCATCTATGCTGATCGGGATGGTTGGGTTAACGTGACGTTTGTAGCGGCTAATGTGCCTCCCGTGGCCGGCGATATCTTCGCCTCTACATCGAACTTCGATCCGGTCGATATCACGCTGTTCGCTACCGACGCGGATGGCGGGCCATCGGCACTCAGCTACGCGGTCGTTTCGGATCCAGCGAATGGCTCCGTTAGTATCTCCGGCGATGTTGCGACTTACCAGCCAGACTTCCCCTTCACTGGAGACGACACTTTCACCTACTGGGCTTTCGATGGGGAAGACAACTCCAACATTGCTACTGTCTTGGTTGAGTCCGACGCACTGGGAGAGGCGCACTTGGCTGGAGTCAACGAAGTGCCGTTTGTTTCTACTCCGGGGTTTGGATACGTTGAGATGGAGATCTACGATGACGTGGTGTTTATTTCAGGGGTCTTCGCTAATCTTTCCGGAGACTACGCGTCCTCGCACATTCATTGGGCGGGAGTTGGAGAGAATGGTGGTGTGATCGTCTCCCTGACACCGCTCCTCCAACCCGACGGGCGAAATGGAGAGTTCAGCGAGGCATTCGATCTGGCCGCGAATCCGGATCTTCGCGATGCGATCTTCAGCAGTGAGGCCTACGTGAATGTCCACACCTCTGCATACGGGCCAGGCGAAATTCGGGGGCAGATCTTGCAGGCTCCCAATGTTGCGCCTCCGGCAGCGTTGATTCGCTCTCTTTCAGAAGTGGTGATCGTCGGCGCGCCAGACGCTAGACTCTTCTCAGTCAGTTGGCTTCCGGTAACAGACGCCAATTTTGACACGGTCCACTATATCTATCAAATGGCAGCGGATGCCGCTTTCACGGATATTTTGGAGTTCGAACCTTTTTTCGATGGCAATGGCTTTCGTTTGACGGTCGAAGAAACCGCGGCGGTCTATGACGACCTGACCGATGCTGATCCCGGTAACGTGAACATCGGCGGCAGCATCGATCTCTGGCACCGTATTATCACGACGGATGGCTCCAAGTGGACTGCGGGCCCTGCCGTCAAGCTCACGCTGACTCGAGGTTTGGTAACGAGCAACGAGGGCGAGCTGGAGTTGCCAACTGAGTTCGCACTCTTGGGCAACTACCCGAACCCGTTCAATCCGACCACAAGTATTCAGTTTGATCTCCCAGAGACGGCTGACGTCACCATTACCGTGACAGATATGCTTGGTAGGCAAGTGCTCTCCGTTCCGACTCGGTCGGTGGATGCGGGAGCCAATCGCTCGATTCAGATCCAGGCAGGTGGGCTTTCCTCCGGTCTCTACCTCTATCGTGTGATTGCCCAGGGCAACGGCACCACGTTTGCCAAGACCGGAACGATGACGCTTATCAAATAGCAGATTGCTCCGCTCAACGGAATTGATGCCCCGGCTTGCTCTCGCAGGCCGGGGCATCGTCTTTGCGGGATCCCGGAACATCCACGCGCTCAGGCGCTTTCCGGGGAGAGTCCTTCCCATTTATAGCTTTCGACAGCTGCGTATGCGATTGATACAAGGGTTGGCATCATGGAATCGGCGGTTTCTAACGGTTATCGCCGGCTGCCTCGCGGTCACCTTCGCATCCGCCCAGGTCACGGTGGCCATCTCCGATGTGACGACGAGCGTTGGCCAAGAGGTTACCGTGCCCATCTTGCTCACGGGTGTTGAGGGTTCGTCGGTCACCGCATTTCAGCTCACGGTAACGTCGTCCGACCCGAATGTCGTGTTCACGGGCCACGACGCGACGGGAACCCTGACTTCGAGCTTCACCGTCAACTCCAATCCGGGAAACGGCAGAGTTGGCGGATTTACCTCTTCCGCGAACGCGTTCACGGCTTCCGGAACGTTGATCTTCATAAAGCTTCGAGCGGACGCGGCGGTCTCTTCGACAATCACGCTGGTCGATTTCCGACTCAATGCAGGCGTGCCGACTCACACACCAGCCACTCCATCATTTGTCTTCGATGCCAGCGGTGGTGGAGGAGGTAACAACGCTCCTGTTGCTTCCGATGTAGCCGTCTCCACGTCGGAAGACACCAGCGTTAACGTCTCTCTCTCCGCCACAGACGCCGACAGTGATCCACTCACCTATGCCGTGATCGCGGGCCCGTCCAACGGTAGCTTGGGAGCGGTATCCGGGAACCAGGTTACCTACACGCCCGACGGAGCCTTCACGGGTAGTGACACGTTCACCTACCGGGCCAATGACGGAGGTGCAAATTCCAACACGGCCACTGTCACAATAACGGTAAACGCCGGCGGCGGCGGTAACAACGAGCCAAACGCCAACGGAGACACCTACTCCACAGACGAGGACACGCCGCTGACCGAGTTGGCCCCTGGCGTACTGGGGAACGATTCCGACGCACAAAATGACCCGCTCACCGCGATCGTTGAAACGACTCCCGACAACGGAACTCTGGCCTTAGCGGCAAATGGCTCCTTCGTCTACATCCCCGACTCCAACTATTCGGGTGCCGACACTTTCACTTATGTCGCCAATGACGGCAAAGTCGACTCGGCACCGGCTACGGTCACGATAACGGTGAACGCCGTCAACGACCCTCCGGTGGCGCAGAGTTTTTCGGTGGGCACGGGCCTGGGAGTAGCCCTGGACATCGATCTGCTGGCGACGGACGCCGAAAATGACGCGCTCACGTTTTCGATTCTAGCGCCTCCGCTCACAGGCTCCCTCTCTGCGGTGTCCGGAAATTCCGTCACCTATACGCCAAATCCTGGATTCAGTGGCTCGGACAACTTCGTCTACAAGGCCAACGACGGGAGCGACGATTCGAACAACGCGACCGTTACCATCACGGTTACAGGCAACCGAGGCCCCGCTATCGAGGACGACACGTATTCCGTGGACGAAGACAACCTGCTGGGCGTTCCTGCGCCAGGAGTTCTGGGCAATGACACCGACCCGGACGGCGATCCGCTGACGGTCACATTGGTCGCCGATGTGCAGAACGGCACACTGGTACTCAGCCCGGATGGCAGTTTCTTGTACGACCCCATCCAAGACTATTTCGGCCAGGACACCTTCGCCTACCAGGCTACTGACGGCTCCCTGACGTCACCGACGGCGTTCGTCACGATTACCGTCAACCCGACCGGTAGCGCCCGACTTCAGGTAATTGTCAGCGCCCCGGACGCTACGGTGGACCCGGCCAATGTATATCTGGCTGGAAATCTTTTTCTGTTCAACAGCCCGTATCAATCGTCGTCCGCGTTTGTAGAGCATCCCGACGGTACGATCGATGTGGCTCTTGCCCCGGGCGGGTCGAGCCTCGGGAGTGCTGTCGCAACATTCTCTGTTCAGCTCGATGAGGGGGGATCCTATGTGCTGATCGTTGGGGGCACCGCAACATCGGGGTATCAGCTGATTTCCGTTCCCAACGCGATGGAATCGACGGCACCTGACCGGTTCGAGGCATTCTTCGCCCAGAACTCCCCAGACATGCCTACGGTCGATATCGTGAACGTCTCGGACGACCTCAACAATCCAGAAGAGGTCACGCTGTTGGCAGGGGCCACGTTCGGGGACTTCACGTCCTACCTGCCCAACGTCCCCGGACCGTTCAACTTCGCTGTTCGCACGGCGGGCGGAAGCGAACTAGATGTATTCCGGCTTGACCTATCTGGCGGTGGTAGCGTGGCTTACGCCGCCGTCGTGTCGGGTCTGCTCTCGCATGGGAAGGTGACGGGCCTCTATCAGCCCTCCCTGGTTGCCTACGATGCGTCCGGGGGCAAGGTGACGGCGTCCGTTGTCACGTCCTTCGAGGACCCTTCAGATCTTGTCCCGAAGACGTTTCTACTCCGGGGAAACTACCCCAATCCGTTCAACCCGAGAACTACGGTCCAGTTTGACCTTCCGGAAGCCGCCGAAGTTGAGGTTCGCGTAACCGACCTCCTTGGCCGTGAAGTACTGTCGGTTCCGGCTCAGCCCATGAGTGCCGGCACGAACCTCGGGATCCCACTTGATGGCAGCGAACTCGCATCTGGGATCTACATCGTAAGGATTCAGGCCCGAACTGCGCGAGATCTATTCGTGGCCACGGGCACCATGACCCTTATCAAGTAGCGGATCTAGCCAGACTTCCGCACCACAGAGACGTGACGGCCCGGTTCTCTCTCATTTCCCTCGTAGCGGCCATTGTCGCTACGCCAGCCGTTTCCGCCCAGGACCTCCCCATCCAGCTCCATATCGATCACGCGTCATTCGCGTACGACGAGACCTCTTCCCTCGTCGAGATGTACCTGGCTTTTAAGGCGACGACCCTGCCATTCGTGGCTGGCGATGGGAGATTCTTTGCTTCGATGCCGGTTGATCTGTCTATTCATCGCTCGTCCGCCGCTGTATCGGCCGGAACGTCGGCAGAGACCGTCTGGACGGACTCACTCGACCTTTCGTTCGAGATCGCCGACACAACAGGTTTCCAGGAAGGACAGCAGTTCGTTCACCCGGTTCGTGCCGCGGTGCCTCCGGGCGAGTACGAACTTCAAGTCACCATCCCCGGCGATGGCTTGGGTCGCCGCGAACTCATGCTTCGGCGCGAGCTGATTATTCCGGACTACTCGGATTCCAATCTGGTGGCGCTGTCGGACGTGACGCTGGCCAGTGAATTGAGGCAGGCGGAATCCAGAGACGAGGCGTTCTACAAGAATGGCCTGGTGGTCAAACCCAACACAAGCCAGCTCTACGGAGCCGGGCTGAGCCGCCTATTTTTCTATGCTGAGGCCTACAATCTTGATCGGTTGGCCCGGAGTTCGGATAAATACACACTGTTCTCGTACATCTCTCAGGCCAATCAGCCTCGGCCTCTAGAAGGTCTCCAGTCTAGATCAGTTCGGGAGCTGCGGTCACCCGACGTCTTGGTCGGCTCTTTCGATCTGTCCGCGCTTCCCAGTGGCTCATACTTCCTTCGGCTCGCCCTTCTGAACGCGGAAAACGAGTCCATCGTAGAGCGATCGCGGAAGTTCTTTGTCTACAATCCGCACATCCAGCAGGCTGTGCCTCTTGGCCTGGAGACCGAATTCGAGACCAGTCAGTATGCGACGATGACGCTGGAAGAGGTCGAACAGATGACCGAGTACATCAGCGTTATTATGACGGACTCAGAACGACGTCAATCCCGGAGTGTCAGGGACCCGGAGGAACGGCGGCGCAATCTCAGGATGTTCTGGCAGCGGCGCGACCCGGATTCGAACACGGCCGTCAACGAATTCCAGGAGAGATTCTACCAGAGGCTGCGGTATGCCAACGACAGGTACACGACCGAGTTCGACGAGGGCTGGGAGACGGACCGAGGTCGGGCGCTGCTGAAATATGGCTCGCCAACGGCGATTGAACCGCACTTGTTCGACCGAGGCTTCCGGCCACACGAGATTTGGGAGTACAACAATATTCCCGGCGAGGGACAGGCGATGTTCGTCTTCGCCGACAGGGACGGTTACGGGTTCTTCGAACTGCTCCACTCGACCGTCTCTGGAGAGCGCAAGCTGCCCAATTGGCAGGCGGAAATACGTCAGAGCACGCAATAGTATCGAATTTTGGCTGAGGTCCTTCCCAGCCAGTCCGCTTCCCGCTATTTTCGGAGGATGTTAGTGGCGTGATCTCTGCGCCCCTCATGCAAGCCTTCCAAATCTAAAAGCCAGCGGGAATGCCACTCGATCACAGCTATATCACCGGCCTGTCTCAGCAGGAAGGTGAGTCCGTGACCCTGAAAGGATGGGTTTACAACAAGCGCGCTGGCAAAGGGCTGGTGTTTATCGTTCTTCGAGACGGGTCGGGGCTAGCACAATGTGTGGTCAACCAGGGCGAGATTGACGCCGAGAGCTGGGAGGCAGCCACCGCGGTGACTCAGGAAAGTGCCATCTCTGTGACCGGAGAAGTCCGGAAAGACGAGCGCCAGGTCGGGGGATACGAAGTGCAGGCGAACAAGGTGGTGCTTATCAGCCTCGCGGAGGAGTACCCTATCACCCCGAAAGAGCACGGCGTCGAGTTTCTCATGAACCAGCGCCACCTCTGGCTCAGAAGCAGGCGCCAGTGGGCGATTATGAGGGTTCGGAACCGCATCATATTTTCGATGCATCAGTTCTTTCAGGAGAAGGGATTCATCCAGATGGACGCACCCGTGCTGACGGGAACGGCGGTGGAGGGCACCTCTACACTCTTCGAGATCGACTACTTCGGCAAGCCGGCTTATCTAACACAGAGCGGGCAGCTACACGGAGAGGCCATGGCCATGGCCATGGGCAAAATCTACACGTTCGGGCCCACGTTTCGCGCAGAGAAATCCAAGACCCGTCGCCACCTGACCGAGTTCTGGATGATAGAGCCGGAGATGGCTTTCTATGATCTGGAAATGAATATGGAGCTGGCGGAAGCTCTGCTGATCCGGCTCGTGACCGACGTGATGGAGCACTGCGGCGAAGAGTTGGGAATTCTTGATCGAGACCTGGAGCCCCTCCAGAGGGCGCAGAACACGTTCCCGCGGGTCACCTATGACCGGGCCGTGGAAATCCTTCATTCGGATGAAAC
>CAYXSE010000104.1:0-11976 GCA_964466675.1 uncultured Rhodothermales bacterium | reverse complement strand
CCCGACACAACGAGTCGATTGAAGGGAGCGAAAGCCAGTTCACCAAGCAGCACAGCATCCATATCCAGATGGACGTCCCCGGCGTAGCGGGCGATCATGATCACGCCAATGCTGAAGAGTGCGGGAAAGACGATGCCGATGGCAGCATCCTCCTTGATGAGTCCCGTTCGACTGATCATTTCCACCAGGGCGACCGTCAGTAATCCCGTTACGGCCGCGCCGAGAATAAGCAGCGGCGAGCCCAGGTCCGAGGTCACGAAGAAGCCAATGACGATCCCTGGGAGAATCGCGTGGCTGATGGCATCACTCATCATCGACATCCGCCTGAGGATGAGAAACACGCCCGGTAAGGCGCAGGCGGCCGCTACCACAATCGCGATGAGTTGTATCTCTATCTGCGCCTGGATCATGGGTCGCTCCAGTCCGACGGGCTCTCGACAGCGAGCATTCTTGCGCGACGGGCTCCTGGCGCGGTGAGCGCCCATCGGCGGGCGTCTATCTGGCGCACGTAGCCTCGATCGGCCAGCAAGTTCAGGTTGCGCCGAGTGGCTCCTCGTGGGAAACTCATCGCGTCCAGGACTCGCTGGTCGTGGGGGTACTCATCGCTCTCATGCTGGTCTGCGAGCAGAAAGAGATCCATGAGAACGGCGTCCATCCTGAGTCTCCTTCCCGCTTTCCAGGCTCGGATTCTGGCCCAAATCATCCCTCGGTTTGGGGCCAGGAGGAGACTGAATCCCACAATCAGGCTGACTACCACGACGATGGTGGGACCGGTTGGTAGCCTAGCCTGCGTGCTGCTGATCACGGCTCCTGTGACGCCGGCTATGGCCCCGAATCCTGCCGAGAGAAGCACCATTCTGCCTAGCCTATTCGTCCATTGACGAGCGGCGGCGGCCGGCGAGATGATCATGGCGCTCATGAGTACCACTCCAACCGTCTGCAAGCCGATGACAATGGAAATAACCAGCAACGCCGTGAGGGCCAGATCCAGTCTTCGAATGGGAAGGCCCATGGTTCTCCCAAAGTCCGGATCGAAAGAGAGCACCTTGAACTCTTTCCAGAGCAGGGCAACAATCGTCAGGGCGGTGAGCGCAATGACGGCCATTGTGATCACATCGCCAGCCAGTAGCGACGCGGCCTGTCCGAAGAGGAAACTGTCCAATCCCGCCTGGTTGGCGTCTGGACGTTTCTGAATAATCGTAAGCAGAACCAGTCCAATTCCGAAGAAAACGGACAGCATCATGCCAAGAGCGCTGTCGTATTTCACGCGGGTGGTCTCCGTCACCGACATGATGAGCACCGTCCCCAACCATCCCGCTATTGCCGCTCCCGTTACCAGCACGAGAGGCGCCTTGCTACCCGTGAGCAGGAAGGCGATGGCGATACCTGGCAAGGCCGCATGAGCAATGGCATCGCCCAACAGGCTTTGGCGGCGTAGCACCGCGAACGTCCCGAGCCCTCCGCTGGACATGCCGAGAACCGCCGCGCCCAAGGCGACGACGCGAAGGGTGTAGTCGCCGAATATTTCGGACAAGACCTCCATCAGGAGGAGGTCAGATCGTTGAACTCGGCCTCCCGACTAGCCCGACGCGCCTCCACAAATCCTACCCGGCCGCCATACGTCTCGCGCAGATTTTCGTCCGTAAACACGTCCTGGACCAGCCCGCTCGCGATCCTTCTGACGTTGAGAAGCATCACCTGATCGAAGTACTCGGGCACGGTCTGAAGATCGTGGTGAACCACCAGGACCGTCTTGCCCCTGGAGCGGAGGTCCCTCAGGAGGGCAATAATCGCGCGTTCTGTGGTGGCATCCACCCCCTGAAAGGGCTCGTCCATGAAATACACATCTGCATCCTGAACCAAGGCTCTCGCAAGAAACACGCGCTGCTGTTGGCCACCGGAGAGTTGGCTGATCTGGCGATCTGCGAAGTCCGCCATCGAGACCTGCTCGAGTGCCCGAAGCGCAAGACGCCGTTCTTCGCGCCCGGGCCGTTTGAACCACCCCAGTCTCCCGTAGAGGCCCATGGTCACCACATCCAGGACATTCGTCGGGAAGTCCCAGTCAACCGAACCGCGCTGGGGTACGTACCCGACGCGTCGTTGCTGTTTGAGATACGGCCGGCCATGGATCAGAACCTCACCTGCCGCCGCACGAACCAACCCCAGCGCGGCCTTGATAAGCGTTGTCTTTCCGGCCCCGTTGGGACCGACGATGGCCATTAGCACACCGCTCGGAACCTTCAGGTCGATGTCCCACAACACGGGGCGCTCGTTGTAGGCTACCGTCAGGTCGCGGACTTCGATGGCATCAGTCATCCAACGACGCTCCCGACAGACCGCCAACGATGGTGTCGATGTTGGATCGTACCATGCCCGCGTAGGTCCCCTCCGGTGTACCCGGAGTTCCCAGGGCATCACCATAGAGTGTGCCACCGATGACCACATCGAAGCCCCTCGCGCGGACGGCGGAACGCACCGCCTCGATCCCTCTGGGAGACACGGACGACTCCATAAACATGGCCGGAACCCTCCTGGCCGCCACGAACCGGGCCAGGTTCTGTACATCTCCCGTTCCGGCCTCAACGGCCGTGGATAGACCCTGAAGTCCGAGAACTTCGAAGCCATAGGCCCGTCCGAAATACCCAAAAGCGTCGTGCGAGGTGACCAGAACCCGTTCGTCCTCTGGGAGTGACTCCGCCTGGGTGCGGACGTATGCATCGGCCTCGCCGATGGCTCCGGCAAACCGCGCTGCGTTGCTGTGATAGAGGGGCGCGCTCGTCGAGTCGATGGAAGCGAGACTCTCCGCGGTATACAATGCCGCCCTTCGCCACAGATCGGCGTCGAACCATATATGAGGGTCGAAATTGCCCACGAAGAGTTCCGACTCGAGTCTCCGATCGTCCGGCACGGCGGTAGCTACCGCAAATGTCGGAATACTCAGGTGGGCCATCTGCTCGAAAATTTCCACCATCTTCCCCTCCAGGTGGAGGCCGTTGTAGAACACGACGTCCGCTCGCGCCATGCGCGCCACATCCCCGGCGCTCGCCTTGTAGAGATGCGGATCGACCCCAGGGCCCATGAGCCCTTGTACTTCCACGCGGTCGCCGCCGACCTCACGCACCATCTCTGCGATCATGCTGGTGGTGGCCACCACCTGAATCGTTCTGCCGGCCAAATCCTCAGCCTGCCTCCCCGCGGGGCCGCAAGAGGAGACCAGGATCGCGAGGGCGACAAGGCCGCCCCAATCCAAGAGGCGAGCGAAACCTCGCGTCACAATTAGCATTGTTGTATATGAGTTTTAGCCTGGGCTAAATCTATACAACCGCCTCTACCTTAGGATCCCCGCCTGGTGGATGGACCGCTGAGCCGCCGCTCTTAGTCCAGGCCAAACTGGAGATCGACCTCCTCGGGATTCTCAATCCAATCGGCGACGAAGACATTGGTGTCCCGGCTAAAGGTCCGTGAACCGTTCCGATTCGAGGAAAAAGCGAGGCGCGTGCCGTCCGGGGAGAAAGCCGGAAAGGAGTCAAACACCCCCGAGTGCGTGATCTGAGTCAGGTCGGAGCCATCCAGGTTCACCCGGTAAACATCAAAGATGCGGCCACCCTCATCCAGGGAGTGATGATTCGAAGAGAAGACGATCTGCTCTCCTGACGGGTGGAAGAATGGCGCCCAGTTTGCACCCGGAAGGTCTGTTACCTGCTGAACGTTGGAGCCGTCTGCGTCTGCTATGAACACATCCAACAGAGCCGGCTCAATCAAGCCCTCCTCGAGGAGAGCCTTGTACGCCTCACCCTCTTCGCCTGTCGGTCGACCCGCTCGCCAAACAATTTTTTGGGAGTCCGCCGAGAAGAATGCTCCCCCATCGTAACCCAACAGATCGGTCAGCTGAAGCAGGTCTCCACTTTCAAGCTCATACCGCCACAGTTCCAAATCCCCCGACCGAGTCGAAGTGAACAGGACATACCGGCCGTCCGGAGAGACGGTAGCCTCCGCGTCATAACCGGGGCCACCGATGAGAAGCTGCACGTCCGTGCCGTCGGGGTTGGCTGAATAGATGTCGTAGTCCTCGAAAATCGGCCACACGTATCGGCCTTGATCAAACATGGGCGCTATCGGGCATTCGGGGCCACCCCTATGGGTGGAGGCGTACAGAATGCGCCCGTCAGGAAGGAAATACGCGCAGGTAGTCCTCCCGGCGGTTGCCGAAACCAGGTCGTACACATCCCCGCTTTCTCTGGCCGATCCGTCGGCGTTCATCAGGAATATCTGGTCGCAACCTTGATCGGTGAGCCCCGACCATTCCGACTGGAAGCTGAGTTCGGTGCCCTCTGAATTCCAGTACGCTTCGGCGTTGTTGCCTCCGAAGGTCAATTGGCGGATGTTCCGTAGGTGAACCTCTCCGGCAAACCGGAGGCTGTCCGAGGCAGCATCATACCCCGTTTCGACAGGGGGAGCGGCGCACCCTGGAGAGAACGCGATGAATATCGCGGACAGGACGAACCCTGCTGAGAGAAACCTGGTATTCATGCCACAAGAGCTGGTGGTGGTGATCTGCAAGCGCAGAAATTTACGACTCCTGATTCACACAGATGGTGAATATCGCCTATGGGACACGACGTAATTGACTTCCAGGTGGAAGTGATCGAGGCAAGCATGATCACCCCCATCCTGGTCGATTTCTGGGCGCCTTGGTGCGGCCCCTGCCGGACACTCGGGCCCATCCTGGAAAGGCTGGACGCCGAGGCCAAAGGCTCATGGAAGCTCGCCAAGGTGAACACAGACGATTTGCCGGAGGTGTCGACTCAATATTCGATTCGTGGCATTCCTGCAGTCAAACTCTTCGTTGACGGCATGGTCACGGATGAATTCACGGGCGCCCTGCCCGAGCATGCCGTGAGGCAATGGCTCGAGCAGGCCATCCCTTCCGAAGCGAAGGCGCTCTTCGCCAAAGCCGAGAATCTCCTCTTGGCTGGTAGCCAGGAAGAGGCGACCTCATTGTTGGAGACCGTGGTCGAAGCCGAGCCCGCCAACGCGGCGGCGAGTGCGTTACTCGCCGGAGCTCTCGTGTTCACCAATCCGCAGCGTGCCCTGACCCTCGCCGCCACGGGAATGTCCGGAGAACTTCGCCACGTTCAGTTGTCCGAATCCGTGCGGACCCTGGCTGCCGCATTGGATCCATCGGCCGCTCCACTCCCAGAAGAACCTGGCCGCGAGCACGCGGAAAATGCCGTCGAAAATTTGAGACAGATGGCGTTCCATGAGGCGGCCGGAGATCTGCTTGAAGTGCTCCAGAAGAACCCCGCGTTTGCGGACGGCTGGGCCCGAAAGGTGGGCGTGGCGCTCTACACCTTGTTGGGCCTCGATCATCCCGTGACTCGCGCACACCGTCGCACGTTTGACATGTGGCTGTCCTAGCGCCAGTCAGGCCGCGCTGGCCTCCTCCTGATGCTTGTACTGCAACTCGTACAGTTTTCGGTATAGCCCATCCATCCTCAAGAGCTCCTGGTGCGTGCCTCGTTCCCGGATGACCCCTCGATGCATGACCAGGATCTGGTGTGCGTGCTGGATGGTTGAAAGTCGGTGTGCGATGACGATGGTAGTCCTCCCCTCCATCAGCCTCTCAAGAGCCGTCTGAACGATGTGCTCCGTCTCCGTATCCACGCTTGACGTGGCCTCGTCCAATACCAGGATTTCCGGATCGAAAGCCAGGGCGCGCGCGAAAGAGACCAACTGGCGCTGGCCGTGCGAGAGGGACATGCCCCTTTCCCGGACATCCTGATCGTATCCGTCCTGGAGGCCCGAGATAAATTCGTGTGCACCAATCTGACGGGCCGCCCTCTGAACAGCGTCCGAAGAAATATTCGGACTCGCCAGCGAAATATTTCGCTCCACTGATCCTGAGAAGAGGAACACGTCCTGGAGGACAAGGCCAATATGTTTTCTCAGGTCTCGGAGCGCGTACTCCCGGATGTCGACTCCGTCAACCAATATTTGACCCTTCTGGATGTCGTAGAAGCGAAGCAGCAGGCTGATGATTGTGGTCTTGCCCGCGCCCGTGGACCCAACAATCGCCACGGTCTCACCCGCCGAGGCTTTGAAGGAAACGTCCCTGAGAATCCAGTCCGGCTCCTCCTCTTCGGACTCCTTGTATGTGAACCAGACGTTGCAGAACTCGATTTCTCCGCTGGTGCTGTCCAGGGCGACAGGATGCTCTCTTTGTTTTAGTGAATCGTCCTGATCCAGGAGGTCGAAGATCCTCTCCGCACCCGCCATCGCGGACTGGAGCGTATTGAACTGATCGGACAGATTCCGAATCGGCTCGAAGAACTGGCGAGCGTACTGAATGAATGCTATCAGGACGCCAAGAGTGAGGGCGCCGCCCATGGCCTGAAGGCCCCCAAACCAAATCACGAGTCCCAGCGCCGTGGAGGCAATCAGATCCACGGCGGGCCAGAAAAGCGCAAAATAGAAGATCGTCTTGACATGGGCTTTCCGGTGGTCGTCGTTGATCTGTTGGAAGCGACGATTTTCTTCGGCCTCACGCGAGAACATCTGCACCACCCTCATTCCAGTGATGTGCTCTTGCAAGAACGAGTTCAGACGAGCCACCTGTTTTCTGGTGTCCCGGTACGCATCTCGGACCTTGCGCTTGAACCAGAAAGTCACCATCAGCATGACCGGAACCATGGAGAGGGTCACCAGGGCGAGGATCCAGTTCAGAGAGAACATGAACCAGGCGATAAAGACGATCCGGAACAGGTCTCCGATAATGGTGACCACGCCTGCGGAGAGGACGGTGCTTAGCGACTCCACATCGCTCGTCACCCTAGTGATCAACCTGCCTAGAGGCTGTCGGTCAAAGAACGCCAGGGGCTGCTTGAAAATGTGCCGGTGAACCCGTGTCCGCAGGTCGTAAATAGCCTGCTGTCCAATCCACTGGGTCAGGTAGGCGTTAACAAACGAGAGCACGCCTTCGGCCATCAACACGATGAAGAGGATCTTGATGATCCCCATCATGCCCTCCAGGTCTCCGGGCACGATATAGCCGTCAATCGCTACCTGGACCAGCTTTGGCCTCAGTGGCCCCAGGAAAGCCACCGTCATCACAGTAACGAAAGCCACACCCACCCAGATACGGTAAGGCATCAATAGCGAGACGATCCGCCTCAGCAACCGGCCGTCGAGTCCCTTTTTATTTTCCGTTACCAACTATGCCCGGTTATGCCATCGCCGCCAACTCCTCCTCGAGGAGCCTGCCGAATCCATTTTGTGTCTCTACTGCTCGATGCAGGACCTCGGAGTTAGAGCGTTTCCGCGGCCGGGCTGGATAGAGTCAGACTTGCGACGACGCATGATTGGAATGTAAGCTGTTTGCCCTGGGAATCCTGAACAGCCGACCCTCTCGCCGACTGAGTCTTCATGCGTACCGCCCTTCTTCTAGCTCTCCTGCCCTTCGTCACGCTCATGACAGCCTGCGACACCACCATCATCGGGGGCGATACGGTGGTCATCGTTACCGGGGGCGAGATCGACACAGTCATTACCGGCGGCCTCTTCGATGGTCTTGGCGACGACGGCGAAGAGCCGTCATCCGACGACGCCTTACTCGACCTGTTTTTCCTCAGCATCTCCCGATGGTCGTTGACCGGTGTCTATCCCATCACCAATCCGGCAGACGCAGCAGGGGATATCCAACTCCTTAGCAGTCCCGCCGGAATCCTTGTTCGCAGCAACGACGCGCGCGTCTACAACACCAGGGGCCAAATCATCTGTCGTACGCAGCCTTTTACAATAGAAGGCAATCGACTCTCGTTCGATTGGAAGCCTTCCGAATCATCGCGCAGCAGGTGCGGCGAAGACTGGTCCGTGACATGGCAAGTACTAAATGACGGGCAGCAGCTTATTCTCAGTCGGCTTTCCCCGGATTCCAACACCAGCGACGAAGTCCTGGCCTCGGCTGGAGGCATGAAGCGAATGCTGGCCGACGCCGGACTTTCGGCAGAGCTTGCCGCCACGGTGTATCTGGCGGAGATGCAATTCGAGCCCCGCCGCTGACGGAACATGCTCTCGCGGCGCCATGATTCCGAAGAGCCCGGAAAGCCAACCGGGGCATTTGTTCATTTCATCTAGTATATTTACTCAATACACTGAGTAAAACGTAATGGACTACTACGAGAGGAGGCACGCGCAGCTTCTCCTGAATAGGCTTCACGAGAGGCGCCGGTTCATCCAGGTGGTGTCAGGACCCCGGCAGGTGGGCAAGACCACGCTTGTCCGAAATGTGATCGGTTCCAGGCGGCTCCCGAGTGTTTATGCTTCCGCCGATGCGCCGGGACTCAGGCCGGGGACATGGATAGAGCAGCAGTGGGAGGAGGCGCGCGCAAAGGCCCGTACGAGTGCGGGAAGTGTCATCCTGGCGCTCGACGAGATCCAAAAACTCCCCAACTGGTCCGCGCACGTGAAACGACTCTGGGACGCAGACTCAGCTGCGGGGCTCCAATTGCATGTGGTCCTGCTCGGGTCGGCGCCCCTTCTCGTCCAGCAAGGGCTTGCCGATAGTCTCGCCGGCAGGTTCGAGGTAATCCACCTGGCTCACTGGTCACTGCTGGAGATGAGGGAAGCGTTTGGCTTTGATTTGGATACTTTCCTCTGTTTCGGGGGCTACCCGGGGGCCGCCGGCTTGATCGAGGATTCGACCCGATGGTCTCACTACGTCCGAGAATCGCTGATCGAGCCAACCATCTCGCGAGACGTCCTTCTCATGACCCGGGTCGACAAGCCTGCACTCCTCAGAAGGCTATTCGAACTGGGGTGCAGGTACTCCGGTCAGATATTGTCGTACCAAAAGATGCTGGGCCAGCTCCAGGATGCCGGAAGTACCGTGACTCTTGCGCACTATCTGGATTTGCTGAAGGCCTCAGGCATGCTGGCGGGCCTCCAGAAGCATTCGGGCCAAGCCTTTCGAAGGCGCGGCTCCAGTCCCAAGTTCCAGGCGTTCACGACGGCGCTGATTACTGCCCAGTCCGGCCGGGACCCTCGGGAGGCTTTGTCCGATCCTGAATATCGCGGAAGGTTGGTCGAAAGCGCGGTGGGCGCTCACCTTTTGGCTGCAGAGGCAGCCGGGGACTGCTCGCTTCAGTACTGGAGAGACCGCAATCGCGAGGTGGACTTCGTCGTACAGAGAGGAAACCGGTTGACGGCGATTGAGGTCAAGAGCGCCAGGTCTCCCGTTGTCCTGCCGGGCATGGAGGCGTTTGACAAAGCGTTCAGACCCCATCGAAAGCTGCTCGTGGGCGGCGATGGTATCCCGCTCCCAGAGTTCCTTGAGGGGTCAGTACTGGATTGGATTGCGTGACAGGCGCTTTCCGTCCCGCCGGGCCCTGCAACGTCCGGAAACGCCTACTTAAAGCCGCTAAAGCATGTTCTGCAACTCTTCCTCGAGAAGCTGCTTGCGATAGAGATTCGCGTAGAGGCGGCCTGCTGCGATCAAGGAATCGTGATCGCCGATTTCAGCCACGCGCCCCTCGTCCAATACGATGATTTGATCCGCATCCTGGACTGCAGAAATCCGGTGACTCACTACAATCGTCGTTCGCCGCCCGTAGTGCCTCCGCAGGAAGCCCAAAATGGTTTGCTCCGTCTGTACGTCAACGGCGGATAGTGCATCGTCCAACACTAAAATTTTCGGCTCCCTGACCAGGGCGCGGGCGATGGACGTCCGCTGCTTCTGCCCGCCTGAGAGCGTGATTCCTCGCTCACCGACAAAAGTCTGAAACTGCTCCGGGAAGTCACGGATGTTATCGAGGAGATCCGACTCGCCGGCCGCCGTCTCGATGGCCTCCACGGAGGCGTCCATGCGTCCGAAAGCGATATTCCCGGCAATGGTATCCGAAAACAGGAAGACCTCCTGAGGCACGTATCCGATACCGCCGCGCAACGTGGTTATCGGGAATTCCGCGACGTCGCGACCGTCGATTTTCACAAGACCCTCGTCGGCCTCCAGGAGCCGCGGAATCATCTCGATGAGCGTGGTCTTACCGGATCCCGTCCGTCCAACGACCCCCAGCGAGCTCCCCGCGGGTACATGAAACGAGATATTTTCGAGAACGGGCTTCTCGGAATTCGGATATGAAAAGGTAACACCCTCGAAGGTGATACTGCCATCCAAGCTCTGAATCCCGTGATCCGTCTTCTCCCCGTCCTGCATCTCCTGCGGCGCGTCGAATATGCGTTGAAGTCTGGTCATGGATGCTGCCGCTCGCTGCACCATGGAGATGACGAATCCGAGCGCGGCCACGGGCCAGGTCATCAACGCGATATAGATGACGTATTCGGCGATGTTTCCCAGCGTGATGGTTCCTTCGCTGATCAATCGACCGCCCTGCCAGATCACGATGATGGTGGACACGCCGACCAGGACCAGAAAGACGGGCCTCCAGATCGCTTCGACCAAGGCAAGATCCAGCGATCGGTTTCGATACTCCGCGCTCTCTTCCTCGAACGCCGCCTGCTCGGCCTCCTCTTGCGCATATGCCTTCAGCACGCGGATCCCAGAAAGAGCCTCGTGAACCCGGCTCGTCAGATCGGAATATTGCTTCTGAAGCACGTCTGACCTCTCGTGAACCATGCGCGCCACGAAAAAAACCGACAGGGCCAAAAATGGCATTGGGATCAACGCATAGGCCGTCAAAACCGGCGAGATGACGAACATCACCGTGAGCGCGGTCACCATGATGACCACGGCCCGGGTGGTATACATCAAGGCGGGGCCGATATACCGCCTGACCTGCTCGATGTCGCTAGTCGCGTGCGTGATCAGATCTCCAGTGGCGTGGGAGATATAGAACTTGTGCGATAGCCTCTGAAGGTGATCGTAGAGTCGATTTCGGAGATCGTATTCGATGTGCCGAGACGCCACCACCACGGTTTGGCGCATAAAAAAGGAAAACAACCCGCTCAGGATGCTGAGTCCAATGATGACCGCTCCGAAACCGAGCAAAGTGGCGAAAAACTGAGCGTACAGGTAGTCCCCCACCGGGGTACCTTCAAACGCCTTGTAGTTCGCGACCATCCGCGGGATGCTGTCAACCGCCTGGCGGACCACCATCGGGACCATTATCGCCGCCACGGCGGAGCCAACGGCGGCCAGCAACCCGGGGAGGAAGAGATGCTTATACTTTACGTAGTATCGATTGAGCTTGGTGAGCGAACCCACAGGTGCCTCGATTTTGAGTCTGTGCCAACGCTGGCCGTTCGGACCTGATCCAATGACATGCGAACACTGAACTTGCGCACCCACTGCGGCGCCATTGTCCTTGCTGCCGCCGTCGCCTCAGGATGCACCGGTCAATCTTTGGCCCCAGAGGACCATGCCAAGGAGGTCTCGGACTGGCAGGAATGGCGCCTGGCGGCTCTCGCATCAGAAGATTCGTGGCTCTCGCTGATCGGATACCATCTCCTGGATCCTGGGACGACCACCGTTGGAGCCTCGACGGAGGCGGACATTGTCACGCCCAGGGGCCCCGAGTTAATCGGCCGACTGGAAATCGAGGCAGACCGAATTCGATTTGTCCCGGGGGACGGCGTCATCGTCACGGCCGACAGCGCTGTCGTTCCGGTAGACGGGATCGAAGTGCTGTCCGAGCGCGACGGGACTCCCACGGTCATGAGATTCGGAGACATAAACTGGTACATCAAGTTCTTCCAGGGCCGACTCGCCCTGCGGCTCCGAGACAATCAACACCCGCCGAAAACCGAGTTTCCTGGACTCGATTTTTTTCCGGTCAACGGGGGCTTGCGTCTCTCCGCTCATTTTGAGCGACACGACCCCCCGAAGAAATTCCCGGTTGCCATTTTCACCGGCGGCGAGGCACTGGAAGAATCGCCGGGCGCGGTGGTTTTTGAAGTCGATGGCACGGAATACCAACTGGATGTGACCGACGTGTCAGATACCGGATACTTCGTGATATTCTC
>CAYXSE010000103.1:0-11984 GCA_964466675.1 uncultured Rhodothermales bacterium | reverse complement strand
GCGGCGTGTCTCCCGTCCAACCCTTCACCGGCCGCCTCGACTCCGTACATCGCGACCCCCTCATCTGAAAGGAACGGGTGAAACAGTCCCATAGCATTGGATCCGCCGCCGACGCACGCGACCAGGGCGTCCGGCCCGCGGCCCTCCGCCGCCATCACCTGTTCCCGGGTCTCCAGGCCGATCACGCGGTGGAAGTCTCGGACCAGCATGGGGTAGGGGTGCGGCCCCACCACCGATCCGATGATGTAATAAGTGTCCCCGACATTGGTCACCCAGTCCCGGATGGCCTCGTTCGTGGCATCCTTGAGGGTTTTGCTCCCGCTGGTGGCTGGTCGGACCTCGGCGCCCAGAAGACGCATCCGAAGCACGTTCAGGTGTTGCCGCTCGATATCCTCGGCGCCCATGTAAACGATACACTTCAGACCGAATTTTGCACACACCGTCGCTGTGGCCACCCCGTGCTGGCCGGCCCCGGTTTCGGCGATGATCCTGGTTTTGCCCATTCGTCGGGCCAGAAGGATCTGCCCCAACGTGTTGTTGATCTTGTGGGCGCCCGTGTGACAGAGGTCTTCTCGCTTGAGGTAGATCCGGGGGCCACCCAAGTGCTTGGTAAGTCTGTTGGCGAAGCTGAGCGGAGTGGGACGCCCCGCGTAGTCCTTCAGAAGCGTGTCCAGTTCGGCCTGGAAGCCCTTGTCCTCGCGCGCCTCGGCGTAGGACACCGCCAATTCTTCCACCGCGGGAATTAGAACCTCTGGGACAAACGTCCCCCCGTACGCGCCAAATCGGCCGGCCGCGTCCGGAGTTTCCTGGTTGTGTCGGTGGACTGACATTCTGGGCTAGTTCGAGGGCTGTTCGGGGGCTAATTCGTTCGTGCCACGGCGTCCATGAACTGGTCGATCAGCTCCAGATCTTTGAGTCCGGGAGATTCCTCGACGCCGCCAGACACGTCCACGCCGAAGGGTCTCAGGGTCTGCACGGCTTCGGCCACATTCAGCGGCGTCAGTCCTCCCGCGACAAAAAAGGGAACGGGCAACTGGGACACCACCGCCCAGTCAAAAACGGTCCCACTCCCCCCAGAAATCGCCCCGACAGCGGTGTCGAGGAGCAGATACGAAACGGCGCCGTCATATCTCGCGGCCGTCGCGGCCAGGTTGTCCGAGGTCACCGCGCTCGATGTACCCGACCCGCCAACATGAATGGCCTTGATCACCGGGCGCTCGATGTGGTGACACGCATCCGGGGACTCATTCCCGTGAAGTTGAACGAAGTCGAACCCGGCCGCGTCGGCGGCTCGGTTGACGGCGTCACTTTCCACATCGACAAATACCCCCACGCTTTTCGGGCCATGGATCCAGGCAATCAGATCCTTCAGGAGTCGCGGGTCCACGTAGCGCTGACTAGCCGGGTGCTGAATGAATCCCAGGAAATCGGCCCCGGCGCCCGCGGCATACCGGGCGTCAGCGAGGTTGGTGATCCCACAGATTTTGACCGCCGTCATGGCGATTCCCCCAGTCTGGATACAGCTTCTATCATGGCCGCCAATCCGGCACCTGGACTCTCACACCGCATGAACGCTTCGCCGATGAGCACGGCGTCGATCCCGTGTTCCTGGACAAACACAAGATCCTCGGCCGTTCTGAGGCCGCTTTCTGCGATCCGAATGGCACTGGTAGGCACCGATGCCAGAATAGCCGGCGCGCGCTCACGGTCCACAGTGAACGTCCTGAGGTCCCGATTGTTGGCACCGACCATCCTGACAAGATCGAAGTCCAGTCGATCCAGTTCTGCCGCGTCATACAGTTCCACCAGGCACTCCAGCCCCAAGGCGTCTGCGGCCTGAAGGAGATCGCTGAGGTGATGGCGGTCCAACACCGTGGCGATAAGCAACGCGGCATCGGCCCCATAGGCTCGGGCCTCGAAGAGTTGGTACTCGTCCACAATGAAGTCCTTCCGGAGAAGGGGCAGCTGGCAACTCTCCCGCGCCTCGCGCAAATCGTTCAACGACCCCTGGAATTGTATCGGCTCCGTCAATACGGACACCGCGGCCGCGCCGGCTTCCTGGTATTCCAGGGCAATGGCGGCGGGGTCGAAGGCTGCCCGGATGAGCCCGTGGGAGGGCGATGCCTTTTTGGCTTCGGCAATAATGGATAGTCCGTCCACGGCAAGTGCCGCTCGGAGCGACTGGGGATCTGGGCCGAAGTGGTCTTCCAGATCCGAGAGGGTGATGTTACGCCTGCGGCGAGCCGTTTCGGATACCGCTCCGGCAACGAGATCATCGAGGATGGTGGCCATCAGTTAGTCCCGTCCACGCCAGACGCACCATCCTCAGGGGCGGGCCGATGGGCTTGGGAGGCTTCCACCAGATTCGCCAGTTTTCTCGCAGCGGCCCCCGAATCGATGCTGTCCACGGCTTTCTCGAGGCCCTCGCCAGGAGTCTTGGCCAGGCCGGCGGCAACCATGCCGAAAGCAGCATTGAGAAGGACTACATCCCGATGAGGTCCCGGGGTGCCGCCAAGGATAGCTCGGACGATTGCGGCGTTGGTTGCGGCGTCCCCGCCCTTGATCGAAGCGAGGTCTGCCGTCTCCAGTCCCAGGTCTTCGGGGCGAACCAGGGTGACCTCGCCGCCGCCTGGGTAGCTCCGGACCCGCGTTGCGTCGCCAATGGAGAATTCGTCCAAACCGTCCTCGGAATGGACGGCGAACGCCCGATCTACCCCCAGCCTGGACAGGATCTGTCCCATGGAGAGCGCGATTTCGTCCGAAAACGCTCCAAAGAGGCCCCTTCGAACGCCAGCAGGATTGCAGAGTGGACCGAGGATGTTAAAAAAAGTCCTCACTGCAAGGGCGCGACGGACCGGCATCACGTGTCGCATCGCCGGATGGAAGAGCGGAGCGAACATGAACCCCAGACCGACATCGGCAATGCAGGCCGAGACCGCATCGGCCGGGAGTTCGACGAAGACGCCCAGTTCTCGCAGGACGTCGGCCGATCCACTCTTGGACGACACCGCCTTGTTCCCGTGCTTGGCCACGGTGGCGCCCGCTCCGGCACACACGAACATGGTGGTGGTCGAAATATTGAATGTGCCGCTACCGTCGCCTCCGGTTCCGACGACATCGATCACATTGGGGTCTTCAACCCGAACGGGCACCGCGTACTCGCGCATGACCCGTGTGAAGGCCGTCAACTCGTCGAGGGTCTCGCCGCGGCTTCGCAGTCCCATGAGGAGCCCGGCGATCTGCTCTGCGGATGCGGCACCACTGAGGAGTTTGTGCATGACCGCCGCCGCTGCCTCCGAAGACAGCGTCTCGCCAGCCGCAATCAGCCTCAGATACTCTGTCATTTCAGGCCTCCCCGACGGTGCCGGGCCACCTCGAAAAGCCAGTTGGCCATCAACTGGGCACCGGCTCTGGTGAGCACACTCTCCGGATGGAACTGGATCCCCTCGACGGATAACTCCCGGTGTCTCAGCCCCATCACGGTTCCATCGGCCGTCGTCGCAGTTACCCTTAGGCATTCCGGAATCGACGCCGGATCCACGACCAGCGAATGGTAGCGAGTCGCCTCAAAATCGGCCTCCACGCCTGAGAAAACGCCGGTCCCGTCATGCTGGATGGGACTCGTCTTTCCGTGCATCAAGACGGTCGCATGGACAACCTCGCCGCCATAAACCTCCCCAATCGCCTGATGCCCCAGGCATACGCCCAGAATAGGAACAGTAGGCCCCAATTCCTGAATGATGGATTTGGTGATGCCCGCCTCCGATGGGCGGCCCGGGCCAGGGGAAATCAGGATGCCGTCTGGATCGAGGGTGCGGATGCCGTCCAGGTCTATGCGGTCATTCCGGATGACTTCCACGCGGGACCCACCCGCCGCCACCATGTGGACCAGGTTGTAGGTGAAGGAGTCGTAGTTGTCCAGAACCAGAATCATGTTGTCGTCAATAGGCCAGTCGCGGCGCGGACTTTTTCCATGATCCCGGCGGCCTTCTCACGCCCGCTTTTTCCGCCCTCCCGGAGGACGTCCAGCACATAGTCCGGTCGCTCGGCCAGCCCTCGACGTCGTTCCCGGGCCTCGGCAAAATATTCAGTCATTAGCCCCAGGAGGGCCTTCTTGGCGTGCCCATAACCATAACCCCCGGCTCGGTAGTTGGCGGCGATCTCGTCGCTTATATCGGGCTGTGCGAAAAGCCTAATCAGGCCGAAAACATTACAGGCGTCGGGGTCCTTGGGCTCATTGAGAGGGGTGGAATCGGTCACGATGCTCATGACTTTCTTCTTGAGCGCTTTCCCCTCGTCGAAGATCCCGATGGTATTGTCGTAACTCTTGGACATTTTTCGGCCGTCGACTCCGGGCACGATCGAGACATCCTCCAGGATATGTGGCTCGGGCACCGGAAGCACAGGATTGTCCGGACTGAAGGTGGCGTTAAACCGCTGCGCCAGATCTCGCGAGATCTCGATATTCTGCTTTTGGTCCTGCCCGACCGGAACGAGCGTCCCACCGTAAATCAGGATGTCAGCGGCCTGCAAAACCGGATAATTGAACAGACCCGCGTTGGCCGGGATACCCTGAGCCAATTTGTCCTTGTACGACACCGCCTTCTCCAGTTGGGATACCGGCGTGAGCGTATACAGAATCCAGGCGAGTTCATTGACCGCGGGCACATCCGACTGGAGAAACAGGGCCGCTTCGTCAGGATCGAATCCCAGTGCCAGGTAATCCAGAGCGACATCCAGGGAGTACCCACGGAGAGCCTCACGATCTCGCAGCGTGGTCATCGCGTGGTAGTTCACGATGAAGTAGTAGGCTTCGTGCGTCTTGTGCAGTGCGATGTGTTGGCGCAGTGCTCCAAAATAATTTCCGACGTGCAGCGTCCCCGACGGTTGAATACCGGAGACGATGACGGGCGGAAATTTCGGATCAGGTTGGACGGGTGCTGGCACAGTCACGGTTCGGTAGTCGGGGACCGGGCGAGGTCCGTTCGGTGGATCAGCGACCGGATAATGAGCGGACCATTCCCAGGCGGGCTTCGCCATTGGCGCGCGTGTTGGCCAAAATGGCGCGCGTACGGATTTGATGCTCGACCTCGCTCTCGGCATCGACCAGATCGCAGAACTCTCGCTCGCGTGCCATCAGCCGATCGGGCACAGGCCCCTCCAACACGAGAGAACCTGGCTCGATGTCGGTCCCATTGTAGGCGATGCCGCCGCAGCTGAACACCGTCTCGCAAAGTTTGCCGATATCCATCCGCAGCGTTCTCTGGCTCTGCGCAATCGCTTCTTTGCCCACATCCGCGGACTCGGACGCCGCGAATTCGTAGTAGTGCATCATTTCTGTCAGAGACCGGATAATCGGGTTCAGGCGGTCTATGGTTTCGTCCCGGCCAATGGTCTTTCCGGCCCAGCCTTTGTTCAGAATTAGGTCCTTGATTCCCATGTTTCCTAGAGTAGTTCGCCGGCTGCTAGCCGAATCGCTTGTTTCAACGCACGAGCCTTGTTCAGGGTCTCCTCGTATTCGGAGGCTGGGTCGCTATCGGCTACGATACCCGCGCCGGCCTGAATGAAGATCGCATCATCCCGGACAACCATCGTCCGGATGGTGATACAACTATCCAGATTACCCGAAAAATCAAGATATCCCACCGTGCCAGCATAAGGTCCACGTCGGGTAGGTTCGAGCGAATCGATGATCGCCATGGCTCGCACCTTGGGGGCCCCGCTCACCGTGCCTGCCGGGAAGCACGCCTCTAGAGCCTCGACGGCTCCTTTCTCCGGGGAGAGCACTCCAGAAACGGCTGACACGATGTGCATGACGTGCGAGTACCGCTCCACATACGCAAACCTGTCCACCTGCACGGTTCCGTAGGTGCACACCCGGCCGAGGTCGTTTCGGCCAAGGTCAACCAGCATCAGGTGCTCGGCACGCTCTTTCGGGTCGTTGAGCAGTTCTTCGCCCAGGGCCTGGTCTTCATCATGGTCGGCTCCGCGAGGCCGAGTTCCGGCGATGGGCAGCACCTCTGCTTTGCCGTCCTCGACCCGGACCAGCACTTCGGGAGAGGATCCGATCAGCGCGAAATCCTGGAAATCCAGGAAGAACAGATAGGGGGAGGGGTTCACCTGCCGGAGAGCGCGGTAGAGATTGAAGCGGTCTCCCCGGTAGGGAAGGTGGAACCTCTGAGAGATCACAACCTGAAATACGTCCCCCTCGTAGATGTGCTCCTTGGCCTTGACAACGGCCGCCTCGAAGTCTTCCCTGTCGAAGTTGGATGACATTTCGCCGGTCAGTGTGACGGCGTCGGGTGGCCTTCGCGGCTTGCGCGTGAGCATCGCTTCGAGCGCCTCAATCCGTTCGGCACCCTCCTCGTGAGCCCGCCTGAGATCTGTGTCCGGATTCACAAAAATGCCTGAAACGAGGACCAGTTGATGCTTGACATGGTCGAACGCAGCAACGGTGTCGTAGAGGCACCAGATCCCGTCGGGCGTGTCGAGGTCATCTTCGGTGTTGTCCGGTAACTCTTCCAGGAGCCGGACCGCGTCGTAGGAGGCGTAACCAACCGCACCACAGGTAAGGCGTGGGAGTCCCTCGATCTTCACCTCTTCATACCGATCCATTTCCTCCCGGAGAGCGTCGAAGAGGCTCATGGTCCTGGTGACAGACCGACCGGATTTGGGGTCTGTAAATACAACCGTATCTCCTCGGCCGAGGAGCACGCGATACGGGTCTCTCCCCAGGAAAGAGTACCGCGCCAACTTTTCGCCACCTTCCACGCTCTCCAGCAGAAACGCATAGTCTGCGCCGTCCCGGAGCGCCAGGAACGCGGATACCGGGGTTATCAGATCCGCGCTGAGCCTTCGGTGCATCGGGACGATGAAGCGGGTTATTCCCTGCTCACGCTGGCCGGCAACAATAACCTCAAAGTCCTCCAGGAGAAGCATCTATTTTCGGCCGATGGGAGTTGTCAACGGGTCGATGGAGGCGGTGCAAACTGCTTTGCGTCCGAGGTCCAAACACCCAGGGCAGGATACGCGAATTCGATGCCCCCATGCTGTTTGAACGCCTCCAGCATGGAAATGGTGATGGCGTGTTCCGTCCCGCGACGCTTGCGCACGTCACATAGATAGCGGAGGCTTAGCTGGACTCCGTTCTCGACCACCCTGACGTACACAAACGGCGTCAAAATTCCGAAATGAATGAGAAACTCGCGGGACATGTCCCGGATTTCTGCGGTCGCCTGCTGCGCTACGATGGCGGCGCTCTCTTCCGCGAAACCTAGCATGATATCCTGCGCGGCCTCCCAATCGCTCCGGAACGTTAGCGTGACGGGCAACTCGTTCCAGATGAAACTGAATCCGCGGTTGTAGTTGTGGACCGCGTGCAGCCATATAAAGTTGTTCGGGATATGGGATATCCGGCCCGTGCTCTGGTCTGCATCGACCCATCCCCGTATTTCCATCAGGGTAGTCCTCAGGAGCCGAATGTCGATGACGTCTCCGTAAATGCCGCCGATCTCTATTCGGTCGCCAATACGGTATTCCGTCATGGTGGCAATACGCAGCCACCCGGCGACAGACAGGAGGGCCTCTCTCAGAGATATGGCCAGTCCCGCTCCAATAACCGTGAGGATGGTGACCAGCCCGCCCGTGTCTGGGGCGATGATGGCAATGGCGGCGATCACTCCCAGGGCGGCGGCCACCTGCCGAACCGTTCGGGACGCGTGGAATGCCTTGGTCGGGTCCTGAATCGACTTCTTCAGGATTCGATTGATGACGCGTACCAGGAGCAGCAGCGTGACCAGGGCCCCCGCGACCAGCAAGAGTCGCGTAACCAATTCGGTACCGATTTCTGGCAGAACCTGCATTTACAGAGCTTCCGTTTGAGGTAGTCTCATGGCGCCAGGATGGCCGTCTTACGGCTCCCGGAGTGGGCTTAAAGTTGCGACGCCCGACGAACGGAAACAAGTAGGCTTTGAGGTGGGTTGCCGGATGGCCGATACGAAGCTCTCAAACCGCAATCTGCTATGGACAGGACTCTGGTCGATCGAACCATATATGCGTTGTCCCTCGTGGGTATCCTCGTGGTGGTCCATCTGTGGATCATGGTGGGCCGCGGATTCGACCGGGGGTGCTTTGGGTTTGATCAGCCCACCCAGTTTGTCGAGTGCGAAGCGGTGATTCAGAGCGATGCGGGTACCCTGTTCGGCATCTCCAACTCGGTTTGGGGGTTGGTCTTCTACGGAGGCATCTTCGCCCTCTCCCTGGCCGTTTCGTTCGGCGGAGGCCGGTCCCGCCAGGCCAGAACGCTCAGGCAGGCGGTGATCTCGGTTGGTTTTCTGTACGCAGGGTACCTGGTCTACGTTCAGGCCTTTCAGATCGGAGCCTTCTGCAAGCTTTGCCTGATCTCGGCCGGGTTGGTTGCCGTACTGACGGCACTGGCCACCTACGATTCCTTTCGAAACTCAATGGAACCCAATCCCATGCAGGGAAAGAAACTATTCACCGGCCTCGCGCTGGCGACGCTCCTGATTGCCATCGTCGACCTGTCGTATTTCTCGAACCTCGCGGTGGCGGAGCCTGTGGCAACGGAGGCGCCGACCGCCCCGACTGGAGGGGATCCAGCCGAAACAGGCATGGCTCCTGCAGTGCCCCCTGCTGTGCCCTCTGAAGTGGCCCCTGCAGTGCCGGCTCCTCAGCGGATCGGAACCTGCGAGTTCGACCCCAGCGTCCCGGCTGTGTCAGACTACCAGCAACTCGTCACGTTCGCGGATCCTTTCCTGGGGACGGCCCAAACGGGTGTTCAGGTGATCGAGTTTTTCGATCCGAACTGCCCTCATTGCCGGACCATGCACCCGATCATGAAACGTGTCATCGAGACTCATGGGGACCGCGCTCAGTTCTATCTGATCCCGTACATCGTCTTCCAACAATCGCTGAATCAGATCGAAGCCATCTATGTGGCGGCGCAGGACGGCAAATATTTCGAAATGATTGATGAGCAGTACGCTCGGCAGAAGCCTGCTGGCCTGAGCGTCCCGGAACTGGCTGAGATTGCGGAAGGCATGGGGATCGACCCAGACGTATTCGCCCGCCGCGTGAACCGCGGTCTTAACCGGTCCACCATCGCCGCGAGGCGCGACCAGATCCAGCGATTGGGAGTCCGGGGCGTGCCTACCGTGATGATCAACGGCCAGTTCGTCAAGTCCGAGTCCAAGACGCTGGCCTGTCTGGGCCAGATGATCGAGGAAGCCGGCTCCTGACGGCGTTCGCCGCGCCACTCGGCATTTGCCGCGCCACTCGGCATTTGCCGCGCCACGCGCCACTCGGCAACGCCGCGTTTTCCACAATCGCCGCAAGCCGGCTGACCGGGCCTCTGGGCGAGCGTAACTTCTGGGTGCCAAAACCCGAGACCCATGGAAGTTGCCTCGATCCAAACGTCGTCCGAACTGGACGAACTAAGCATCAACAGCATTCGGTTTCTGGCCGTTGATGCGGTCCAGAAGGCGAATAGTGGTCATCCCGGAATGCCCATGGGCGCTGCCGCCATGGCTTACACGCTCTGGGCGCGCCACATGAAGCACGACCCGGCGGATCCCTCCTGGGTCGATCGAGATCGTTTCGTCCTATCCGCAGGGCATGGTTCCATGCTGCTGTACTCGCTCCTCCATCTGTTTGGGTACGACCTCTCGATGGAGGACCTGAAGCAGTTCCGCCAATTGGGTAGCAGGACACCCGGGCACCCGGAAAACTTCGTGACAGGCGGCGTGGAGACCACAACAGGCCCGCTTGGTCAGGGCTTCGCGAACGGGGTGGGGATGGCCATCGCCGAGCGATATCTGGCGGCACAGTTCAATCGTCCTGGTCACACCGTGGTCGATCATCGTACCTACGGAATCGTTTCCGATGGGGACCTCATGGAGGGCATCAGCCATGAAGCCGCCTCGATGGCGGGTCATCTCGGGCTCGGGAAGCTGATCTACCTCTACGACGACAACCATATCACGATCGACGGCAGCACGGACCTCGCCTTCACAGAGGATGTGCCGACCCGTTTCGAGTCTTACGGCTGGCAGGTGATCATCGTCGAGGACGGCAACGATGTGGAGGCCCTGGATGAGGCGATCGCAGAGGCACGGGCCGAGAACGGCCGCCCGTCCCTTCTGGCGGTCAGAACACACATCGGATACGGGAGCCCCAACAAGCAGGACACCGCTGCCTCCCACGGAGCCCCTCTGGGCGAGGAAGAGATCGTCCGGACCAAGCAGGCGCTGGGCTGGCCCGAGGCGGCGACATTCCACGTGCCGAATCCGGTGTACGACCACATGTCGACCCTTGCCGCCGGTGGATCGGCCAGTCATGCGGAATGGGACTCGGTGATGGATGCCTACAAGGCGGACCATCCCGAATTGGCCACGCAGTTTGAGTCGTGGCAGGCGGGCGAGTTGGCTCCCGGCTGGGAGGATGTGTTACCGACGTTCTCCTCCGGGGACGACATGGCATCCCGGAAAGCCAGCGGAAAAGTACTCCAGGCTATCGGGCCTCGCTTGGATAACCTCATAGGCGGGTCTGCCGATCTGGCGGGTTCGAATCTGACTTCTGTCGCAGGCCGGGACGTGCATCAGCGTGACTGTCATGACGGAGGCACCTTCTATTTCGGAGTCCGCGAACACGGGATGGGAGGCGTATGCAACGGGATCAGCCTGCATGGCGGTCTTCGGCCGTACTGTGCCACCTTCCTGATCTTCAGCGACTACATGAGGCCATCGATTCGGTTGAGTGCGCTGATGGGCCTCCCGGTGATCTATGTGCTTACGCACGATTCGATCGGTCTCGGTGAGGACGGCCCGACACACCAGCCCGTGGAGCATATGATGGCGCTCCGCGCGATACCGGGGCTGGATGTGATACGCCCGGGAGACGCGTCGGAAACGGTCGCGGCCTGGAAGTCCGCGCTGAAGCGCACCGATGGTCCGACCGTTCTTGCGTTGTCGAGGCAGACGTTGAGGCAGCAGATGGAAACCATCGACTCGGCGGATTCCGGCGTTCCTCGAGGCGGGTACGTACTTCGGTCCGGAGGCGACAGGCCCGACGTGATTCTGATGGCCACGGGTAGCGAACTGACGCTGGCCTTGGACGCCGCCAATAGGCTGGCCGATGACGGGCATTCCGCCCGCGTGGTAAGCATGCCATGCTGGGAGCGCTTCGAGCGCCAGGATGCCGAGTACCGAGAGTCTGTCCTGCCGGCCGGTGTGACGGCCCGGGTATCGGTTGAAGCCGGCATTTCCATGGGCTGGGAGCGGTATCTGGGACTGGGCGGAGTCGCGATAGCGATTGATAGGTTCGGTGCTTCTGCCCCCGCCGGAGACCTGTTCGAGAGTTTCGGATTCACTGTAGACCATGTCGCCCGCGCGGCCTCCGGTCTGATATCAGGGTGAATCTGCGGGTTCTGCTTCTCCTGCTGGGGGCCTGGTTTATGACGCGGCCCGCCTACGGTCAGAAGGAAAGGCCTGGCGATTTCGCCTGGAGGCTGGTGGTCGAGCAGGACAGTGTTCTCGTCAGATACCTGTTTTACCCACTTGGAGACAGCAGGAACAACGGAGTCGTTCTTCGGCTGGACAATCTGAGTGCGAGTGCCATTTCATACCGATTCGAAGCCCTGTTCCGGGGAGACGGGCGGGAAGCGTCGGCTGAAGTAGCCGGTGAACTGGAGGCCTTCCAAAGTGTGACCGGGGATGCCGACGGCCTGTTCTTTATTCCGTTTCCGGATAGTGGCCAAGTGAGCCAGTTGGGCTTGAGAGGGTTTCGCATAACCCGGCGTAGATTGGAGCAATAAGCGTGGCCCAATGACATGGCAAATCCCTTATCTCGGCGCGACTTCATTGCCAGCGCCTCACTTGCGGGCGTAGCGGGAACCACATTTCCCCTGACCCTTCGAGAGGTGGCGGGCTCGGAGACGATTACGGTGGAGATGATTGCCGCCGCGGAGA
>CAYXSE010000102.1:3775-12081 GCA_964466675.1 uncultured Rhodothermales bacterium | reverse complement strand
CCTGACATTGGGGCCTATCCCGACGGGATCGTGGACGGTCGATGAGACCCTCCCGCTCGGTTCCCTCACCAGCACCGGAAACCTGCCCGCCAACGTTCTGGTGACCGAGGGGAGCACGATCGAACTCGTGGTGGGCAACTTCCGCAACGGACAGATCTCGGGGAAAAAATGGTTCGACGCAGACGAGAACGGAGTCCAGAATGACGGAGAACTTGGGCTGGAGGGCTGGACCATTCAATTGTTCCAAAACGGACAGGTGGTCGGAACGGCAACCACCGATTCCACCGGTAGCTACCTGATTGACGGCGTGAGGCCGGGCAGTTACGCCGTCGGCGAAGTCCGGGTCGATCCCTGGGTACAGATCTTCCCCTTCCGGTCCACCGGCGACTCGACCCACGCCGTGACTGTCGTAAGCGGCCTGCACGTGGAAGACATCAACTTCGGGAATTTGGGAGCCCTTCCGGACATCCAAGTCACCAAGTCGGCCCCGGGTCTCGTCTCTGAATCGGATTCCCTTGACTTTCAGATCCTGATAACCAACATCGGAGAAGCGCCGGCCAACGGGGTGACCTTGGCCGACCGTCTACCGGGCGCGTTCAGATTTGTCTCCGTCTCCACGACGAAAGGCGCGTGTATGCAGGCCAACGGAACCATCGACTGTATGCTGGGCGGCTTCGCTCCCGGAGATTCGGCGACCGTGGTGATCAGCGTCGTGGCGAATGGTCTGGGGAATCAGATTAACTCGGCCTCGGCCACATCGGATGACCTGGAGAGCAACGTCAACAACAACGAGGGATTCGCCGGGGTGATCATCGCGCCCGTAATTCTCACTCTCTCTCCCCTCCCCTCCACCCATCAAACCTGCGTACCGGGCTCCAAACCGCTCATCGCGTCGACAACAGACGGTAATCGAGTGAGCCTCGCGGTCAGTGTCCAGAACGAAAGCTCACTCAAGTCGGCTACGGTGACCCTGCGCTTTTCTGACGCCGAAACCGGCCTCGTTCTTCCCGAGGGAAACGGCCTGGTCACCATTGTCGTGCCCCCGGAACAGACCGTGACGGCTGGCTATGTCTGGAACACCACCGGGTTCGCGTGGACTTCGGGCAGAGCACACGTTTTGCCTCGCCGAATTCTGGTCGAGATGTTCAGGAACGGAGCAGGGCACTCTCAGATAGAGTTTCCCGTTCTCGTTCTTCCCAAGCCTCTTCTAATGGTTCATGGACTTTGGAGCAGCGCGGCTGCCTGGGATGTTCTGAAGGCCCACGCCTTGACTATTCACCCTGGATGGGATGGGCGCATCTACCCGGTCGAAGGAATGCAAACGGGGACGTCCCCGGACGCGGCGCTTCCTTCCGGAGACGTGGCTTCCATCTTCACCAACATCACCATCGAAACCAACGCCGCCGTCCTGGAGCTGGCCATCCGAACTGCGCGAGAGGAACACGACGCCTGTCATGTGGACCTCATGGGCCATTCCATGGGAGGCCTGATTTCGCGCCAGTATATCCACTCGACCATGAAGCCGGCTGAAGCGGACGGTGAGCGCCTGGTTCGCCATCTGGTCCAGTTAGGCACCCCGAACGAGGGATCGACCTGCGTTGACCGCGTCCTGGCATTCTACGTGATACTATCCAAGACCACTCCGCTGGGCGTACCGAATAACATTATCCAGCTGACGCCCTCATACCTGCAGCTTCGCTTCAACCTGTTCACCACCAATCAGAAGGGAGTGCCCTTCCACATTGCCGCCGGCAATCTGACTCCAGGCCCCACTAGCGAGCAATTTTTCCTTGGCTCCGTGGCGGCATCCTGCGGCATTCTCGAGGAAGGAGATGGGCTCGTGAGCGTCACCAGCGCGCTCGGCGCAACCGCTAATATTCCGTCTTTTTCGTCAAGCACGCTCCGGAAGCTGAATCACATCGAACTCCCCCCATCGACACAAATTTTCGATAGTTATAGCGTCCCGATTCTGTCTGAAAACAGGCCGGGCAAGGCTGCCGAAGCCCCCGCTGCCAGCGTCGGTGGCGTCGGTGGCGTCGGTGGCGTCGGTGGCGTCGGGAACGCCGTGGTTGGAAACATTGCCTTTGTCGAGCGAATCGACGTGGATCAGTCCGCCGCGGACATCACGTTCGAAGTACCGACCGCGACTGAACTCCTACTCCAGATTCTGCCCGCCGCGACCGTCCGCGTCCAGATTGAGGACGCCAACGGTGCGCTTGTGTTTGACACCGATTCACTAGATACACGCCCGCTCCTGCTGACCGCTCGGTTTGCGAATCCCGTAGCGGGATCCTGGCGGGCGACCGCTATTCCCAGTCAAGGCGCGGGCACGGTACTGATCCTTGGGGAGCTTGCAGGCACCGACTTTTCCTTGAGCCTGGGCGAGTCTCAGCCGGTGGGTAGCCTGATTCCCGTGGTTGCTACTGTGACGAGCGACACGCCCGTCACCACGGTCACGGCAACAGTCTCTGGCGAAGGGACATCATTTACGACGACCCTACTCGACGATGGTAGAAGCGGAGACGGAGCAGCCGGCGACGGCGTGTTTGGCGGCGATGTGGAGACAGGCGCTACTGGAACCTTCATTCTGTCTGTCGAGGCCTCGCGTGGGGCGGAGACCAGGCTGGCAACACTGACTGTGAACGTGGTCTCGGGCACAGCGACTACGCCTGAGCCGGCGGAAGTGCCCCAAGGCTGGTCTCTGGGGCAGAACTACCCCAATCCCTTCAACCCGCGGACCAGCATCGACTTCGAATTGACCGAGCGTACTATTGTCCAATTGACTGTGCACGATGCTCTGGGAAGACTCGTCGCCGTACTGGCAGATGGCCCCCACGAGCCTGGCATTCACAAGACACAGTTCGATGCAGGTTGGCTTCCCAGCGGCGTGTATATCTATCGACTCAAGACTCCGCTTGGTGAACTGGTTCGCGCCATGCTGTTGCTGAAGGAGTAGAGTACCGGACGGAGTCGAGACCCTTTGGCAGAGTCACGCGTTGGCTCCGCCGCGGGCCCGTAGCTCAGTGGTCAGAGCTGTCGACTCATAATCGATAGGTCGCAGGTTCAATCCCTGCCGGGCCCACATTGTTGGGTTGTCCCTCACCTGGTAAGCGTGAAGGGTATCACGTCCACGCTCAGACCGTCATGCACAACCACGAAATAAGCGCCAGCCGCCTCTCCGTTTAGATTAAACTCGTTCGCAGCGGCGTCGCACGGGAGGTTTAATCGGTGAACTCGACGTCCGATCATGTCGAAGACCTCCGCCGTCCGTCCACATTTCACGCTCGCCATTTTCAAGGTGAATCGCCCGGACGTGGGATTTGGAAATAGCTGTGGCGACTCTTCTAAGGTTTCCAACTCATCGATACCGGTTGCAGTGAAGCCTTCAAAAGCGCCCAGATCTATCCTCAGGCCCCGGATACGGATCTCTCCAGAAATGTCGACGCTCAGCGGTTCCCGCCGATCGCCATCTCGGTCAAGATCCGCCCAGTCGGGGGGCAGAACCTCTTCAAATCCCGCGTCGATTCCCGGCGAAAATCCGTTGAGCCGGTAGCCCCCAAAGCGGGGATCTGTCCTGGATGGTTCAACAAAGAGCGGCGCGCCCCAAACCGCTCCCTCTGCCTCACTCATTGCACTCGGGAGCGGCTCATCATGTAACAGCCCTAGTACCGAAACCGATGAGTTCCAGAGCACGAAGTCTGGAGTATCCGATCCTGAAGTGGCGACAATTGAGTTGAATAGTCTACCGGTCGAAGACTGGTACCAGAATGCTTCCCCGGCAAACGCGACGTTGTTGACAAATGTGGAATTGTAGGCTTCGAGGCGGCCCCCCGAGACGAAAGCCGCCCCACCTCTTCCAGGACTCTGGCACGGACCTTCGACTCGATTGGAAGCGAAGAGGCTGTTGACGAGTATCACCATTGAACCCGCGACATAGAGTCCGCCGCCACCGCACCGCGCGATGTTCGAGAAGACTCGGGTAGACACCAATATTATGGTGGTACCTCCTCCTGAGATGAGCCCCCCTCCATAGTCGGAGCTATTTTCCCAAATAATGGACTCCGATATGAGGGTCGTGTCCGGACCATGTACGGATATCCCGCCACCATTCGATCCGCCAAAATTTTCCCCGATTTTGCTTTGTCGGAGCGAACCGCCGCTAATGGAAAGGGCAGCCCCGTCTGGGGTGTTGTTGTACTGAATCTCAACCGATTCCAGATCGCACGCTGAGACGCTGGCGGCGGCGCGTCCAACGTTCATCTCAATCACCATGCTGGTGAGAGAGCACGGACTCTGATCACCGGAGACCGAAAGCGCCACCTCCCTTCCGCCTCGAACTATAAACCCATCCATGGAGAGCCCCCGGTGGCCTGATACAACTTCCGTGCTATTGTCATCGAAAAGTGGAAGCTGATCAATGCGAGGGCGGTGGCCAGGATCATTGCCATCAAGATCGCCGGACAGGACAGTAGGCGGCAGACTAGCGGGTCGCTGGATCAGCGTACTCTCGGTGCCTCGGAAACCTCCGAAAAGTGCCACGCCCGGGGGGATTACGAATGCGGCATCCCGGTCGCCGAGTGCGACCGATGGACCGACATCGGGGCGGTAGACACCCTCGGCAACCCATATTTCATTGTCTCCCGCTGCCATCGATAGGGCCACTTGCAGGCTTTGCAGGGCGTTGGACCATGAGGTTCCGTCGCCGTTTTGGGGGCCGTCATCGTCCACGTATAGGATTCGCTGAACCCAACCGGCTTCGTAGGCCCCGAGATCGGCAGCGGCGCCACGTAGACGGGAGTTACCGGCGAGGTCTAGTGGGGTCGGCTCCTGAAGGCGTCCGTCTCGATCGAGATCTGAGTAGTCTTCCAGCAGCTCGCACTCATTCGAAATGGCGCCGTCCACTCCGAGCGACTCTGTCGAAATGGCCCCGTTGTCATCCGAGGTGCCGAGAACGTCGTCCGCCCCGTCGAGGTCAACGAACGAAGCGGATCCCACGCGGGTGGAGGTTATCGAATCGCTTGGGCCCGGAGCCAGATCCTGGTCGATGAGGGAGCATCGGAGGCGAAGGCGGCCTTCTGCGAACAAGTCTGGGGTTTCCTCGGCACCGTTTCTATAAAAAATCGAGCTCTGGATTACGCTCCGATTCGATAGGAATAAGTTTATGGCGTCTCCCCGAGTTGGCGTGTGGTTATCCGCGAACGTCGAGAAATGTAGATCGAGTTCAGACTGGTTCATGACAATCGCACCTCCGCCCCGATACTTGAACCCACCGGCTGGGTAGCAATCTTCGTCCGTCCAATTCGACACAAACAGCCCGTTCACGACGGTCACCTCTGTGCCGTTGTGCGCACTCAACGCCCCTCCGCCGCACCTAGCATGGTTTGCGATAAACCGAACCGAGACGAGGATCGCCGCCCCCAATCCAACCGAAGCCAAGCCCCCTCCAAATATTCCCCGGTTGCGATAAAAAGTGGAAGTCTCGACGATCAAGGTGTCCCCTCTGCCAGGCTCTAACAGCACGGCCCCGCCCGGCCACCAACTCTGGGTTTCGTTGTCCTCGAACCAGCTTCCGCGAATGACGGAGCGGCCGCCCAACATCACAGCCGACTCGAAAGTGCTATTGCGTGCCACGTAAAGGCCTTCAAGCGTGCAGTTCCGAAGGTCGACCTCTCCAAGGTTTTCGATGATGTCCGTGTTTCGGACGATGCAGTTGTGGGATCCCCCGATGGCAAGTCCGGTCGCCCCCTGGACTGAAAAGCCGTCAATTACTACTTCTTGGCCGTCGAATAGAACCAAATTGATCGAGTTGTCTTCCATATTCGCGGCCCCGGGGACGGGCGCGACTCCGGCAGGGTCATCCTTGGCGAGGTCGCCTGTCAGGACTGATCTCCCACCTTCTAGGCGATCAGAGGCCGAAGTTTCGCCGCCAAGAAAGCCCCCTACCAGAGTGACTCTCCAGGGGACACGAAATGCCGCGTGCACGTCCATCGACAGCCGCCCGGTGCCTCGATCCGGCCTGTGAAGCCCCTGTGCCACCCACACCTGGTCCCCCGGCCCCGCCGCAGCGAGCGCGTCTTGGAGGAAGACGAACGCGTCATCCCAGGATGCACCGCTGTTTCCCCCGAGGGCTGTCAAATCCACGTAGATTGTTGATTGCCCCCATAGGACCCGGGGCGAAGCGAGTAGAAACAAGAGTCCCGTTGCCATCGCCAGGTGAAGGAATGACCAGCAGTGCGCCTGTTTGTTGGGAGGAGCGGGGCAGTTCTCCGAGAGAGGTGGGTGTTGTCTCACGAAACGTTACCTCGTGGTCCTGGCGAGACGAAAGCCGACTGAGGAACGCCGGGTCGTCGGGTGGAAACCCTCGCGACTCGCCGATTCAGCATGGTCGAAGTCTTGCCGCCAACTGCCCCCCCTCAAACTCTTGACAGTTCCAGTAGCAGGGCCTGGAGGGTTGCTTTGGGGACTGTTCGAGTAGTAGCTGGCATCGTACCAGTCGTGGGTCCATTCGTACACGTTGCCATACACGTCGTGCAACCCCCACGGATTGGCTCGTCTGCTACCGACCAGGCGAGTTCGGCTTTGCGAGTTACGGCTGATCCACGCGTACTCGCCGTGTCGGGCTGGATCATTGCCGAAGAAATAGATCGTATCCGTTCCGGCTCGTGCCATGTATTCCCACTCGGCCTCGGTTGGCAGCCGGTAGCCCCGGCACGCATAGATATCCCCGCCTATGACATTCCCACTTGGATCATAACAAGACGGCAAGCCCTCTCTGGCAGACAAACCGTTCGCGAAAGCTACCGCATCGAACCAGGGCACCGTTTCGACCGGAAGGGGTTGCTCACGGGTGTTGGCACTCGGGCTTTCACCCGTCACCGCCGAGTACTCGAACTGCGTCACTTCGTACCTGCCGATCCAAAAATCGGCTGTGAGGGTCACCTCGTGCGCCGGCTGCTCGTCGTCAGAGAAACCGCTCTCCGCGCCCATCTGGAAAGTGCCAGGTGGAATCCTGACCATCTCCATGCCGACGGAATTTATGATACTGTGAGTCATCCAGGCGACGATGTTGGGGCTCGCAACCGCATGAACAAGGAACGAGCGACTCATGTAGCCAGGCAACGTCACCGACAGCTCGTACGCGTTCAGATCTCCAGAGGTCTTTTGAGCAATCTCCGGCCCTCGACCGCCTATCAAGCTGACTCTGGCGGGTCCAGGCGTGGACTCCGCAAGCAGCACCGGACTCGTGCCAAGGATGGCACCGTTCTGGGAGATCCGTACGAAGTAGGTCCCGGGTGCAACCCCTCCAAGCACGACCCGGAGTGTCTGGGCGCCGGTGGAAGAGTCCACCACCCTACTCAGAACGCTCCGGCCCAGGACGTCCACCACCTGAACAGATAGCATCCCCGCTCGATCGAGGAACATCGGGATGTTCGAGACTCCTCTTGAGGGGTTCGGAAAAGGAGACTGCAGTCGGAACCCCCCGTCTGGTCCTGTCTCCACACCCACCACGGTCACCAAAAAAGACGCTCGCCCATTCGCGTTGGAGACGCGGACGAGTTCACGATCCTCCTGTGACAAGGTTACTGTCGCTCCCGCAAGACCCGCCTTGGTATAAAGGTCGTTCACGAGGACCGAGATCGTCTGAGCCTGTGCCTGTGCCTGAGCCGGGACTACTGCGAAGACAGCCAGAATCAGGTGAATCCGACAGCGCAGTACCAGCCCGGTCGTTTGTCGGGAGGCGAACATGTAGCGGGAGGGTCGCAGTTTGGCTAACAAAGCTACCCACATCCTTCTGGGCTCCAACTTCAGGCACCTCGTCTGTGGTTTTTCGAAGATCAACGGGCGGGCGACACGGTTCAATAGAGGTCATCCATTCAATATCGTTCGCCACCGCAGATCCGCCAGTGCCTTTCCGGCGGTGGGCCAATCAGAGTAGTTGTACTTGTTCGGTAAAATACATAGTTTACCACGTCTGTAAACCAGGGTATTTGGCGAACATGGTAGAGCTATCGGAGACCGTCGCGCTGCAACGAACGCAAGACCTGCTGGAGGATATTTTTGGGTCGAAATCCGAACTCAAGCTCCATGGCGACGCGGTTGCCGTGGTTGAGCTGCCCCGAAACAAGTTCATTATTGAATTCAAGAAGACAGCGAGCGTAAGCGCGATACAGCGCGCGATAGCGCTTCTTAAGACCTGGACGGTGGACACAATCAGCGTACCACTGCTCGTTGTCCCCTTTATGAGCCAGTCAGGCAAACTATTCTGCCAACGCGAGGGTGTGTCGTGGCTGGATCTTTCAGGCAAC
>CAYXSE010000102.1:0-3752 GCA_964466675.1 uncultured Rhodothermales bacterium | reverse complement strand
GCTGATCAGACACAAGGACATCTTCGTTCGGCTCGAGGGCAATGCTAACCGATACAAGAGTCGCGGGCGCCCCAGAAACCCGTTTGCCACAAAGGGCTCTAGGATCGTCAGAGTGTTGCTCTCCCGACCTGGCGATACATTCCGCCAAAGTGAACTGGTGGAGCATGCGAAAGTCTCAAAAGCCCTCGTGAGCCAAGTCGTTGGCTCACTGGTGAAGGACGACCTTCTGGAGCAAGGTCCGAAGGACGGGTTCCAAGTACCCGATCCACACCTCTTGCTTAACGAATGGCAGCATCGATATTCGTTCGCCTCCCACAAGGTGACCAAGGGCCACATCCACTCACGCGGCGATGGGCCCGAGCGCATAAGCTACTTGGCCGAGAGGTTTTCGCGGCTTGGCGTCCGTTACGCGTTCACAGGACTTGCCGCCGCGTGGCACTATGCCCCGTTTTCTTCCTTTCGCTTGGCCTCCGTTTTTCTTGGGGCGCCCATCTCTCCTCAGGGTTTGGAGGACCTCGGATTTGTCTCAGAGTCCAGAGGCTCAAATGTTTGGCTCATAGAGCCCAACGATGAGAGCGTCTTTTGGGGGTCTGTCGAGCATGAAGGCATCGAATTCGTCAGCCGCATTCAAGCCTACCTTGATCTCAAACAGCAGCCGGAGAGGTCCTCTGAAGCTCGGCACGAACTCGAGTCCCGGCTGTTCTGACTTTTTCCAGATGCCAGAAAAGCCCCAACATATTAGCGGCTACTCGCTACCAGCTTCCGACTCCGTTGAGCGTCTCTGCCTGTTCGTAGCGACGCGGCTAGGCGACTTCATGCCGAGAGTCCGCGTGGTAGGCGGCTTGGTGCCGGGCTTGCTCATTCCGCCCGCTTCCATTGCTGAGACAGAGGGCCATGTTGGTACACAGGACCTCGATTTGGGATTAGAGCTGACAATCCTGGACAACTCGGAGTATCAACTGCTATCGTCCCGTTTGAGAAACGCGGGTTTTCGGCAGGACCTGAATCCGGGTGGACGGCCAACTCGGCAGAGGTGGATCCATCCCGCTGCTGGACTGACGATTGACTTTCTCATCCCCCCTGCTGATGCTGACCAGGAGCCCGGGACGTTGCAAAACCTTGAGCCCGACTTCGCGGCCGTCATCACCCCCGGCCTTGAGATGGCTTTCGAAGATTTCGAGGTCGTAGAAGTCCAAGGAAAAACCATCCTGGACGAGCAGGCGACACGCAACGTTTGGGTTTGTGGACCCGGGGCATTCGTGGTCCTCAAGGCGTTGGCACTTCGCTCCCGCGGCGAACGGAAGGATGCATACGACCTCCACTACGTACTCAAGCACTGGCCCACAGGACTTCCTGATGTGGCGGCCCGAGTTCATAGTCTGACCCAAGACTCACTGGTATCAACCGCCCTGGAGTATCTGCGCGACGACTTCGGGTCGATTGACAGCATTGGCGCGCGACAGCTAGATCGGTTTCTCGGGGGAGAAGATTCAGACGACGAATTCTTGCGCGCGGATGCGTCTGGCCTAGTTCTGGAGTTTCTGCGACTTGTTGTCGCGATGTGAGGCTACCCACCTCCTTCTGGGCTACAACTTCAGGCACCTCGTCTGTGGTTTTTCGAAGATCAACGGGCGGGCGACACGGTTCAATAGAGGTTCGCGGACTATAGGATCATTCGGACTATCCGATACGGATTGAAGTACTAGACACAGATTGGGCGTGTTGCCGCCGGCGGCCCAGCCTTCCGTTTCGCGTCCACAATATGATCGACTCGTTGCAAGCCAGGATTCAGTTTACCGTAACCGGCCTTGTCGCGTTGCTGTGCTTGTTTTTTGCCTTCTACTTCCCGGCGAGGCAGGAAGCGCAAATAGAAACTAGCTTCGTTGAGGCCACGCAGGCGCTCTCTGTTACCGTGGCGCTCGGAGTGGACATCGGCCTCGCAAACGGCGATTTTCGGGCGGTATCGCGCGCAATCGAGTTTGCCCGAGCGAATGATGAACTGGTCTTCGCCGTTTTGGTCGGGGACGATGGCGAGAGTATGGCGTCCTACCCCGAGGGATTCGAATTTGACGAGACTGCCCATTCGTCGGGTGACGTCATTCTCGGTCGCGCTACGGTATCGGTTGGTGAAGTCATCGTCGGCCGCTCGACAGACGCGATTCGGAAGGGCGTTAGACAGATTCGACTCAGCGCGTTGTTTGTGAGTTCGTTTGTGCTGCTTCTTGGGGCGGTGGGAGCATACCTGATCGCGAGGGGCATCTCTGGCCCGATTGCGGAGCTTCGCCGCGCCGCGGAGGCGGTCGGAGCCGGCGACCTGGATCAGCAGGTCCCGATTTCTTCGCTCGATGAATTGCGTCGGCTGGGTGATGACTTCAATCTCATGGTCGGGGATATCAAAGCTGCTGGACGAGCCAAGAGTGAATTCGTGGCTTCCCTGAGCCACGAAATTCGGACACCCATGAACGGTGTGCTCGGTATGGCCGGCTTGTTACTCGACACAGAGCTGGACGACGACCAGCGCGACTACGTAGAAGTGATTCGCACGAGTGGGGACAATCTCCTGGGCATCATCAATGACATCCTGGATTTTTCGAAAATGGATGCGGGTTGTATGGATCTGGAATTGGTGCCTTTCGAGCTCGCGCCTTGTGTTGAAGACGCCATCGACTTGCTCGCATTCAGGGCCTCTGCCAAGGGCGTCGAGCTGATCCTCCACATAGGGCCTGGCGTACCGGCGGTCGTTGTCGGCGATCCAACCAGGCTTCGCCAGGTACTCGCAAACTTGCTTTCGAATGCGGTGAAGTTCACTCAGGACGGCGAGGTCGTCGTGCAGATCGGATCAGAACCGACCGGACCCGGCCGTGTTCGGCTGCTGGTGGTGGTGAGAGACACCGGAGTTGGAATCCCCCCCGAGAGCCTCGATGCGCTTTTTGAACCGTTCACTCAAGCGGACTCCTCGACGGCCCGGCGGTTTGGTGGTACGGGGTTGGGTCTCACCATCTGCAGGACGCTGTGCCAGATGATGGGAGGTGATATCCGGGTAGAAAGCGAGCTCGGTCGGGGATCGAGTTTCCATTTCTCCATCGAGGCAGAAGTCAACCCCGAAACTTGTAGCAGCGTTGGGCTGGCTCCGCCGTCATCCCTGCAGGGCAAGCGAGTGCTTATTGTTGACGACAACGATGCGAGTCGGCGGGTACTCTCGATGCTTGTGGCTGGCTGGGGAATGGTCCCCCACTCCACTGCCTCCGCACTGGATGGTTACGGGCTGTGTCAGCGGGGCGAACGGTTCGACGTGATGCTAATCGATTCCGAGATGCCTGAGATGAGTGGCTCCCGCCTGGCGAGCGACATCTCCGAGCTCGGCGACGCACCGCCGATAGTACTGATGACCTCCTTTGGCGTAACGAAGGACTCCAGCGCCAAGGCCCCAGCCAGTTGCGTTCGCAAGCCCGTAAAAAGCCGGCGACTGTTGGAGGCGATGATGGATGTGTTCGGCGGCTCTGAGTCGAAGTCAACACCAAGCCCCCGTACGCGCTCATCTCTTCAGGCCAGCATGGGAACGCGGCTACCGCTAAAAATTCTGCTTGCGGAAGATAATCCAGTCAACCAAAAGGTAGCCGTCGGGGTGCTCAAGAGAATGGGCTACCGCGCGGATATTGCCTCCAATGGTCTGGAGGTGCTGGAAATGACCACGATGACGAGATATGATGTGATTCTCATGGATGTTCAGATGCCTGAAATGGACGGCCTTG
>CAYXSE010000101.1:0-12116 GCA_964466675.1 uncultured Rhodothermales bacterium | reverse complement strand
GAAGGCACTCCTGAGAGATCCTTCCAACGAGGCGGCCCGCTTCAACTACGAGTTCGTCAAGAGGAAAATGGAGCAGCAGGAGCAGGATCAAGACCAGAATCAGGACCAAGACCAAGACCAAGACCAGAATCAGGATCAGGACCAACAGAAAGATCAGGATCAACAGCAGCAGGACCAGCAGCAGCAGGACCAGGAACAAGAGCAGGAACCAGCAGCAGGACGAGTCCGAGTCAGAAGAACAGCGGCAGGAACAGCAGCCTCAAGACCAGCTGAGCCAGGAAGAAGCGGAGCGGATTCTCGAGGCGCTCCAAAATGAAGAAGAACAGCTGTTGCGTCAGGTGCAAAAAATGAAGACACGTCCGAGACGCGTTGAGAAGGACTGGTAGGGATGCAGGCGACTCGCGTCATCTCATTATTGCTCCTCGCAGCATGGGCCGTTGTTCCCGCCCACGGGCAGACCGTGCGTGTCCTGGCAAGCGTTTCTGAGACCACGATCGGCACTCAGGAAACCGTCTCGTATACCCTTAACATCCAGGGGGTTCGAAGCGTTTTAACGCCTCAAGCGCCGGAGGTGGAGGGACTGGCGCTAGCCCAATCATTCCCGAGGTCTCAGACCAGCATGTCGATTGTCGGGGGCCAAGTAACTCAGAGCGTCTCCTTCACCTGGATATACCGGCCCGTACGAGTGGGTCGTGCCACCCTCTCCGCGGTTGCCTTGACGGTTGACGGTCGCGAGTACCGGACGGATGATATCTACGTCGACGTGATTCCGCAGGCGCAGCGCCCCACCCAACGGGCGACGCCGGCGAGAAGGGATCCGTTTTCGCAATTCGGCCGCCTCAATCCCCAACCCGCCCCCGAGCCCGCCGCGCCCAGCGAAACCGATCTGTTTATAGAGGTAGCGCCCAGTACACAGTCCGCGGTTCCGCACCAACAGGTCACCATCGCCTATTACCTCTACTTCCGGGAGGGGATACAACTCCGGCAATCCCGTCTCACGGATTCCTGGGACGCGGAGGGTTTCTGGCGGGAGGAGTTGGACGTGGAAGGAAGGCCGATTCCGCAGATTGTTGTCAAGAACGGCCTGCGATACAATCGCATCACGCTCAAACGGACGGCGGTATTCCCGACGCGCAGCGGTGAATTGTCTATAGACCCGCTCCGCATCGAGTCGGAAGCCATCCTGCCGAATCGCTCCGGGGATCCCTTCGCTCGCTTGTTCAGCCTTCAAAGCCGATTTGCTCCTATCGAGATCGCCTCCATCCCCCTCACTTTTTCGATCTCGCCATTGCCAGATGGGGGGCCGTCTTCCTTCCAAGGAGGGGTCGGCTCACTCCAATTTTCGGCGACCTACGACAGGACGGAGCTCGAGGTCGGGGAATCCCTACAGTTGACCATTAGGGTGTCTGGGGATGGCAACATTGCTACCCTGGGGCCGCCTGTCTTCGACACTCCAGGCGCCTTCGAACGCTACGACCCTCAGACCAATTCGTCCATTGACCGGTCCGGCAATCGCCTTCGAGGCACGAAGACTTTCACGTATATCCTGGTGCCTAGATCAAACGGGGCCTTTGAGATGCCGGCACTGGAGTATTCCTGGTACGACCCCGGCAATCGCAGGTACGTCACAAGGTCTACGGACCCGGTGACGGTGAACGTTACGGGGACTGGCACCCCCCCGGCAGCGGTACTTGCGTTGTCCGGCGGGCTTCCCGTCGATGACATTGCGGGGCCTCTTCCCGCTTCAAAAAAATGGGTGGCTCTAGCTTCCCCGGCCCTACACCAGCGTTCCTGGCCGTATGTGATCATTATTCTTCCGGGTCTCCTTCTGGGTCTTGTCCTGGCCCTCAGTCGTCAGTCCCGACACCTGGCGGCCAACCCATCCATCGCTCGCCTCCGCCGCGCCGGCCCACTAGCGCGAAGGCACCTGAAGGAAGCCGACCGACGCCTATCTGCCAATGACCGTAGCGGGTATTACGAGGCGTTGGAGAAGTCGCTCCTGGGGTTCGTCGGGAACAGGCTGAATGTGGCGGAGCACGGAATGACTCGGGATGGGCTGGACCGCATACTCGAAGAACGCCACATCGAAACTCAGGTGCGCTCGGAACTGATCGCCTTCCTGGACTCCTGCGATCGCGCCCGCTTCTCTCCCATCCTGCCCTCGTCCGATGACATGAAGGTGGACAGGGATCGCGCCGCCGATCTCTTGGTGACGCTGGATGACGCGCTAGCCGCATGAACAATCAACGACTGCCTTTGATCGTTTGGCTCACGATGATGGTCATTTCTCTGGCTGGTTCAGGAACAGCTCAGGATCTCCAGGCCTCGCTCGCGGCGTTCGATCAGGGAACGGCTCTCATCGAGTCCGGACGATACACGGAGGCACTGGGCTCGTTCGAAGACGCGCTGGCGGGTGGGTTCGGGAACGCCGCGTTGCACTACAACCGGGGGATCGCGTATTACCGGCTGGACCAACTGGGCCACGCCATAGCAAGCTTCGAGAGAGCACGGCGCTTGAATCCCTCCGATCGGACCGTGATCCACAACCTGTCCATCGCCCGGCTCAGAATCCAGGACCGCATGTCCAAGTTACCGGATCCGATCGGAGCTTCGTTCTGGAGCTGGCTCTCACTCGGTCTAGGCTCCATGGGACTGTTCCTGGTGGGAACGCTGGCCTATCTGGCCTGGACGACCCTGATGGTTCTTTCCATTCGACGAACATCCCGATCAGACTGGCGCCGACGCGGCCTCTGGCTGGCGGGTGTGGTGGCCGCCCTTGGAATCGGGCTCGGCCTTGCCACCTCGCTTCGCCCGGCCGACGGCCCGGCCGCGGTGGTGATTGCCGACGAGATTGGCGTCTTTCCGTCCGCCTTGGCGACGGATGCGGCTGACTTGCAGATCCATGAGGGGTTGACCGTCTCCGTGCTGGGCCGCGCAGGCGACTGGACCGCCATTCGGCTCCCAAATGGCGTCACAGGCTGGGTGAACTCAGCGAGCATTCTGGATATTTGACATCTGGCGTCTGGGCCGCCCCTATCTTTCGCGGCCACGCCCACGCGAAGTCCCGACCTCCCCTGAATGGAACCCTCAATCCTTCATAGATCACCTAAGACCGGATGGATTGAGGTGATCTGTGGATCCATGTTCAGTGGCAAAACGGAAGAGCTGATTCGCCGGATGAAGCGAGCCAGAATCGCCCGGCAACGTGTCGAGATATTCAAACCGGCTATCGATACCCGCTTCGATGCGGAGGCGGTCGTTTCCCACGACGAATCGGTGATCCCATCGACACCCGTTTCGGCCGCCACACAAATTCTTCTTCTCACCAGCAACGCAGAAGTTGTAGGGATCGACGAGGGCCAGTTTTTTGATGACTCCCTGATCGACGTATGCTGCCAACTGGCTCGGGACGGTCGTCGAGTGATCGTGGCGGGGCTCGACCAAGATTACCTCGGTCGGCCCTTCGAGCCGATGCCCAGGCTCATGGCCGTCTCCGAATATGTCACCAAGTTGCACGCCATTTGTATGGTTTGCGGCGCGCCGGCCAACCATTCCCAGCGGCTCACAGCAGGGGATTCACGGCTCCTGCTCGGAGCGACGGAATCCTATGAGCCTCGCTGTCGCAAATGCTTCAGGCCGGGAGAAGAGCAGGCATCCTCCGGACCCACCGCGCCGGGGGAACCGGCTCAGGCTCCTGACGCCGGCCCCTGAATCTCGTTGGGCTCACTACCCGTGATGCCTTCGCCAAGAGCCGACGAGCGCCCTTTCTGGATCGCGAAAAGCAACGAGTCCAGTCCATACAGTGACAGGCTGACGGTTCCCAGGAACGCGATTGAGAGCAGCGGCTGCCAGATCACCAGCCCGCCGATGGTCCCGAGAACACCACCCAGGTACTTGATGTAGTTCAGCTGTTCGTTGGTCGTCTTCTTGAGCAAGTCTTCCAGCTGCCGCTCATCATAACGAGCGATGTTGCTCATGATCATGGAGTAGATGTCGAGATTCTCCACGAACCCTAGGACGATTTTGGTCGCCCATGCCTCGATATCCTCCGATCGGGCCTCAATGCGCCCCGGAATCTCGTCGAGGAGTTCGTCCACCCCATCAAGAACGCCGTCCAGATTCCCGGGAATCTCGTTGATGGCCTTGTCGATGCGCCTCTTGAGGTCGTCCTCGTTCAGGTAGCGGTAGGCTTTGAGCGCCAGTCCGCCCATCCCTTCGCCCAGGTAGCTCTCGATTTTTTCGATCGTGAACTCTACGATGCGGCGGCGAACCTGATCTGAGGACAGCACGGTGCCGACGTAGTCCGTAGTGATCGCCTTGAGATCGTTTCGGAAATCGGGGTCTTCCAGAATCCCTCGAGTGACCGAAAGCGCCATCTCCCGGTACTTCGGGATTATCTCGGCTTCCTCGATCTTCTGCTTGATGATCTCCTCGTTGATCAGCTCCTCGGACACCGCCCGAGCCATCCGATACACCACCCTATCTCGCTGTGACGGGATGAGCCCCTGCCCGAAAATCGGCCGCTTCTCGCGAGGGTTAAAAAGCATCGTAATGGCCAGCCAGTTCGTAAAGAACCCGATGAGGCCACTGACTGACAGGATCCTGACCAGCCCATCCAACACCAGCTCGCGGCCAAATGGGTGCAGGACGACCCCGTCAAAGTCCCAGACGAACGAGAAGAGGAACAACGCTGCAAGGGCCCAAGGAATGATCTGCAGGAAGACCAAGAGGGCTCCGTACTTGCCATCCCGCTTGGGAATCTCTTCAACCTCTGCAGATTCCCTCGGCGCGTCCGGCAGGTGGCGCCTGATGTACTTGGCCAGCAGGTCTCTGATGTCACGCACTCGAGCCCTGGTGATGGCTCTCGCCTCAGGGATGTCACGAACGGTGTCGGCCTGGGCTTCTTCTTTAGGAAGGTCCGAATTTTCCTCCATATTCCTAGAATCCAAGCCGAGATGCGTCCGCCTGCATGCCCACAATGACCTGGGCGATATGCTCGTTCAATTCGACACCAAGTTCTTCCGCCCCCAGCCTTACGTCGTCACGATTGATGGCCGCCGCGAACGCCCTGTCCCTCAGCTTTTTCCGAACTGACTTCGGAGTCAAGCCTCCGAGGTTCGTGGGCCTGACGAAGCCACAAGCGGTTATGAATCCCGCTAATTCGTCGACGGAAAAGAGTGTTTTGGCCATGAGCGTCTGACGGGACACACCGGTGTGGGTTGCGTGGCCCAGTACGGCATCCGTGAGTTCCCTCGGATATCCGGCCTCCTCCATCACCCTCACGCCGACGAACGGGTGTTCTTCCAGGCTCGGATGCCGCTCGTAGTCCATGTCATGAAGGAGGCCCGTCATGCGCCAGAGCGTCTCGTCCTCTCCGAGGTGTCGCGCATAACCTCCCATGGCCGCCTCGACGGCATAACCATGGCGTCGGAGGCTCTCAGTTTTGGTCCACTCGTGAAATAGCTCCAGCGCTTGATCGTAGGACGGCATAGACTAGAACAGGTCAACGAGGCGCATTTCCTTGAGGTAGCGACCCGGGTTTTCCTGGAAATCGTCTAGAAGCGCTAGTAGCGATGTGAGCAGCGAGTCGGTCCGGTAATACATGGTCGAATCGTTCAAAAGGAGGCCCAACGTTCCTTCACCACCATTCATCTTGGCCAGGAGTTGTGATAGCCCGTTGGCTACACTTTCCGTGGTCGCCAGCGTTCGGTCCAGTTGACTCATGGAAGATCTCATCGCAGAGATGGCTAACGTCAACGAGTCCGCATTCGTCCCAAGAAGTGTGTCAAACTTGGCTGTGGCTCCCTCCACGTTCTCGAGCACGGACGCGATCCTGCTCCGCTGGGTGCGGAGCAGTTCGTCAATGCCGGCCATGGACTGCCTCGCCGAAAACAGAGTCTGTCTGAAGTCGGACGCTGGGTCCGAGAGCATGGCGGCCGACTCTCCCAACACACCGTTCAAGCTGGTGATGGCACCTTCCACCTGATCCATGAGTTCGGGGGCTCGCGCTGTCAGGTCCCCAAGCAGGTCGGCGGAATCCATACTGGCCAGGACCCCCCCCTCCAGGACTCTGGCTCCGCCAGGAGGGCCGAGGCGGATGTCGAGTCGAACTACGCCAAGCGCATCGAAACCGGTCACGATAGTCCGGGAGTCTTCCGTCACCGGCAGATCTGCGTCGACGTGGAAAAGAACCCGAACACCGTTGGTTTCCGGATTGATATACACCTGATCCACGGAACCGACGGTAACCCCGTTCACCCGAACGATATTCCCGGGGATGAGGCCGGCGGCGTCTGTCAGTTCGGTCTCGAGGCTGAAAGTGCCCCGAAATAGCGGGAGGTCCTCGAAGAACCGGACACCCAGGATGAAAATGACCGCCGCGATGATAATCGTGCTGCCAACCTTGAGTTCGTTAGAGTACTTCACGTGATGAGGGACTGACTAGCGGGATGAGGCGCGAACGCCGATCTGATATTCGTTGGCTTTGACGAATCCACGGAGCACCACATCTTCGGACGCGTGCATTTCTTCTATCGTGCCGACCCAATGCATGCGTCCGCCGTGAATAAAAGCGGCCCGGTCTGCGATGGAAAGGACAGAGTGCATGTCGTGCGTCACAACAATGCTCGTGACACTGAGCTGTTCGCCCAGGCTCTTGATGAGGTGATCGATGGTATTGGACGTTTCCGGGTCAAGCCCGGATGTCGGCTCGTCGTAAAGAATGTATCGCGGCCGAAGGGCCACCGCTCGTGCGAGCGCTACACGCTTCCGCATTCCACCCGAGAGTTCGGCCGGCATCTTGAGACCCACATCCTGTAGCTCAACCATCTCCAGACATCGGTCTACCTCCTCCGTGACCTCCAGGTCGGACATGGATGTGAAGGTGCGGAGCGGGAAGGCCACGTTCTCGAAAGAATTCATCGAATCGAAGAGCGCTCCGCCCTGAAATAAAACGCCGAATTGCTGTCGGATCTTCCGGAGCTCCGCGTAGGAAATCTCGTTGATGTCGACTCCATCCACGAACACACGGCCCGAATCCGGCGTCATCAATCCGATAATGTGCTTCATCAACACGGATTTTCCAGAACCCGATCGGCCAATTACGGCGATGATCTCGCCCTCGGTAATCTCCAGGGACACATTCCTGAGGACGACCTTGCCGTCGAAGCTTTTGCAGATGTTGTCGACCCGAATCAACTAGAGTAGCGTGGCTGCGAGAACGAGGTCGGCCAAGAGGATGTAAACACAGCTAGTGACGGCGGCTTCGGTAGTGGCCCGCCCTACACCTTCTGCCCCACCAGCGGTGAAGTAACCCTTGTAGCAGGAGATGGACGTAATCGCGAAGCCGAAAACGAAGGACTTGATGAGGCCGAAAATAGGGTCGAAGGGCTGGAAGAACTCTCGCGCGCCCACTATGAACTCTCCGGGTGGAATGAAGCCGCCAATCCAGCCAATAAAGATGCCACCAGAGATGCCGACGAAGCTTGCGGTCACATAGAGGATGGGAAACATGACCACGCCCGCGATCACCCGCGGCACGATGAGATAGCCCACCGAATTCAGTCCCATGGCCTCGAGCGCGTCTATCTGTTCGGTGACCCGCATCGTCCCGAGTTCGGCCGCGATCCTCGCCCCAACCCGGCCGGCCAGAATAAACCCCGTCACCACTGCGCCCAGTTCCAAGATCATGGACGGGACGACGATCGATCCGATAAGACTCCTCGGAATGAACGGCGACACCAACTGGTAGGCCGCCTGGACGGTCGTCACCGCACCAGAAAACCCCGCGGCAAGGGCGACGATGGGCAAGGACTCCAGTCCTATATGCACCATCTGGGCCATCACGTTCTTGTAGTAGCCGCGGATTTCCCTGACGGAGGCGAAGGCCTGGAACAGCAGCAAGCTGAAGCGCCCCAAGGAGGCTGCCGGCTGCAAGACAATGGTGTCCACGAGAGACATTACGGAGGGAGCTCCAAGAAAAGATGGCCAGTACGTCCGGGCCACGAAGTTGTTGTGGAAACGAGTGAACTCGGGAGCGAGCGCCCCGTGCCCGAAATTTCGGGTTTATCGCGATGGTGTACCAGCCTGTGACAGAAGTCTGACACAGATACTCTGTATTCTGGACCATGCGGCAATCGTCGTAGCGCCCCCTACGCTCGTAACGTCGCCCGAATCACCACGGCTCGCCAGGAAATCCATGCCCAAGATAAAATCGAGGTTCGTCTGCCAGGAATGTGGCCATGAATCTGCCCGGTGGACCGGCCAATGCACGGGTTGCGGCACGTGGAATACGATGACAGAGGAAATCGGCGAGACGTCCAGGTCGAGTACGCTCGCCTCGGCGTCGCCTATTCGGCTCGCGGACGTCGCTTTCGGGAAGGGCGAGAGACTCAACACCGGCGTCAATGAATTCGACCGGGTGTTGGGAGGAGGGATTGTCCCCGGGTCCGTCACTTTGGTCGCCGGTGATCCTGGGATCGGGAAAAGCACCCTGCTCACGGAGGTGGCGGGCCTGCTCGCCCATCGTGGAGTCCTGTACGTGTGTGGGGAAGAATCACCCGCGCAGGTGCGACTGCGGGCCGAACGCCTGGAGGTTTCTGCCGGCGAGGTTCAACTCCTTCCGGAGACCAATGTGGAGGGGATATTGCACACTGCGGCTGGCCTCGATCCAGCCATCCTGATCGTGGATTCCATCCAGACTGTGTTTCTGCCCGGCTTGACCAGTGCTCCGGGGTCGGTCGGCCAGGTCCGAGCGTGCGCGGCCCGAATCATCCGTGCGGCGAAAGACTCCGGTATGGCTGTTTTTCTCGTCGGCCACGTGACCAAGGACGGAACCATAGCCGGTCCACGCGTCCTTGAGCACATGGTGGATACGGTCCTGCACCTGGAAGGCGACCGCCACCACGCGTTCAGGATTCTAAGAGCCGTCAAGAACCGCTTCGGATCCACCAACGAGATCGGCGTCTTCGAAATGGACGGTCGAGGACTCAAACCGGTCGACAATCCATCCAGGATCTTCCTTCCTGCCGAAGGGCAATGGGCAAGCGGAACCGCCGTGGTGAGCACCCTGGAGGGCACACGACCCGTCCTTGCGGAGCTTCAGGCGCTGGTGACTCCGACCTCCTACTCGACGCCCCAGAGATCCGCTACCGGGTTCGACGGAAAGAGGCTTCAGATGCTGCTGGCCGTGCTGGAGCGCAGGGAGGGGATGCAACTCTCCACCCATGATGTATTCGTCAACGTGACCGGCGGTCTCAGGCTTATGGAGCCTTCTGTGGACCTTGGAATCTGCATGGCCGTGGGCAGTTCGCTGTTCGACAGGCCTCTGCCGGAACAGACTTTGGTCGTGGGCGAAGTCGGGCTCGGAGGAGAAATCCGAGCGGTTTCACAGCTATCCAAACGCCTCCTGGAAGCCGCGAAGCTGGGATTCAAATCGGCGCTCGTCCCGGCCGCTAATCGCATCGATTCCGAGATCGATGGCCTCGAGGTGATGTTCGCCGCGAGACTCAACGAGGCCGTAGACCGCCTACTCTGAGCGCTTGAGGTGGGTGACGCTGCCGTCGGCGTTGCCCACCAGAACGTCCGAGGTAAGGCCCACGAATATTCCGTGGTCCACCACACCGGCAATGGTGGACAGCTCCCTGGCCAACAGGCTCGGATCATCTATCCCGGGGAACCGCGCGTCGATGATCCACATCCCCTGATCCGACACGACCGGCCCGTCCTTCTGCTGGCCCATCCGCAGGTCGCAGGCGGCCCCCATGTCGCGAAGCCGCCGCATGACCGGCGCCGCGGCCATGGGTACAACTTCTACGGGTACCGGAAACTTGGTCCCTAGCCGATCCACCAACTTGCCGTGATCTACCAGGACAACAAACCGCCTGGCCGCGCTGGCCACAACCTTTTCTCGAGTGTGGGCGGCGCCACGTCCTTTGATGAGATTGAGATCCCCGTCTACCTCGTCGGCACCATCGAATGCCAAATCAATGTCGGGCCGGGAATCCAGAGTAGCCAGGGGGATTCCACATTCACGCGCCAATCGCTCGGCAAAGAAAGAAGTCGGAATGCCGACCACATCCAGCGATTCTCCTTCCAATCGCCTGCCCAGCGCGCGAATGGCCATGGCAGCCGTCGAACCGGTGCCGAGCCCCAGAACCATACCATTTTCTACCCAGCCGGCCACTTCTTCGCCGACTAGTCTCTTCGCCTGATCGGACATGTAAAGATTGCGTCGGCCAGCGGCGCTAAAGCACGCCGGCGCTATTCGTATCTCAGGGCATCAATTGGATTCAGCCGAGCCGCCTTCAAGGCGGGGTAACCGCCGAAGATCAGCGAGATAAAGGTCACCATAACGACTGCGCCAACCGCCCACCCTACCGGGAAGGCCGCCGAAATCTCAAAATACACGGCCGTGAGGTTACCAACCAACGCGCCGAGCGCAATTCCAAGGAGCCCTCCTATTTGGCAGAGTACAAAGGCCTCGGTCAAGAATTGCCTCATGATGTCCTTGCGCCTGGCCCCGATGGATTTCCTGATCCCGATCTCCCGCGTGCGCTCTGTCACCGAGACGAGCATGATGTTCATGATTCCGATCCCAGCAGCGAGGAGCGCTATCAGTCCAATCCCCGCCCCACCCATAGTCAACGTCCCTGTGAACGCATCGAAAACCTGAGAAATGCTGTCGTTGGTCGAGACCTCGAAATTGTTATCGTCTCCAGGGGAGACCTTTCGGATCACCCGCATCCTCCCGGTTGCCTCCTCCATCGCCCCACTCATGAGGTGCGCCTGGCTGACACGAACCGAGATGCTCGCAATATTCCGGTTGGGGTTGCCGTAGAGACTGAATCCTCTAGTAACCGGAATGAAGAACCGTGTGTTCTGGTTGAAACCCAGGAAGCTTCCTTGATTCTCCAGGACACCAACAATTTCGAACCTGTGACCTCGAAACCTAACCGTCTTTCCTATCGGGGTTTCGTTCGGAAACAGCAAGTCAGCCGCATCCTCCAGAAGGACGGCGATGGGCCGCGCGTAAAGAATGTCTTGCTCGGTAAAGTACCTGCCACTCTTCAACTCGTAGCTGTAGTTCTGGAGCAGGTGTTGGTCGGCGCCGATGAGCACCATGTTGGCCTCGGTCTCCTTGCTGCCGTAACGGACCGAGCCAACGCTGAAGTCCTCGATGACGCCCACCGCCACCGGACTGCTCATCGATCGCTGCAATCGCTCAATCTGCTCATAGGTAATCGGCGGGCGATTCCTGGAAGAACGGCCATCATGCATTTGGATGACGGGATATTGCGAAATGGTGAAGGTGGAGGCCCCCAAAAATTGCAATTTGTCCTTGAAATAGACATCGATGACCTTCACAGCGGTCACGGACACGATGATCGCGAAAACACCGATCACCATTCCGAGAAGGGTGAGCGCCGACCTCGTCCGGTTGCCGCGAAGGGCTTGCAGTGCCATGCGGATTGCTTCCAGAAATGCCATTATTCCTTACTCGTAACGAAGTGCGTCGATAGGCTCCAGCTTCGCCGCCGACCAGGCGGGCGCGAGCCCAAAAATGGTCCCCACGGCCATGCAGATTCCGAATGCCATCATGACTGTGCCCATTCCCAACTCGGCCGGCAGGAAGGTCTGAACCAAGAGGAAGACGGGTAGCGAGAGTAATACTCCGACTGCCCCCCCCAATAGACTCACAGCAACCGCCTCTATCAGGAACTGCAACAGGATGGTCCGCCGCTTGGCTCCGACGGCCTTTCTGATTCCGATTTCGCGGGTGCGCTCCTTGACCGAAACGAACATGATGTTCATGACGCCGATCCCACCCACCAGCAGCGAGAGCCCGGTTAGGCCAATCCCGATGGCATAGATCGCCGCCTTTATGGGCTCGACAGCCGCCCTAATCGAGCCCACCTCGTTTATCTCAAAATTATCGGCCTCTTTGGCATCCAGTTGACGCGCCACTCGAACGATGCCGGTGAGCTCATCCTTGACGTCTTCAATGTCGACGCCATCCGATATCTTGACTTGGAGAGAAACGTCCCGATGTCGCGTCCCAAATCGGTTGCTGAAGGCCTTGAATGGAATGATCACGCGGTAGTCCTCGGAGCTTCCCT
>CAYXSE010000100.1:848-12120 GCA_964466675.1 uncultured Rhodothermales bacterium | reverse complement strand
CGCCGTAGACGAGCAGGTCGTACGCCAGCTTGATTCTCTCCCAACGTCGATCCCGATCCATCGCGTAGTAGCGGCCAATCACGGAGGCGATTCGGCCGAGGCCGAGCTTGGCAGCGCACGCCTCGAAATTCTTCACATACTTCAATCCTCCGCGAGGGTCCGTGTCACGCCCATCGGTAAACGCATGAACAAGGACCTGATTTTTGGTCAACCCCTTGCGTGCGGCCATCTCGACCAGCGCCATCAGATGGCCAACATGGGCATGCACACCTCCGTCCGAAAAAAGCCCCAGAAGGTGCAACCTTGAACCCCTGGAGACGGCGTCATCCATGACGTTTCCGAGGACCTCGTTTCGATAGAAAGATCCCTCTTCGATCTCCTTGTCGATGCGGGATATTTCCTGGTAGACCACCCGGCCTGCCCCCAAGTTCATGTGCCCTACTTCCGAGTTTCCCATCTGCCCAGCAGGAAGGCCAACGGCGCGACCCGAGGCCTCCAGCGTCGAGTGCGGATACCGGGAAAACAATTCATCCAGAAATGGCTTCCTGGCGTGGTCAATGGCGCTCACGGAGGGATCCGCTGCAATCCCGTAGCCGTCGAGGATGAGAAGGAGGTGTCTTTGTTCTGGGCTCATTCTTGGTCGCCTCGTGCGGAGGCGGTCAATCGTCTGGCAACAAGCCGTCCGCAGGACGGGTGCGACCGTATTCAAGGTTGCCAATCCGGGCATCTCGAATCTTCCTCAAGGTCCGCCCGGTCTTCGCATCAAAGACATTCATGGAACCGCACCGGGGGCAAGTCTCCTGCATGACGCCCGCTCGATCTAACCGCGGCAGCGTGTGGTCTGTGCTGTGCTTTCTCGTGGCGCACCAGTATCTACCGCGTCGCGCGTCGAGACCCGATCGCGGAGGGGGCAACGATTTAATCCTCGCTAGATGTGGGCAAGCGTCGGCGAGCGTGCACCCCCCGCACCCCGGACGTTGGGCCGTGCACGTATAACGACCGTGAAGGATGAACAGATGATGGGCGGTATTCAGCGTTCCCGCCTCCAGGACTCTCCGAAGATCCCGCTCTACCATCTCCGGAGTCGCGGACTCCGGGCGCACCAACTCCAGTCGGTGCGCTACTCGAAACACATGTGTGTCCACGGGCATGGAATCGGCTCCAAATACCGCCCCAGCTACCACCTGGGCTGTTTTTCTGCCAACTCCAGGCAGGGTCTGCATGGCCACGATATCCTCGGGGATGGCACCGCCAAACCGATCACGAACGGCGCGGCCCATACCCACCAGGTGCCTGGATTTGTTGTTGGGGAAGGATATGGACGCGATATAGGGTAAAACCTCGGCAGACTCCGCTTCGGCGAGGGCATCGATCGTGGGGAACGCCTGAAACAGGGCCGGGGTGACCTCGTTGACCCTCGCATCGGTGCACTGAGCCGACAGGATTACACAGACCAATAACTGGAATGGGTTCTCGTGAATCAGCTCTGTTTCTGGCCGGGGAATCGCTTGCGCGAGCTTCCCCAAGAATTCTGCTGCCGACTCCCTTCGCCCCATGAATGTGATCGCTGGCTTGATCGCTGCAGTATACGCCCTCGACTCTCGTGTTCCGTTCCCAGCATTCTCCGGATTTCCAGTGTTGTCCGGTGGCTATAATCACCCTATGAATCTATTTACAAGGCCACTCGCGGTCGCGATGCTCCTCCTGCTGGCAGCGCCTCGAGTGGAAGCCCAATTGCCGGACAGCCTTTCTGAAACCGGCCGAATTTCGGTGTTGACTGCGCTCCCGGGAGACCGCGTCTATTCCCGGTATGGCCATTCCGCATTCAGGGTACATGACCGTCGGATCGGGCTGGACGTCACATTCAACTACGGCACGTTCGATTTCGAGGCTCCCGGGTTTTTGGGGCGTTTCATACAGGGCGAGCTCGACTATTTCCTATCCTTCAGTTCCACCCGACGTGCCTTGCAGGCCTACCAAATCCAGGAACGGACGGTCCGACAACAACTTCTGGACCTCTCCAAGGAGGATCGAGACCGGCTCTATGTCGCCCTTTTGGAGAATGTGCGGCCAGAAAACCGGACCTACCGGTATGACTTCCTGTTCGATAATTGTTCGACCAGGCCCAGGGATATTTTGGAAGTTGCCCTCGGCAATGCCTTGACCTGGGACGATAACCCCGCCAGTGTTGCGTCGTTTCGCGAACTGCTCGATCCGTACCACGCCGACTCCCCGGCCATCGATCTGGGAACTGACCTGGTGATGGGGTCGAACCTGGACCGGACAGCGTTGCCAGAAGAAACGGCGTTCCTGCCCCTCGGCCTGGAGGAAATCCTCGGCCGAGCCTGGGTCGAGGATCAATACGGCAGGCGGCCCCTGGTATTGGTTCACGACACGCTTTCATGGTCTCCACGACCGGAAATGCCCGAAGCGGCCTTCCCCTGGATCACCGTCCTAACGAGTCTGCTGGCCATCGTGGGCCTCGTGGTTCTATGGAAGGAGTCAGGGAATGCCACAAGATTGGGCGTAGGAGACCGGTGGATCCTTGCTCTCTTGGGACTGACCGGCCTCCTGCTCCTGTACATGGCCACCGCCACGGCCCACCATGTAACCCAGGCGAACTATAACCTGCTCTGGGCCATACCAACGCACATCGCCGCCGCATTTTTCATAAATCGAGTCACACCAAGAATCGGTGGTGGGTACCTACTCTTCTCAGCCTTCCTGGCAGCGTTGAGCCTGACCGGCGGCTTCCTTCTGCCTCAACCGATTCCCCAGGCGATTGTACCCCTCGTGCTTCTGATATCGGCTCGGTTCGGGACTAGGGGGTGGAAAATGTGGACGTCTGGCGAGCCGGCGCGGGACGTGTCCTGAGCAGACCGTTTCCGCCAGGCGCAGAGGCGAGACGCTTGTCAGCACCGCTGCCGAATCGACCGTAATAGCTACGATCGCCGAAGTATCCGTACGCCTGGCGCGCATTGAATGCGTTCAAAACGATTTGTCTCGTGCCCGATCCGGCTTGGTCGAGTAGCTCCATCACCTCACTGATGTCGGCGTGCCGAGTCTCTCCGGCTCTTAGAACCACCAGGACGGCGTCCGCCGAACTGGATAATGCGACGGTCCGGCCGGCGGTCAACAGCGGACCACCATCAATGATGATCCGGGCGAAAGAGCGCCGGAGATAGTTGATCATGGCCATGAGGTCCGGAGAAGCCAGGAAATGACCGCTGGCGACGTCGATGTCACCGAGGGGCATGACGTAGAGGCCTTCTACCTCCGTCTGATGCACGCTTTCGCGGACCAGCTTGCCCTCATACAGAACGTTGGAGACACCCGGTACCGGGGGGGTGCCTGTCATCCGATGCGCCGAAGGATTCCATGCGTTCAGGTCGATGAGCAGAGTCCGGTGTCCCGCTGATGCCATGCTTACAGCCAGGTTCGCAGCAACCACTGACTTGCCGACTCCAGTCGTTCCCGAGGTGACGAACACCGTCTGAACCGGCCGGCCGGTGGCGGACATCTCTACGCTCATGGCCACTCTGGAAAACGCGTCGGCGGCCGCCGAACGGGGCTGGTGTACGGTGACGAGTTCCGGGGCGGAGAGGGACCTCCGTCCGTTCCGTCGGGAGACTCGGCGAAGATCAGGAATGACTCCCGCTACCGTGAATCCAAGCCTCCTGATTTCGTCGGGCTGGCGTAGGCGCTCGTCCACCACGTCACGGCCGAAGACGAAAACAAGACCCAGCGCCGAACCGAGCATGATAGAAAGGGCCAGGAGATACAGAGGTCTGGGTTCAATCGGATCCTCGGGTAGTTCCGCACTGTCGAGCACCCGCACGCTTCCGAACTCGGAAGCTTCGGCAATGCGCGCCTCCTGAAATCGCTGCTGGAGCCAGTCGAAGGTCATTTCGCTGGATTTGCGAGCGCGCTCCAATCCGGCCAATCGCACAGACTGTTCGGGAATGCGATCGAACTCGCTCTGATTTCCGGCGATTCGCGACCTCAGAACCCGTAGACGCGCCCGTAGGCCCGAAGCCTGGATGGTCTTGTCGGTGATCTGTTGTCTCAGGCGGCTGACGTTCGCCAGGGCTCCCGTAAGCCCGGCACCGTCTCCAAGCCGTCGTGCCATATCCGGATCGATGCCTCCGGTCGCCAAAACGCCGTCCACCAATCGGCGAGCTCGGATGGCGACTTCGGTCCGGAGCGCCCCGAGTTCCCGAATTTCTCGTGCCAGGTCAGGATCCTGTTCCTCATTGCCACGGAGCTCCGGATTCCGGGCGTACTTGAATTCAACCTCAGCCTCGCGCCGTGCGATCTCGTTCTGGAGCGCTACAATTTCGTTTTCCACGCCGGACGACACCCGATCGTACAGATTCGGCTCGATGCGATCGACCTGCTCCCCCAGCGAAACCAACTCCGACTGCACGACCTGCTGCTCCACCTGCGCTTGATCCCGCCGGGACTGCAAATCAGCCATTCGATCCGTAAGCGCTCGAACCTCCAGGTCCAACGCGATCGCGCCTTCCTGCTCCTGATATTGCTGCAGGGCATCTTCTGCGGCAACGAGTTCCGTCTGTCGATCTGCAATCTGGCCACTCAAGAAGGCCTTCAGACCCGCGGCCTCAGAGCGACTCATCTCAAGGTTACGGGAAGCGTACTCCCCTGAATAGGCGTTGGCGATATACTGAGCCTCTTCTGGAAGCTTGCTCCTGGCGCCAATTCTTACGACGCCGACCTCGCGCCGAACTTGCTCCACATCGATTCTATCCTGCAGGACTCGGGCCAGCGAAACAAGAGTCACGGTGGGACGGGCCGCCTCCTCAAACACGGGCCACGTACTCGAAACGGGAGCAGAAGCAGAATCAGAAGCAGTCCGGCTCAGGTCGGCGAGTAGCCTGCCGGCAACCCGTTTGGCCAGATCGAGGGACTCCAAAATTTCTACCTCGACCAGAATGTCCCGGTAGGCGGTAACACCCGCCAGATCGTAAACGTCGCCTCGTCCACCCGTCTCGATGATGACCGAGGTTTCCGCACGGTAGACTGAGTCCGCCAGGTAGAGGTAAGCGGCAACAATCCCGACGAAGAAGACCAGGCATCCGATCAGAACCCAACGCCCTCGAAGGAGCGTCTGGAACACATGCCGAAGCAGGGTCCGATTGTCGGCCGGAGGCGCGTTATGTGGCGTGGGAATCAGGGATCCGTCCGTAGGCTACTGTGTGGTGACGCCACGCCGAACGGGGCTGCGGAATGAGCGGGCGCGGGCACCAGAGGCGGACACGCTCCTCCTCTGTACTTCCCTGGATGCCTGCGAAGGAAGCTTGCCGGTCAAGTCGCTGTAGGACGTGATATCGAAGTACCTGAGGTCCCACAGGACGATCATGGCCAGGGCGCCGACGACCCCAACAATGAGGTTGGCGGAGGCCACGTCGGCGAAGGCAACCAGCAGTCCCAAGAGACCCAAAGTGCACCCAATGAGATAGAAGATGGTCACGGCCCGGGCGTGGATGCCGGAGGCGCGGCTGAGCATTCGGTGATGAAGGTGGTCGTTGTCGGCCTGAAGCGGGCTACGACCCAGAGCCACGCGGCGCACGATTGACATCATGGTGTCCAGGCCAGGAAGTCCGAGAACCACAAGGACGGCCATGGCCCGATTGCTGGTCGGGTCGGCCTGGATGACAACCAGGGAAAGCACTCCCAGGACGTAGCCAATCAGGAGGCTGCCAGTGTCGCCCATGAAGACCTTGGCGGGAGGCAGGTTGAAGCGGAGGAACGCCAGGACGGCACCCATGAGAGCAAGGGCAAGCAAGAGCGGACCGCCGGTCAGGCCGCCCATGATCACGAAAAAGCTTATCGCGATGACGGCCAAGCCGCCCGCGAGGCCATCGAGGCCGTCGATTAGGTTGATGGCGTTCATCACGAAGACCACCCAACCGATAATCAGCGGATACGCCGCGATCTCGGCGAAACCACTGCCGCCGAGCAGTTGAGTCGCGGCCTGGACGAACTCGGTTGAGGCCACCAGCGGGGTAGCCGCCACAATCTGGGCCAGAAGTTTGACCGGAGCTCCCAACGGGCGCGTGTCATCGTAGAACCCGATCAAGGCCGCTACCGACCCACCCGCGAGAATGGCCAGAGCGGTGATGGTCGTAAACGGAATGGCGAGAAGACCAGCGCCGGTCCCAAGGCCCGTCGCCAGAAACAGAGAAACCAGGACACCGGCCAGGATGCCGAACCAAATAGCGACACCACCGATACGCGGCGTGGCCGAGTTGTGAAGCTTCCTCTTCCCATCGGGCGAGTCCACCCACGAGCGACCGCTCGCATAACGAGCGATGCTGGGCATGAGGAGGTAGGTGACGCCAAAAGCCGTCAATCCGGCGAGTAGGGCGTTTCCGTCTGGAATATTCATGGTGCGTTCTGCTTAGCCGGCAAACGCCGCAGGGGCGGTCGCCTCGGTCGTGGAAATTTCTTTTTGGGTGGCCCGGTCTATCACAACCCGGAGCATGCCGGGCTCGAAGCGGATGCCGGACAGGACCTGCTCCATCACCTGGAGTGTCTGTTTGGCCACCGTGACTTCACTGAATTGCTCGAGGACGATCTGGCGGCCTCGTTGCCCCATCGTCCGTCGCATCGCCTTGTCTTGAAGCAGGACCCTTAGGGCCGCCGCGAGAGCATGGGCGGATCGTACTTCAACCAGGAGACCGTTTTCGCCGTCTCGAATGATCTCTCGGCAACCTGGGACGTCAGAGGCCACTACCGGCCTGGCGCAGGAGCCGGCTTCGGCGATGACTTTGCCCAGGCCCTCACGGTAGGACGGAAGTGCAACAATGTGGGACATCGAATAGATCGAGGGCATGTCGTGGCAATGACCCCACCACTCGACGATTCCTTCGCGACCCCAAGCCTGTAGCTGTTCCCGCTCGATGCTCGCCAGGTTGCCCGGATCCTCATCGCCAACGAGCGCGAATCGTGCCGTGATACCCTCGGTTTTGAGCATGCGTGCAGCGTCCACGAACTCCTGGACGCCCTTGTGCCACAAAAGGCGGGCGGGTAGAATCACCACAGGGATTCCTTCCGGCTCCAAAGAGGGCTGAAATTCGTCCGTGTTGACACCGGGACCGTTGATGACGGCACTGCTGGATTTCTTAGCCATCCGCTGCTCCAGGAAGAGAACCCGGTCGTCGCGATTCAGAAACAAGTCGACTCGGTTGCGATGTCCAATCGCCCGGGGATAGATCGAATGGAGCAGGCGGCGAACGGCGCGGGTGGGTATGCCATCGTCGATGAAGGCGAAGCCCAGGCCAGTGTTCGCGTTGACGACGCCTGGAACTCCGGCGATGCGCGCCGCCAGGGTCCCGTAGAGAATCGGCTTGAGAGTAATGTGGTAGACCAGGTCCGGCGCGGTAACCCGGTACAGACGAACCAGCTCGCGAGTCGACAGGAGATCCGAGATCGGACGTACACCTCCGCGAGCCATTCGGATCGGGAGAAACGGGAAGCCGCGGCGCCGGATGCGCTCTGCGCCCGCCCATTCGGGAGCGGCTACAAGCACCGTATGGCCCGAGACTCGGGCGGCTTCGGCCAGATGCATATGCTGGTCTGCGAAGAACTCGGGGTTGTTGCAAACAAATAGAAGCTTTGCGGTCATGCGGAGCGATTCCTTTGAGGGTCCAGTCCCCCTTTGTCAAACGCGGTGCCAGTCCCAGTCCGATACCGACCGTTAGTACCAATGCACGTTTTTGAGGGTTTCTGGTCGACTTGACCGTCGGAAACTCCGTCTCATTTTCGGACAGCGGACCCCTCTCAGTGGGATTCAAGCTTGCCAGAGCTCGATACATTTCGGCTTGCCCGGTCAATTTTCTAGGCCGTCGGGTGCAGGTATGTCCGCGCCGCACCGGTCAACCTCGGCCATGCCAAAAGCGCCTCCCTCACGGCCCGATTGGGCCCCAGAGCTACCGTTTGGACGAGACGATTCTCCGTCGCCCAGGCTCGTTTGTAGGGCTCGTCCCCAACCAGGAAGTCGAAATACTGGCATCCCTTTTCGGAGGCCGACTTCATCAGGTGAATGAGAAGCTGCTCACCGGGCGACCATCTGGCCAGGGGTGACGCTGGGTCGAAACCGAGGCCGTAGAGGTAGCAACTGTCCGCATCGGCGATACAGAACGCGAAGGCTTGGGGCTCGCCCCCAACGAGAAGAAAGGAAAGGTCCAAGGCACCTTCACCGGCCAACTCCCCCATCCACGAGGCGAGAAACGCCTTTCCTCGGGTCGTCTGCCACAAACGGCCCCGCCTGACCGAGGCCGCCCGGGCTTCGTACAGTCGGAACGCCGACGGCAGCCACAAGGCAAGATCATCCCCATCCGTAATGTGGCGGACTTCCAGCGGGCCAATCTCGGAAAGCTTCCGTGCCTTGCGCCTGATCGTGGACCGCGTCCTTGCCGTGCGTCTGTCCATCACGGCTTCCCAGCCTTGTGTGAGGCTCATCCGAGGCGCTATGTCATAAGGAATCTCGGTGGTTTTCATGCCCGAGATGAGGTCTGCCAGCGGAGACCCCTCGACCACCCTAGGAAGGAGCAACCCTCGTTTCGCGTGGATGGCAACCAGGTCCTGAGTCTCTTCCCCCCAAGCTGGCATAGCGAAATCCGCCGCTCCGAACCCGGCGGAGAACGTGACGCCCAGCGTCCCGAAAGCTGAGGCCGCCAACCCCTCGCCAATCCGCGAAAACCCCGGGGGCGAGAGGTAGCGCCACCAAGGGTCCAAGAAAGACGCGCGGCCGAATGGCCCGTCGCCGGACATGGCTTCTCCGCCATGCGTGGGGCTGGGTGTTCTCTGGCGTTTGGGGCGCTCCCACGCGATTCTGCTCACCACGGCGCAACCCGGTGCACGGCCCCCTTCACGGTGCCCATCCAGTCGTACCAGCCTTCGACTTTTGCCGCAAGCGTGGCTCCGGTGTCACCCTGGACCACTTCGAGTCTCTTCCATCCAAAGGGAGACTGCCCTGGTTCCACCACCCCAATCCGCGTAGTCAGCGCGCAAGTCAGCCCCTGCCTTCGTGCCGACTTCAGGAGGTCCCGGTCGAGTTGACCCAATCCGGGGTCCCCGTAGGGGATGGCGAAAAGGGGCCGGGGGCCGCCCAGTTCCCTTGAGAAGGCCCTCTGTGCGGCCTGAATGTCCTCGACAAAGGCCTTCTCGTTCCCCGTAAAGTTGAGGTGCGAATGGGTGTGGCAACCGATCTCGAACAGACCTGATTCCTCCGCCTCCCTGCATTCGGCCCAGTTCATAGACCTCCAGGTCAGATCCATCGCCTGCTCGTGATGAGCCAAGCCCCACATATCGAAGTGCATGGGAACCGTCCGCCCGACATACTCTGTCACGGCAAAAATGGTGGCCGGAATTTCCAACTCTCGAAGAACCGGCAGCGCCCAGCGATGGACGCCGGCAAAGGCATCGTCGAACGTGATGGCGGCCGTTTTGGCTGGAATCGGATCTCCCGACGCCATACGGTCGATCAGGAGTCGAAGGGAAACGAATCGAAAGTCCCTCGAAAGCAACCCCTCCACCTGGCGCCGAAACTGACTTGGTGTAACGTTCAAGCCCGGTTCCGGAAGGCCGTCCACCCGGGGTGCGATCCGGTGGTAGAACAGGATTCCGGCCGTACCCGCTTTTCGGTTGCCCAAAATCGCGGACATACCGGCTCCTACGAGTCCTCCGGCCGCTTTCGCGCGATCGGCGAGCCGTTGACGTAATGGGGGTACGGGTTTTCTCACATCCGGAAAGGCATGGTCCTCTCCCTCCGTATCGACCCAAATTAGCGGTCGATAAGGTCAGTCTTGAGATGCCCGGGACAGACGGGCCACGGCCGATCTGTATGAGGAAACCAGGCCTGGTGACAGCGCCCGGTCAGACCGATGGCCAGTGACGGCTCCGAGCATTCCGGCTTTCTCCGCAGCCCATTCTGTGACGGCCTTCATGAGTTGGATCGGAATCCCGATCAGCAGCTGCCGGTCCGGTCCCATGCGAGCCTGGCGCCATAGACAACCCATGAAGTGGAGCCTGGCGGTCCTAACCGCGGATGACGATATCGGGCCCACCCGATAGGCGTACAGGACCTCGTCCATTCTGAAGAAATTGCTGACGCGATAGGACCGAAGCATCATGTCATCATCTTCGGTGCGAAGCGCACGTTCCCGGTACCAGAAGCGGCGAAACCACGCGGGGCGGCCCATCCAGGTGGCATGATTGAAATGAAAACCGGACCACGGAGTCCTGACGATGTCCTGATGCTCCGCCCCACGCCATTTCTCTCTTCCACTCGGCTCCCCTTCGGAATCGATGACCAGCAAGTCCGTGGCTACAACGTCCACTCCCGGATTGGCCAACAAATAGGCAACCTGCCTCGAGAGCCGGTTGGGGTAGGAAAGATCGTCGGCGTCCATTCGGGCCAGAAGTCCCCCTCTTGCCAATCTGATGGCCTGGTTCAGACGGGAAGGCAGGCCGCGGTTCCGTCGACCACGGACGAGACGAATTCGGGGATCGTCGAACTGTTCGAGCAGCTCGGCCGACGAATCGGTCGATCCGTCATCGATCACGATCAATTCCCAGTGCGGGTAATCCTGAGCCAGGATGGACTCGACCGCCTGCCTTAGATGTGCCGCGGCGTTGTACATGGGCATTAGAATGCTCACCAGCGGTTCACTCGGTCCGTTTCCAACGGCAACCAGATCCTTGGTCATAACGCCGCCTCATCAAGCATTCGAGATAGCTGCCGCGATCCGGACGAACGCTCCAGCGATTCCACGAATGGTCTCTTGGATCCGGGACCAAGCGTGCCGGCAGCTCGGTCTGTCAGAAGGCGGCGCAACGCCACTGTGATCTTGGGAATATCTCCGGGTGAAACCAGCTCTCGCACTCCGGCCTGGGCACCCAACTCGCGCGCAGCACCATCGCCTGCGATCAGCAGGACCGGTCGGCGAGCCCGTAGGTATTCGAATAACTTCCCGGACAGCGCGGCCGGAACCTTGTCACCGGGAATGGCCAAAAGCACATCGGCGTCGGCCATGACGCGGATGGCTTCCTTGTGGTCGACCTGGGAATATATCCGGCTTTCGCATGCGCAGTCCCGGAGCAGTCGCTCCTGATTGGGATCCAGCAGGCCATAGTGTTCGACTCTCAACAGGGACCTTTCGGAGTCGTTCAGGTCGGCAATCGCTCTCACGAGAGGCGAGATGGATCTGAAGTCACCCAGCCAGCCCAAATGCACGAGTCTGAGGGG
>CAYXSE010000100.1:0-838 GCA_964466675.1 uncultured Rhodothermales bacterium | reverse complement strand
CCACTCGTCGATCTGGCCTTGGATGACCAAGGCACAGCAGCGAAGTGGTCTTCCACGTAGCCATTCATGATCAGCCGGGCGTCCACACCCCGGGAACGGAAGCGCTCTCGTGTCACCGGACTGACCACGGATACGGCTCGGGCCCGCCTCGTGAAGTAGCTCCCGTACAGGTTTAGGAGGCGCTGATAAGACGAGGTGATGTTCTCGACGCTGTGTCGATCCGCGAAATCGTCGCGCAGGTCGATCAGGTGGGGGACCCGAAGACGCCGGGCCAGGAAGTGCCCCAGAGGCATCATCACGTTGGGCGCTACCACGGTCAGAACGGCGGTCACGCCCGCTCTCCGGCAGCGTTTGATCGCGTCTCGAAGGAAGGCGGGGTACCACGACAATTGCCGTTCGAGCGGCAGCCACCTCTTGATTGAAGAGAGACGCAACAACCATCCCGGATTGGCGCCCAAACGGGACGCATCAGAATCGGCGGAAATGCCACCTCCGAATCCTCGCTCTGGCGAGTGAATGTGATGCACGTCCACCCCGGTTGTCGATTCCGGCCATTCGGACGGGGGCGAAGCCGTGATGACCAGCACCTCCCAACCCAGGGCCGGGAGGGCTCGCACGAATGTTATGGCGCGGATCGATCCGCCCATCAGCCGGACCGACCAATCGTACACCAGGAAAGCCACCTTGCCCTTTGAGGGTGGATTAGACATGCGGATGGTCTCGATGCGGGGGGGGGGCAGGATGAGACCAGGGGGGCGCACCTGACGGTTGGCGGGGCTCCCCCTCTGCCAGCCCGGGTGGCCAACCCCGTGGAGCCCGAGCCCCGGCTGGCGCGAGG
>CAYXSE010000099.1:0-12148 GCA_964466675.1 uncultured Rhodothermales bacterium | reverse complement strand
TTATCCGTTACTTTCAAGGCCGGCGTTGCGACTCGTGACGCCGGCCTTTCTGAACTTCAGCCTAAAACCACCTGCTTCGATCAAATGGCCTACATCACCTCTGTCCATGCCCGCCAAATACTGGATAGCCGGGGTAACCCCACCGTCGAGGTAGAATTAACCACGGACAATGGGGGCTTCGGCCGGGCCGCCGTGCCCAGTGGGGCCTCCACGGGGGAGCATGAGGCCGTGGAGCTACGAGACGGGGATTCCAACGCCTATCTCGGAAAAGGCGTCCTGAAGGCTCTGGAGAGCGTCAACGAGGTGATATCGCCCGAACTTGAGGGGCTGGACGTCAGAGACCAGGGTGAGATCGACCGATTCCTGATCGAATTGGATGGTACACCCAACAAGAGACGACTGGGAGCGAACGCACTATTGGGCGTCTCGCTGGCCGCTGCCCATGCCGGAGCAGATGTGTCAGGCCTGCCGCTCTACCGATATCTGGGGGGTACGAATGCCTCCACTTTGCCGGTGCCGATGATGAACATCATCAACGGGGGGCGCCACGCGGACAATAGCGTCGACATGCAGGAGTTCATGATCGTGCCGGTCGGCGCCGCCTCGTTCTCCGATGGGCTCCGCATGGGCGTGGAAATATTCCATCACCTCAAGAATGTACTGGCCAAGAAGGGATACGGGACGGCTGTCGGCGACGAAGGCGGATTCGCCCCGAACCTGAAGTCGAACGAGGAGGCCATCGAAGTCATTCTTGAAGCGGTTCAGAGTGCCGGGTATTCGACGGACTCCGACGCGAGAATCGCCCTGGATCCTGCCGCCAGCGAGATGATCCGTGATGGGAGCTATTTGTTCTGGAAGAGCGACCCGGATCATCCCAAGTCGTCAGACCAGATGGTGGACTTCTGGGCGTCGTGGGTTCGGCAATATCCCATCATTTCGATCGAAGACGCGATGGGAGAGAACGATTGGGAGGGCTGGAAAAACCTCACGGATGCCGTCGGAAGCAAGATCCAGTTGGTCGGTGACGACCTATTCGTGACCAACACGAAATTCCTCCAGAGGGGAATCGACGAGGGGTGCGCGAACTCGATTCTCATCAAGCCGAACCAGATCGGGACGCTGACCGAAACTCTTCAAGCCATCGACCTGGCCCACCGGAATGGATATAGCGCAGTCATCAGCCACAGATCTGGTGAGACAGAAGACACCACCATTGCGGACCTGGCGGTAGCGGTAAACGCGGGACAGATCAAAACAGGCTCAGCCAGCAGGTCTGACCGACTGGCCAAATACAATCAACTTCTGAGAATCGAGGAACTACTGGGCGATGCGGCGTCTTACCCGGGCTGGAGAGCTTTTCCCGCCTCTTCCTAGTTGCACAATTGCGCCGCTGAACGCCCCATGGGATGATTGACCGCATTCGAGACCTCTTGGTCGAATACCGGGCCCGATTCCTCGGATTGGGAGTGATTCTGCTCCTTGTTTGGATAGCCTTTCTCGATAGCCACAGCCTCTACAAGCGGTGGACCTGGCACAACGAGCTCGTTGGGCTCACAGAGCAAAACCAGTTGCTTCGTGAGGAGATTGAACGGCTTCGAACGGAGTTGGCCACTGACCTCACCGACGAACAGATAGAGCGGATCGCGAGAGAGCAGTACGGAATGCAACGCCCGGGCGAGACAGTCCACCCGATCGAGTCTCCGGACCAACACTAATGGACTACGCGGTCGGGATAGACCTGGGGGGAACGCGCATCAAGGGCGCTCTCGTATCGCGATCCGAAGGCCTTTTGCAGGCCGAGGCGCGAGATACCGACGCAAGCGGCGGCCCTGTGGTGGTCCTGGACAATATTGCCGCACTGGTGTCCGATCTGCTTGGTTCGTCGCCCACAGAAATTTGTGGCATCGGCGTCGGCAGTCCCGGGATTATTAACTGGGATCGAACCACGGTGTCTCATCCGCCGAACCTACCCGGCTGGGGAACGGTGCACCTGGGCGAGGCCCTTTCCTCGAGATTGGACTCTCCCAAGATCGTCCTCGTCGAGAACGACGCGAACCTGGCGGGCCTGGGGTCCGCCCACTATGGCGCGGGAAAACAGTTCGATTCCTTCTTTATGGTGACGCTGGGAACGGGAGTCGGCGGTGCCATCATCTACCAGAATCGGATATTCCGGGGCGCCAGCGGAGGCGCCGGGGAGATCGGGCACATGACCATAGACTTTCGTGGGCCGATGGACGGCCATGGGATCCCAGGTGCGATCGAAGCCTACCTGGGCCAGAGGTTCCTGTCCAAAACCGGAATTGCCATGGCGGGCGAGGGCCCTTCCGTGCTGAACGACATTTTCAGGGCGCATGGAGGACTGGATCCCAAGCAGATTTTCGACGCCGCCGTCGATGGGGACGATGTCGCAGTCGAAGTCCTGTCTTGGGCAGGGCACAAACTCGGGGTTGTGTTGGGTTCGGCAGTTAATTTGCTGGACATTCGTAAGATTGTAGTCGGAGGCGGCCTGTCGCAGGCCGGCGACTACATCCTGTCGGCGGCTCGAACAACCATAGACCAGTTTGTCACCCACGGCCTGCGTGAGGGGATCGAAATCATTCAAGAGACACGGGGGAACGAGGTTGCAGTCCTCGGGGCAGCACACCTCGTATTCCAGCACGTGGATGACGGGGCGTAGCTCGCTACCCGTGTTCCTATTGCTGCTACTGACTCTTAGGGTCGGAAGTGCTTCGGGCCAGCCGGTAGGTACCGAATCCACTCAGGCCACCCAGCAGGCGGCGGCAGGCGAAGGAGATCTGAGCGGGCCGGTGTCATTCACAGCCGGCGACTCGCTGATTGTTGCGTTCGGAGCGGCCGACACCGGATCCTTGTTTGGAAACGCGAACGTTCAGTACGACAAGGTGACACTAACCGCGTTCCGAATCGATATGTTGTTCGACCGGGAAGAACTCCACGCATCCGCCATGGCAACCGACAGCGGGCTGGTTGGCATGCCCCAGTTCCAGCAGGCAGATGAAACCTTCTCGGGGTCCTCGCTCGCATTCAATCTGAGAACGGAGCGAGGGCGTATTGTGGAGGCGCGGACACAGATACAGGAAGGCTTCGTGCGGGCAGACGTGGTGAAGGCTCGCGAGGACTCGACGATCTTCATCCGCAACGGAGCCTACACAACCTGCGTGTGCATAGACGACCCCTCGTACTCCCTTCGTTCCAACCGCATGAAGGTGGTGAATCAGGAGTGGATCTATACCGGACCCATCCAACTTTACCTGTTCAACATCCCGACCCCCCTCTGGCTGCCCTTTGGCTTCCTCCCGGCGCAGGATGGTCGCCGTAGCGGCCCCCTCCCTCCCACTTATGGCGAGGACCAGTTTGGCTTCTATCTCCGGGATTGGGGCTGGTATTTTGCTTTGAACGATTTCATGGATCTCCAACTTCAGGGTGGTCTCTGGAGCAAGGGCAGCTACGAAGGACGCGCCCTGTTTCGGTACAGTCGGCGATACCGGTACAATGGCCAACTTTCTCTCGCGCTCGCCAGGTTTCGGACTGGAGAACGTCAAGACCCTCTGTTCTCGATACGCAAGACCAGTTCCTTCAGATGGAATCACCGGCAGACCCTGAGCCCGACGGCTAGCTTCGACGCCAACGTGAACTTGTCATCAACCGGCTATCTCCGAGGCGTCTCTCAGGACTATGGCGACCGCACCGCGCAGACTATTCAGTCCAGCATCCGCTACTCAAAGCGGTGGCGCACGCGTAGCCTGACTCTGAACGCCTCCCAGCGGCAGGTCATCTCCACCGGCGCCGCAAGCCTGGGGCTGCCGGATCTGTCCTTCTCCCAGAACTCCTTTAAGCCGTTTCAGCGGGAAAACAGGCCTCCTGGCTCCTCCGATAGGTTTTATGAGCGGGTCACGCTCAGCTACAGCATGAGCGCGAACAACCGATTCGACTTCAGGCCACTCTCCGAGGAGAGTCTGATTGCTTCAGGAGACTCGGCGGCCATAGGCATCAGTTGGATCGACGCCCTGCTTTCGCAGGAGGACTATGAGCGGGCGACAGGAGACGACGAGCGATTTCAGTTCAAGGCGAGCCATCGCATCCCAATATCGGCTCCGTTTTCACTCGAGAGCCTTCCTCTCCTGGGAGACCTGCGCGTCAATATGTCCCCGAGCCTTTCCTATACAGAAGACTGGTTCGCAAGAACGGATCGTCGCGCGCTGAACGATAGTACCGGAGCGATTGAATCCACTTCGGTTCCGGGGTTCTTTGCCCTCCGGCAGTACACCGCGAGCCTGTCCGCGTCTTCTGTTTTCTACGGGATTTTCCCGCTCAAGCTGGGCCGATATCAGGGACTCCGGCACACCGTCCGGCCCAGCATCGGATTCGGATTCCGCCCCGACTTCTTCGCGGATGGTTATGGATATACCAGGACGTATCTGGATTCCGATGGTGAGGCCGTTCGGTACTCGATCGCGCCCGGCGTCTCCAACGGCCTGCAACAGTCCCTCAGCTTCTCGCTGGCGAACACCTTCGAAACGAAACGACTGCCGGCGGACTCGACCGCTTCGATTGCAACCCGGCCGGTAAAGCTGCTGGACGTAAATCTGGCTAGTAGCTTCAATTTTGCCGCGGATTCGCTCGGATTTGGTGGGGTTTCGCTATCTGCACGAACCCGGATTCTTGGGAAAGTGGATGTCGATTTTCGGTCCGGCTTCTCGGCCTACAAAACCGGCGCGACGGGCGGCATCATCGACGAGTCGGCATTCTCCTTTCGGACTCCGCTGGGGAGGCTCACCAACGCCAGTCTCACCATCCGTACGTCTCTTAGAAGCAACACATCCCGTGGAGCGAGTCGTCCCCTGACCTCGCCACGGGCGGGATTTTCCGGCGACCCGATGCAGGCTTCGAGCCCTCTGGCCACAACGCTTCAGCAGCCCTTCGGAATGGCACAGGCCGATTTTGCCATTCCCTGGTCGTTGAGCATGGACTTCACCTACGGTGTGAACCGATCCGCGTTCGCGACCTCACGGCGCGCGGTCGTCAATGCCTCGTTCGATTTTTCCGTGACGCCGAACTGGAAGATCACCGGACGAACCGGTTATGATATTGACGCGTGGAAACTTGCGACTACCAACCTCGCGGTCGCCCGGGACTTTGACTGCTGGCAGATGGCGTTTTCCTGGATCCCCGTCGGTAGATACCAGTCCTGGGGCTTCGACCTCCATGTCAAGAGCAGCCATTTGAGGGATATATTGCGTATCAAGCAACCCAAGTCCGACGTACGAGACAGATTCGGATCCCTTTGACCCGCATCCCATCACAACCCCCTCGAAAGCTCTCGCGGATTGGCGGCTGGAGAGCGTTGGCCGTCCTTGCCATGGCCGGAGGAGGGTGCGGACTGCTTGGCAACGACTCGACTGCTGTAGATGGTACCTACCAATTCGAGAATGAGTTTGGCTACCGTGAGACGATCGTGATTCGGCCGGACTACGAAAAAGACGAACGATTTGTAGTCACCGGTTTCGTACGCATTGAAGAGACCGATGGAGTCCTGTCGGGATCGGGTAGTTGCACCCGCACCAGCCTGGAGGTGGTCCAGCCCGGCGGGCTCGAACGATTGACCGAGGACACGCAGGAGTTGACCTTTAGCGCGCGGCGAAAAAAATCGTCCATTCTGGACGTAAGAATCTCCGGTTGTGCATTCCCGAAGCCCATGGAGGGTCGGCTGGACGGCGGCAGAATAATCCTCATGACGGACCTTGGTTTCCCAGTCTCTCGTGGGACCACACTGATCTCGGATCGGTTCGGAGATCCTACGCGGTTGGTAATGACCCGTACGCAGGGAGGCTGACGCCTGCCAGAGGCGAGGTGTTGTTTGGCCCAGCGCTTGCATGGCGGGGAGCAACAGCATCTTGGATATCAATGTTCAGTCTCCCCCAGCGGATTCTTCGGCTCCTTCCTGATCGAAAACACGTCACCGATCCGGCCACAAATACGGACCAGAGAATCGCGGCGAGGCTTCAGGATCTCTTCGAACGAGAGCTGGCTATGTCCGACATCGACGAGCTGCAGTTCTTCGTCCATCGGGGGTCGGTGGTTCTCCGAGGATCCGGGTTGCACGAAAGTGATCGCGAGGCCGTCCGGAGCTTGGTCGGTTCAGTACCCGAGGTTCGTCACGTCATTGACCACCTTGGCGAGACACCGGCCCGCGCAGCTTGATCGGTCTGCCCCGAACCCACGGCGCTAGTCAGCGATGTACGATCGGTTACGCGTCATCGGCCACCCATCTCCACGATTCCGCAGCCAATCTAGGCGACTCGCCCAGTTCGACCGAAGCAGGCAGGTTCACCTTTAACAGCCCCGATCGGAAGGAGACCGACCATTGCACGCGGGCACCAAGAAACTGACGGGAAACGACCTTCCCATCTATCGGGCCATCGGCGGCAGGCGTCAACACCTCCGGGCGCACACTAAGCACAAATCCGGCTCGCGGCTCGCTCCCGGCCACGAGAAACGCCAGCGCCGGATCACGAATGATATTGCTGCCGCCAAGGAAACTCGCCACAAAGGCCGTCTCAGGTTCATGATAGAGGACTTCTGGCGGTCCTACCTGGACGATGCGTCCCTCGTTCATGACCGCAATCTTATCGGACATGGCCAGGGCCTCCTGCTGATCGTGCGTCACATAGATGCTGGTCGTTCCCAGCGAACGTTGCAGCTCCCGAAGCTCACCCCTCGTCCTTTCCCTCAGCGCAACGTCCAGATTGGATAGGGGCTCGTCGAAAAGCATGACTTTGGGCTCCACCACAAGGGCTCGTGCGAGTGCCACCCGTTGCTGTTGCCCGCCCGAAAGCTTCGTAACCAGGCGTGAGCCCAAGCCTCCCAGGTCAACGAGCTCAAGCGCATCACCCACACGCCGTTCTCGCTCCGGCTTGGAGACCCGGCGAACCCGGAGCCCGTAGTCCACGTTTTCGTGGACTGTCATGGAGGGGAACAACGCGTAGCTCTGGAAGACCATCGCCGTCGGGCGACTCTGAGCCGGCAGTGCGGTGATGTCCTCTCCATCAATGAGGACCTGGCCTTTCGATGGTGTTTCCAGGCCCGCGATCATGCGCAGCAGAGTGGATTTGCCGCAGCCGGAAGGGCCTAGCAGAGCAAAAAACGAGCGCGCTGGGATATCCGCCGTTATGTCCGAAACAGCCTCTACCGATCCGAAACGCTTGCTGAGCGCGTCTAGTCTAACCCGTCCGCCGTTGCCGTCGTTACGCTCGGCCATATTCAGGCCTCAGGAGAGGGCGGCGTTTACCAGATCAGCGGCCTCCTGGAACAGGGTCGCCGATTGAATATCGAGGCCGCTCTCGTCCAATATCTCCTTCCCCAATTCCGCGTTGGTACCCTGGAGCCGAACGATGAGCGGAAGCGACATCTGGATCTTAGAAGCCGCCTCAACCACACCTCGGGCAACACGGTCGCAGCGCACAATGCCTCCGAAGATGTTGACCAGGATGGCCTTGACGCCGTCGTCCTTTAGAATAATTCTAAAACCCGCCTCGACCGTCGCGGGATTGGCTCCGCCTCCCACGTCCAGGAAATTTGCTGGCTCGCCGCCCGCCAACTTGATCATGTCCATCGTGGCCATGGCCAGTCCTGCTCCGTTCACCATGCAGCCGACGTTCCCGTCCAACTTCACGTAGTTGAGGTTGTGCTCGCTGGCTTCAGCCTCCAGAGGATCTTCTTCATCCTTGTCCCTGAGCTTGGCAAGCTCGGGCTGGCGGTATAAGGCGTTGTCGTCGATGCTGATCTTGGCATCCACCGCGAGAACATCGCCTTGCTCTGTCACCACCAGTGGATTGATCTCTGCCAGCGTGCAGTCGCTCTGCTCGTACGCGTAGTACAGCCTGGCGATGAATTTGGCGGCCTGCTTCAGGGAAGGACCTTCAAAGCCGAGGCCGAAGGCCAGAGCCGAGACCTGACTCCGCTGGAGTCCGATAAGAGGATCCACCCACGTCTTCAGGATTTTCTCTGGTGATTCCTCCGCGACGCTCTCAATTTCGACTCCGCCTTCGGTAGACACCATGATCACCGGAAGATTGCGTGCTCTATCCAGGGTCACGCCTACGTAGAATTCCTTGGCGATATCGACGGCTTCGGCAATCAGTACCGCTCTCACCTTCTGGCCGGACGGACCCGTCTGGTGCGTCTTCAGCATCATGCCGAGCATCGCATCGGCCTTGTCTCGGACCTCAGCGGGAGTCCGGGCCAGCTTCACTCCCCCTCCCTTGCCCCGGCCGCCGGCATGGATCTGCGCCTTCACGACAAAAAGCTCAATTCCCGCTGCCGACATATTCTGCGCGACGTCAAAGGCCTCATCTGCAGAATAGACCACAGAGCCCGGTTGCACGGCTACGCCGTATCCCCCAAGCATCTCCTTGGCCTGATATTCGTGGATTTTCATAGGTAGGTGTCTAGTCCGACGGGTCTGATCTGTCAGGTCTGAAGAATCTACGCGGCAGCCCATCCCATTATTCGGATCGGGCGCGCATTTCGCCGTTTCTTACGACCACGAACAATGGGGCCCCAGGAATCGGCAATGTGGTCGCAGAGGCCCAGAAACACACCTTGAGTTTATTTTTAGGCAAGTTCGACCGTCTGATCATCCGGCAGTTGCTGGGCAGCTACCTGGCCCTGGTACTCGGGCTGATCGTCTTTTTCGTGGTCCTTCACTACGTGGAGTACGTCGATGATTTCATCGATCGCGGCGCAACCATGACCGATGTTTTCACGGTCTACTATCCCAATTATGTACCTGAGATATTCCGGCTCATGTCGCCGCTGGGCCTGTTTCTCGCCACCCTCGTCCTGACGGGACGCCTCGCCCAGAAAATGGAGCTTGCTGCGCTTCAAACCTCCGGTGTTTCATTATATAGATTGCTCCGTCCCTATGTGCTGGTTGGAGTTGCTGTGACTGGTGTGATGTTTTTTTTCAATGGCTGGGTAGTGCCCGAAGCGAACCGCGTCAGGATTCGATTCGAGCATCAGTACCTGAAGCAGAGGCAGGCCGTCAGCGAATACAACAACATTCACCGCCAAAACAGTCCCGGCAGTGTCATCATCGTCAGCTTTTTCGATCGACAGTCACTGACGGCCCACACCGTAACCCTGCAGCAGTTCACCGAGGGCCGCCGGCTAACAGAACGCATCGATGCTCGAAGCATGCAATGGATCGATTCCACTCAGGTCTGGCGATTGCATGCGCCCACAACGCGAAAATTCAGGGAGGACGGCTCAGTCGAGATCTCGGCGGCGGTGGCAAAAGACACCGTTCTGGCCTTGAGACCTCGTAACATGGCCCGGACCGATGGCGATGTGGAGTCCATGACCATCCCGGAGGCCGCGGACTACCTCGACATTCTCGAGCGGGCTGGAGCGAGCAACCTCGGCTTGCCCAAGGTCTCGTACTACGGAAAATTCGCTTACCCCTTCGCGAACCTCATTCTGGTTCTTTTAGCCGTTCCCCTGTCCGCTGTCCGACGGCGGAGGGGCCAGGCCCTGGTCCTTGGAGGCGGACTCTTCGTCGCCTTCGTCTACCTCGCTCTCATGAAACTCCTGGAGCCCTTTGCCTACAGCGGCCAAATGAGCCCCCTGGCCATAGCGTGGCTCCCGCACTTGCTCTTTTTTGGAGCGGCCGTAGTGGCTGTCCTAACGGCCCGGAAATAGAAATCTCGGTCAGGCCTCGCCGCCGGGCACTGCAAACTGGACAGCCGGCCCCGGGAAGCCGCCCTCCGCAATCTCTCCATGGGCCCTCTCGTACCGGTCGATATTGTCCGCCAAAGCGCGCAGGAGCCTCTTCGCATGGGCTGGCGTGATGATAATTCGAGACTTCACTCGAGCCTTGGGGACGCCTGGCATTACGCGGATGTAGTCCATCACAAACTCCTCCGACGAGTGGGCGATCATCACTAGATTGGAATAGACGCCCTCAGCCATGTCTTCGCTGAGTTCAATGTTTATTTGCTGCTGCTTGTCGGTCTGATCTTTTTCCATGGCGGCGGAATGAGTTTGGGGGGTCAGGCGCGCTCCGCGGGAGTGGTCTTTCCGGACGAAAGCGCGCGAATCAGGTCGCTCTTGGTGACGATTTGGTAGCCACCATCCGCGTCCTTTATGAGAACTGCGCCGGGGTCTGCCTCGAGGTAGGCCGACAAATGCTCCAGATGCAGGGACGGAGGGACGACCGGAATCGCGGCGGCCATGACGCCTCTGACTTCGCTCTCAAGAGCCGCAGGGTTCTTCAAAAGCGTGTTCAGAATGATAGACTCTGACAAACTTCCGACGACGGAGTCGCCCTCTATGACCGGGACCTGGGATATATCGTTCTGGCTCATCAGATCGATGGCGTGACCCAGTGTGTCGGAAGGAGTCACGGACACGACAGAGGGAGCACCGCGACGCGCGGTCACAATCTCGGCAATCGTCCATTCCGGTCGAGTAGAGAGGAATCCATGATTCCTCATCCAGGCATCGTTGTAGGTCTTTGACAGGTAACGGAATCCGGAATCTGGAAGAATGACCACGACTACATCCTCGGCCTTCAATGACTCTGCGTTCGCTTCGAGCCACTGGATGGCCCCGGCAACCGCCATTCCGCAGGATTGCCCAACGAAGAGGCCTTCCTCGCGCGCGAGCCGGCGCGTGTAGATCATCGCATCCCGATCCGTCACCCGCACGAAATCATCGATCAGATCGAAATCCATGTTCTTCGCCAGAATGTCCTCCCCGACACCCTCCGTCAGGTATGGATAGATCTCATCCTCATCAAACTCTCGCGTAAAAAAGTACTTGTAATAGACGGAGCCGTACGGGTCCACCCCGATCGAGCGGACATCCTTGTTCTGCTCCTTCAGATACCGAGAAATACCAGAGATGGTGCCGCCTGTGCCCGCGCCGGAGAAAAGGTGCGTGATCTTGCCATCCGTCTGCTCCCACAATTCTGGGCCTGTCGACGTATAGTGAGCCTCTGCATTCGCGGGATTGTCATACTGGTTCAGGTAGACCGAATTCGGGGTCTCCTCCGCCAAACGCCTCGCCACGGAGTAGTAGGAACGCGGATCGTCGGGTTCCACAGCGGTCGGGCACACGATGACTTCCGCTCCCATTGCTCGGAGCACGTCTACTTTTTCCTGGCTCTGCTTGTCCGTAGTCGTGAAAATGCACCGGTAGCCTTTCGTAATCGCGGCCAGCGCCAACCCGGTGCCCGTATTCCCGCTGGTCCCTTCGATAATGGTCCCACCAGGCTTGAGGCTGCCATCTCGTTCAGCCGCCTCAACCATGGCCAGACCAATCCGGTCCTTGACCGAAGCGCCCGGGTTAAAAAACTCAACCTTGGCCAGGACCGTACACGGATACATGCGGGTCAGGCTGTTCAAACGGACCAATGGTGTGTTGCCAATGGTTCCCAAGACGTTTTCACTCCACATGAGCGAGATCGCGGATTGCTATATTGTGATCAGGAGTTGCATAATCCGGCTTTGGCCGGGGCCGTGCAATGGTCCCGAGAACAAAAGGTTTTCGTTCCTGGCTTTCTTCGCACGTGATGCACGCCGACCCTCTCTTTCCTGCCGTCCATGCCGAGCTCCTGGTGGTATCTATCGAGCCAGGCACCGGTCTGGCCAAGCCAAACCCGGAGTGGGTGCGATCCGTAGGGAGTGAGACTGCCCCGTGGAGTAGACTGGATCCAGCCGATGCCGCTGAGGCAGAGCGGCTAGTGGATCAGGCATCCCGAGGGACCATGACCACGGCGCATCTCTTTATGGTGCCCGGATTGGCCGATGCCAGGCCGGTGCTGCTCAACTTCATCCCCGTTCACGTGGGAAATCAGTCCCGAAATCTGTCGGTTTTGGTCACCGGCGAGGTCCTGAATGCACCTGCCTCGTGGACCTCGACCCAGACAGAGCAGCACAGAATGGAGACCCTGGGGCGCATGACCATGGGGATCACGCACGACTTCAACAACCTTCTGAGCGGCATCCTCGGCCACGCCGAGTTGATGAAAAGCGCGCTGCATGACAAGCCAGATCCGGAGGTGCTGGACGAGCACGTGCGCACGATAGAACGCGCTGCCCTGGATGGTGGCGCCCTCATCAAGAAAATC
>CAYXSE010000098.1:1072-12201 GCA_964466675.1 uncultured Rhodothermales bacterium | reverse complement strand
GAGCGACTGGACCTGGAATTCGGGATCGCTCTCAGTGGATATTTCGGAATCACACCCCACCGAATTTAGCTTCCCCCTGGAGTTGGCATTCCATCTCCCGGACGGCACCACGAGGACTGAAACGGTGACGGTGGACGGCCCCGAAATCCACGCTTCGTTCTCTATGGATGTTAGTCCACTCTCTGTCGAAGCCGATCCCAACGTAAAACTACTCATGCGTGTCACTCTCAACGAAGACCATTGAACATGCGCTCCTCCCCTACTCCCCTTTGCCTTCTGGGCGCCCTGGCGGTTCTCGTTCTGGCGGCACCGGCATCTGCCCAAACCCCTCCAGCCACCGATTCTCGTATTTTCGATATCTCGGAGTCGCCGTCGGCCAGCCGAATCGAACACGACATCCGGATGCTCGCCGGGTTCGGAACGCGTCACACTCTTTCCGACACCCTCTCGCAGACCCGAGGCATCGGTGCGGCAAGGCGGTGGATCAAATCGGAATTCGATGCCATCTCCGAGGCCTGCGGAGGCTGTCTGGAGGTATCGTTCCAGCGATCCCTGGTGGCCGCAGGCGAATCGCGCCGGATTCCAGATGATACCTGGATCGTGAACGTGATGGCCGTTCAGCGAGGTACTACTTACCCGAATCGGTACGTGATCATGTCCGGCGACATCGATTCACGAATTTCGAGCGCAAACAACTTCACCGACGACTCTCCTGGCGCCAATGACAACGCAACGGGGATGGCCGGAGCGCTAGAGGCCGCGCGGGTCTTGAGTAAGTACGAGTTTCCGAACAGCATCATCTACGTGGGCCTTTCCGGAGAGGAGCAGGGCCTGTTTGGAGGTCGGGACATGGCGCGCGTCGCTCGGGCAGATGGATGGGAAATAATCGGAGTCCTCAACAACGACATGATTGGCAACATCGAGGGTGTGGACGGAGTCATCGACAACCGAACATTCCGCATTTTTTCGGAGCCTACGCCGGTGACGGAAACCGATCAGGAGCGCGGCCGAAGGCGGTTCTATGGCGGTGAAGTCGACGGCGTGTCCCGCCAAATTGCGCGGTATGTCGAGCGGATGACCCGTACCTACATGCCACACATGAACCCCATGATGATCTACCGACTGGATCGGTTTGGTCGAGGCGGCCACCACCGGCCGTTCAATGACGAGGGGTTTGCGGGTGTACGCATCATGGAGGCTCACGAAAACTACGACCGGCAACACCAGGACCTGAGAACCGAGGATGGTATCGCCTACGGGGACGTCGTGGAAGGCGTCAATTTCGAATATGCAGCCAACCTCACGGCCGTTAACGCCATTTCCTTGGCGGGCCTGGCCTGGGCGCCGCCTGCCCCAACAGATGTGAGAATTGGTGGTGCCGTGAGGCCCTCGACCACACTGGCCTGGGAGGAGTCGGAGGACCCGGCCGTAGCCGGCTACGCCATCTATTGGCGAGACACGACTGCGCCGCAATGGCAAAACCGGCGCTTCGTCACTGGTGCCAGCGAGTACACCCTCACCGGCATCGTCGTTGACAACTTCCTCTTCGGCGTGGCGGCCGTGGGCTTGGACGGCCATGAGAGCGAGGTGGTGTTCCCTGGTGGGCTGATAAGGCGCCGCTAGGTCGTCTACTCTCAGCAGCCAAACTCAACCCAACCCTCGCGAACGTGACGCCTCGCACCATCACCGTGCACAAGGAGCTGCAGACCTTGGACATCCTCTGGAAGGACGGGCACCGCAGCAGTTGGCCTCTGGACGGCCTGAGGAAATCTTGTCCCTGCGCGGGCTGTTCCGGCGGCCATGCCGAGATGGGAAAGATCCCGGATCCTGAGATATTCCGGGCGCCGCCCGAAAGACGCTGGGAGGAAGTGCGTGTGAGCGCGGTAGGCAGCTACGCGATTAAGATCACTTGGGATGACGGCCACGATTCTGGCATCTTCACCTGGAAAAGGCTTCGTCAAACGTGCCCCTGCGACGCCTGTGCTTCCGCTGGATAACTAGCGCTCCTTACCCTTGACGATGATCATGGTGACGTCATCGGAGAGCACAGCGGAATGATGCGTGAACTCTTCGATGTCCTCATGTACGGCCTCCATGATCTCCTGCGCGGTACCGTCTCGGGACCTTCTGAGTATCGCCTCCAGTCGGTATTCCTCGTATTCCTCCTCCTCCGGGCTCATGGCTTCGGTCACTCCATCGGTGAAGATGGCCAGGACATCTCCCGCCTCAAGGTGGGTGTGGCCGGCTTCGTACGGCATCCCCTCCATCACGCCCAGGAGCAGCCCGCCGGTTTCTAGAAGCTCCAGGGTTCCGTTGGCGCGAAGCAGCATGGGTGGATTGTGGCCCGCGTTGACGTAATGAAATGCGCCTGTGTCGTGGGCATAGATGCCATGGAAATAGGTGATGAACTTGTCATAGCCGGTATTCCGGACAATGACGCGGTTCATGTTTGCCGTCGCGTCCTCCAGAGAGATCTCCATGGGAATCAGGGAGTGGAGGGCAGCCTGCAGGTTCGACATCAGGAGTGACGCCGGCATTCCCTTCCCGGTCACATCCGCGATGGCGATGAGGGTCCGGTCGCCTTTTAGCTCGACCACGTCGTAGTAGTCACCGGCAACGTGCCTGCTGGGAAGCGCCATCGCGGCCAAGTCCAAGCCAGGAATAGGCGGCAGCTTCGAGGGCTGGAGCCCCTCCTGGATCTCCCTGGCCAGTCGCAGTTCCTCTTCCAATCGCTGTTTCTCCAGTTGCTGGTCTACGAGGAACGAGTTCTGCAGCGAGACGAATGCCAGATTCCCAAGGGACGTAAGGAATTCAACGTCTTCGGGCAGGTACGCCTGTCCCGTCATCTTCGGGCCGAGGCAGAGGACCCCGGAAGTGGCTCCCTTTTGCCGGATGGGAATCGCAATCACCAGCCCCCGGTCAACAAACGCCTGCCACTCTTCGGGGACATCATCCTGAAGGAGGATCATTTCCTCCAGGCTGCATAACCGGTGCAAGACCTCGGCGGCGAGTGGTTCAGCTCCCACTCCTTTGCTGGTGACCACGTGGAAGGTCCGGTCGCTGTCCGATCCTCCGATAGCCAAGCTGGCCTCGGTGGCCTCGTCGGCTTCGAGAAGGAACAGGTGCTTGCTGACGAGCATCTGCCCCATCAGTCCCAGGGTCAAGAGCTTGATCAAGCGATCCCGATCGATGGTCGCGTTAAACTCCTGAGAGAGGTCGAACAGCGTGTTCAATTGCTGAATTTTTCCGTCCAAGTCGCGGTTGGCCAGTTTCAATTCCTCTACCATGAGGGAATTGTGGACCGCCGCCGAAGACATATTCACGAGCGAATGGATGAACTCGAGCTCGGCCTGCTCGAAAGAGGTTCCGATGGCCTTTTTTCCGACAGCCAGGAGACCAAGAACGCGATCTCCATAGGCGACGGAGATGACCAATTCCATCCCGTATTCTTTCATTTCGGGGGGGATCTCCTCCCCCTGCATGAGAGTCCCCGGAACAACCCCATCAACGGCGACCGCATCGTTCTGGGCCAATTCTTTGACTCCCTTCACCGACGCCGCGATGTACCGATCCAAGATCGGATCGAAGAGGAAGGTTGCTCCCCGGGTAACCAGGAGCTTGCTCATGGCCGTCAGAAGCAGATTATTGAGTACAAACTCAAGCTCCAGACTCGAGCTCAGAATTCTGCTGGTCTCGTATAGGGCTCTGAGATCGAATCGCTCCGTTCTCTGAAGGCGTTGCTCTGGAGTCGGCATATTGGTTGGAACGGGGTCAGACATAATTCAAAAAGGTACTGAACCCTGCTCATCAAGATGAACAACCTCGGCCTTCTTGGCTTGGCCATCCGCCAGATAAAGCAGGACACAGGTTTTGACCTGGTGGAAGCCCTGGCGGCCAGCCGCACCTGGATTCAGGAAAAGCATCCGTTGCAAAGACGGGACTCGTTCGATTCGGAGAATATGACTATGTCCACAGATCAAGATGTCCGGAGTGTCTTCCTGCAGCTGGGGGCCCATTCCTGCCTGCCATCGGTCAGGATTGCCCGCGATGTGGGTCATCCAAAAACGCACACCCTCCACTTCGAAATGATCGTGAATGGGATATCGGCGTCTCACGAACTGCCCATCGATGTTGCCAACCACCAACCGCACCGGAGCGATCTCGCTCAGTTCATCCAACAGTTCTGGTGCACCCAGGTCTCCAGCATGCAGGATCAATTCGCACCCGCCCAGCGCTTTCGGTAGTCCTGGATGGAACCAGCCGTGCGTATCGGAGAGAACCCCAATCTTCAAGTCTAGCGGAACGTCAACAGGAGCCCGACTCTGGCTCTGCGAGTCGGCCATTCTCCCTGTCCGGGGGCCCACTGTCCGACTGGGACGGCCAAGTACGGCCCGAATCGGTAGCTGGGCCTATCGAACTGGAGCCCCGCCCTTGCCCATACCACGCCACCCGTAAACTCGAATGACTCTCGCTCCGAGGGACCGTCCAGTACCTCCCATTGAACGAGGTTGTAGTTCCCTCCTTCGCCAAGGACAGATACAAACAGGCTGGAACCTGCAGGGTCCACCACCACGCTGTACCGCATCGACATATGGACTTCCCAACCAAATGCCTGAGTCCGGGTCAATTTCCTGTCCGGAGAGGGCGGAGTCACAATCGGATCGCCGGGGTCGATCGGAGGAGGCGCGATCGGCACCAGCTCCTGAATGCCCATCTGCACCCGCCGAAGGCCAACCGCATAGTCTGTGCGAACGGTAGGAGACATCTTGGACCCGTACAGGAATGCCAGGTCCATCTGGGGGAATCCGGACACACCCCGTGAAATGGGGTCGACGGCCAGACGCACGGCGTAGCCCCCAAACTCGTCGACCTGGTAGTACTTCAGCGTCAGCCAACGCAGTGACGGCGCCGTACCGACCCCCGTGTTCGAAGCGTCCAGATACATTCCGACGTCGAGTTGACTGGCAATCTGGTAGTCTACACGGAGGTTCACGCCCAGAGCCTCGCCTACTGTTGGGGCCATTCCAGCGAGGTCTCCCTGCAGCAATCCCGTGGGCCGATAAATAACCTCGCCCGTCACCGCATACCGATCGAAAAACGCCCGGCGTGCCACTTCTCCACGGTAGAACGGGTCGAATACCCTGATCGGCCGTTGGCCACCGAATCTGGCGCCGCGGCAGCCAGTAGAAATGCCATCAAGAGGAGCAGTTGCACTCCACTACGCCGACCCCGAGGGCCGGAGGAGATCGAGATTTGGGAGGGCCCGAACATGGCTGTCTGAGGTTCCTACGAGAGCGAAAGCAAAGCGTTTCGCCACACGCAAAAGGAAGTTCCTGTTAGCGGCGCGCTACCCGGTACATCCAGGCGCAGAACACACCGAATCCGATCACTCCCAGAACGGGGGTCATCCAGCCGAAATCACCCATGGGAAGCCTTAACACGTCGGTACTCTGCGCGGCGGCGAACGGAATGGCCAGGATGATTCCAACCAGCGCCTCTCCCGTAATGAGCCCGGAGGCAAAAAGAAGTCCCCTACCGGCGCCCTTCGACACGGCCGCGTCATCCCCACCCGATTTCCGAATGGCCCGCCCGGCCGCCCACGCGATCGCACCACCGATAAATATCGGCGTGGTAAGCTCGATCGGGAGATAGATCCCCACCGCAACGGCCAGGACCGGGGTACGGAAACTGGAGCCCTTGTCTTCCAGCACCTTGTCGAGAGCAATCAGAGCCGCCGCAATCCCCACCCCGATCCAGATCATGGTCCAGGGCAAGTCCCGGGCAAAGACGCCATAGGCCACAGAACTCATGAGAGTCGCCTGAGGTGCAGACAGCGCCTCGGCAGCGTCCATTCCAGCCCGTGGGAAAACGTCGCCCAGGCCGTAGGCCGAAAAGAGAAGCTGGAGAACCGGAGCAATGGCCAATGCCCCTGCGATCACTCCGACAATCTGCATGATCTGCTGATTCCGGGGAGTCGCGCCCACGATTTGCCCCGCCTTGAGGTCTTGCAGATTATCGCCCGCAATGGCAGCAGCGCAGGCAACCACTGCACCTACCAGGATCGCCGTGGCCGCGGCCGCCGTCGCCCGCGCGGTGTTGACCTCGAAATCGATCTGCGAACCAAGGCCCAAAAGCATGAGCAGCGAGAGGGAAAGGATGGTCGCGATCGTCACTCCCGAGATGGGGTTGTTCGATGACCCCACCAGTCCCGCCATATAACCTGCAACCGAGGAAAACATGAAACCGGCTGCCAGGGCGAAGAGCGTTCCGAATCCGATGGTGGCGTAGTAGGATCCCGTGGTGATTCCGAGTGCATCCTGGTCGACGACCATGAGGAACACCGCGAGGATGGGGACGGCCATGGCGAGAGTTCCGTACAGCACCATGTTGATGGGCATATCTCTCTCTGTGCGCGGGATAGACTCACGGCCGCCCTCGCGCGCCCTTTTCAAAGCGTCGAATGAAGATCTGAGGCCGTCCCTGATGGGGCCGACCAAGGCAACCAACGTCCACAACCCGCCCGCGGCCATCGCACCGACACCCATGAAGCGGATTTGAGCGTTCCAGACCTGCTCTGCCGCGCCGTAACCGGTGGCCCCGCCGGTTATCGCATCCAGGGTTTCCGGAGATGCAAGGGCCGTAAATATCGGGATTCCTATGAGCCACGATATGAGCCCGCCAGCGAATACAAGCGTGGCAATATTGAGGCCCACGATAAAGCCGACTCCGAGGAGTGCGACGCCGAGTTCGCTCCCGAATCCAAAAACCGCTCCCCCCGACGTCGTGGCCACGGAAATCTTGCCGCCCACCACCTTGAAGCCTGACTGGGCCAGCTTCAGCGCGGCACCCGCCAAGCCCGCCAAGCCAATCAGCATGGCACCTTCCCCTCCCTTTACCCCAGCCTTCAGAACCTCTGCCGTGGCCAGCCCCTCTGGGAACTGGAGCTTGGCTTCAATCACCAAGGCCCTTCGGAGGGGGATCGTGAAGAGAACGCCCAAAATTCCGCCGGCGGTCGCGATGGCCATCGTCGGCCAGAACGAAAACTCGTCTCAGTAACCCAGCATGATCAGCGCCGGCAGCGTGAAAATGATACCCGCCGCGACGGATTCTCCGGCCGAAGCCGCAGTCTGGACGATGTTGTTCTCCAGGATATTGTGCTCGCGGAAAAGCCGGAGCAGAGCCATGGAAATCACGGCAGCCGGGATCGAGGCAGACACCGTCATCCCCACCTTCAGGCCGAGGTATGCATTCGCGCCAGCGAGAACCGCGGATAGCACAAAACCCAATACGACGGCCTTGAGGGTTATCTCAGGAAGGCTCTGACTGGCCGGAATGAACGGAACGAGTTCCCCATCCGTCGAACTTGATTCGGCCATGCGCTATTTCATCAAAAGCATTGGGTGACTCTGGATGCCTTCTGGCGATTTGAGACGCAGGAAGTAGGTCCCACTCGGAAGGTTGTCCGCGCTGAAGGATACGGCATGTTCACCTGCCTGTTGAAATCCGCTCCAGAGGGTGGTCACCAATTGGCCGGACAAATCCCAGACTGACACACTCACTTCCTGAGCCTCAACCAGGCTGTACCGAACCGTTGTCGTCGGATTGAATGGATTGGGAAAATTGCCATCCAGCACAGCCAGGCTCGGCTGAAAGGACTCGGTTCTGCCAACCTTGACGATGTGGGACAGCACATCGTCTCCGCCCTCTCGAACCATTCGAATCCGGTAGTAGGTGATGCGATCTCGCGAATCGGCATCCTCGAATCTGAATTCTGCCCGGCCATCTTGCGCAGGAACGCCAACCGCGCCGCCTACTTCCCCAATGGTCTCGTACAGAGCCGCGTCGACGGATCTCTGGATCTCGAATCGGGCGCCGGACATCGGAGCATGCTCCCAAATCAGAGTGACACCGCCGTGCTCCATCTTGACACGGATATCGGCCAGGGCTTGTCGAAATGACAAGTCACTCGGGTTGGCCTCGATCCCGGGCGATCCGGCGGTGATGAATCGGTCGGGCATCGGACCGTCGAAGGGAAAGAACACCGCCCCCGCCGTAGGTTGTGGCAATGTTCGGAATACAGTGCTGCGGATCATTTCGGGCGTCCGCGCAACACCCCAGAAACGGAGCTCGTCCAGCTGCCCCGAAAACGAGGACTCAGAACCCGCTTGACCGGTCCTACCGCCCAACGTAAGAAGATCTGGGTGGCCCGTGAAGATCGCCGAGGAGAAGGTGAGCGAATCCGCGGCCGAGCCGTCGATCAAGAGTCGCGCAAACCCCCGAGCAGGGTCATGTACCACGGCCACGTGATGCCATGCGCCGTCTGCAATTGGCGCCGTCGAACGCATGGCCCTATGGTTTCCAGCGACGCCCTGATAGTAGGTCAGATAACCCGCACGATCTATAATCAACTCGACCGGGTATCCGCTGTTTTCCGTGCCATCCCACGTGGATAGAACAACCTCTCCGCCCTCCGCGGTGCGCATCCAAGTCTCGACGGTAAACGCTGAAGAAGATGCCAGGAACGGGAGCGCCTGGGTCTGGATGGCCACCGGTTCCCTGTCTCGGGAGAACCAGGCCGATAGATTTTTAGTCCGTGAGGGGGCAGAGACGATCACCTGATTCTCCGACCTACCTCCGAAATCCAGAATCAGTCCCGAAGAAGCTGGGTCAATTTTTGCGACCATATAGGGCACGAAGGACCAGGTACTGGACTGCCCGGCGAGACCCGTCCTGGCCTTCACCACCAGAGTTTGGAGACCACGCCGCGGGCTTTCGGCGACCAGAGCGTACGAGTTGGTTGCCCCACCCATTTTGAGCATACCTAGCTCCAGCGAGTCGCCCATCTCATCCATGAGCTGGACGGAGCGCATTCCCCACTCGGCGGGAAGCGTCAGGACGCCCCCCTGAAATGCCCGCCCTCCCTGCCATTCCAAATGTAAAGCCAGGTCCTGTTGGGGTACCAACCGCTCCGGGGAGTGCGTGCGCATTTGCCGCCCGCTAGCGGCTGAGCCAGCCAGACACACGAGCCCCATGACAAGACTCAAGACTCGGCCAATACGAATTGTACTGAATGACATGGCGACAGATCGACCAAACCATGCAGGTCGGCGACCGGTGGGGCATAAATTCGTCTTTGAGTTCGTCAGGCGAAAGGGTGGGTAACTTCTGAACGAACTGGCACTTAAGGTATTCTCTGGCAATCGTTCTGCCAAATTCGAACCGTTCATGGCACCTGTCGTTGGTGCCCGAGATCAATTCAAACCGCGTATGCCCAAGCGCCTTCGGGTCGGCGTGCTGACCGGTGGCGGAGATGCCCCGGGCCTCAATGCCGTAATAAGAGCCGTCACAAAGAGCCTCATCCTCCGGCATGACGCCGAGGTCATTGGTGTGGAAGATGGCTTCCTGGGTCTGATCCAACAGCGTATTCGGCCCTTGACCTACAGCGACGTCTCCGGAATTCTGACGCTGGGCGGGACCATCCTAGGCACGCACAACAAGGCCAACCCATTCTCGTATTTCAAGCGGGGAGGAGCGGATGTCTCGGCTCAGGTCATCAAGTACGCGCGCAGTCTGGGCATTGACGCGCTCGTGGCCATCGGCGGGGACGGGACGATGTCGATTTCCAGCCGACTGCACGATGCGGGACTCAATATCGTAGGGGTCCCCAAGACGATAGACAATGACATTGTGGCAACGGACCGCACCTTCGGGTTCGACACGGCTGTGTCCATCGTGACCGAGGCGATTGACCGGCTTCACACCACAGCCCAGAGTCATCAGCGTGTCATGATCGTCGAGACCATGGGTCGATATGCAGGCTGGATCGCCCTCCATGCGGGGGTGGCCGGCGGCGCCGACGTCATTCTTATTCCCGAGTTCGCCTACGAGTTGGCGGAGGTAGTCAGGGTCTGCCAGCACCGGGAAAGTTTCGGCCGGAGTTTCACCATCATCGTCGTCGCCGAAGGGTCTCGGCCCAAGGATGGTGCAATGACCGTTGACAAAACCCTGGAGGACAGCCCCGACCCCATTCGCCTCGGCGGTGTCGGCCGCGTCCTGCAGTTGGCCCTGGAAGAGCGGATCGAGAGTGAGGTGAGGACGACCATCCTCGGTCATGTCCAGCGGGGCGGAACTCCCACCGCGTTCGACCGAAATTTGGCGACGATGTACGGGTCGGCGGCCGCCGCCCTTGTTGAAGCCGGTAGTTTTGGTAGAATGGTCGCGCTTCAGAACGGCCACATGACGAGCGTGGCCCTCTCAGAAGTGGCCAACCGAACTCGGACGGTCCCCAAGGAGTCTCCCGTTCTCCAAGCTGCGCTGGCAGTCGGTACGTCTTTCGGCCTACCCGATCTTACTCCGCGATTCGACGATCCGGCGTCTTTGGCCTAGACTGGCCGGTTCTGAGTTGAGGTGCCCGATCTTCCCCGGATAGTGTCTTCCCTCGCGGGGTTGGCGCCGCGGAAACTTCGGGTTCATCATACCGGGGGGGCGGAATGTTGTAGTAACACGCCGCCTCGGTATCCTCGATCAAGCCGAACTCTATGAGACGGGCCATCTCCTCGATACCCTGTGGAACCGTCCTGGTAATCTTGAAACCGAGTCGGTCTCTGATCTTGTCGAAGTTGACCCTGTAGTCTCGCGGATCCTCGTCCTTCGGAACGTAGGATATTTTCGCGGCGGGGAAGCGATCCACGATCGCCTCGACGATCATCTTTTTCGTGTAGTTCTCACTCGTGTCGCCGACGTTGAACACGTCTGCCGTAGCCGCTCCCAAGTCGGCTCCGATCCCGGCCTGGATCGAGCGAGCCAGGTCACGAACGTGGCAGTAGGGCCGCCAGAACTGCTCACCGAAGATTTCGAGCACCCGGCCCTTGGCGATATCCTTGGTGAACTCGTTCACGGTTAGATCGAAACGGATGCGCGGAGAATGCCCGTGCACGGTCGAAAACCGTAGTACCACCGCCGTGGTTCGTGGGGTGGACTTGGTAAAAAGGTATTTCTCGAAGCCAACCTTCGTTTCCGCATACAGCGACACCGGGCGCAGCGGCGACGTCTCCGTGACATAGTCGGTGCCCTCCATTTTGCCGTAGTTCGAGCAAGTCGAGGCGAAGATGAACCTCGGGACGCCGGCT
>CAYXSE010000098.1:0-1028 GCA_964466675.1 uncultured Rhodothermales bacterium | reverse complement strand
GGACCGAGTCACGTCTGGCTCCAACCGACACGCTGGATCTCCCACGATGGCGGCCAGATGTACGACCGCGTCGGCCCCGTCCAGGAGTGGTCGGACGATCGACTCGTCGCGCACGTCTCCCTTCGTGAAATGAAAATCGGGATGATCGGCCAAGTGCACCAGGCTCTGTCCGCCGTGCATCAATGAATCGATACCCACAACCTCATGGCCCTCGCCCAAGAAAAGTTCTACGGCCGCAGAGCCAATATATCCGGCCGCGCCGGTTATCAATATTCTCATGCTTCTTTGCCCTTTGAAAAATCTGTTCTCTCACCCTTGGAGGAGTCGGTCCTGGAGCGCCCGGCCCGCGGCCGATCCTTCCTGGTACCCCTCTCATCCGAATACTCCGCCCGGACTACGTCGCAGACGCGAGACACCTGGTCCTCGGTCATCCTTGGGTGAAGTGGGAGTGTCAACACCCTGGACGCATAACTTTCCGTTCGGCCCAGGGGACCGGAGGCGGCCGCTTCTTCCCGATAGATCGAAAAAGTGTGTGCCGGCGGATAGTGACGGCTGGTCTGGATATCCTCAGCACGAAGTCTCTGGTTGAGCCGATTTCGTTCCTCGGACGTGCGGGTAGCCACGACAAAGACGTGAGCGGACGTCTCCTGGACGGGCCTCGAGGCGAAAGGAATGGTTACCGGAACGCCTGCAAGCCTCTCTCGATATGCCGCGACTAAATCCTGCCTTCGCCGATTCGAGGCCGCGAGCTTGGTCAACTGAACCCGACCCACCGCCGACCTCAGTTCGTCGATCCTGTAGTTGTATCCCCTGCGAACCACATCATATTCGTACTCGTGACCTTGATCCCGGTCCCAAGACGAGGACGTCATCCCGTGGCTCCGAAGCAGCCTCAGCACCTCGTTTAGTTCGTCTGAATTGGTGGCAATCATCCCACCTTCGCCCACGGTCATGTTCTTGTTCGGGAAAAACGAGAAACACCCCGTTTGCCCGAGGGTGCCTGCGAATCCGGCCTGCGTCTTCAGACC
>CAYXSE010000097.1:0-12402 GCA_964466675.1 uncultured Rhodothermales bacterium | reverse complement strand
AATTCCCGTGTCGTTTTCCAGGGTGAATCGATTGTAGGCGTCTGCCCGAAAGCGTTTGAGCGTCTCACGCCTCAACTCCTTTCTGGCAATGACCCTTCTCATGATGCCGACGGCGGGGTCCTCGGACGAGACCACCACCCCCGGCAACTCGAACGGTTCGGGCTGCAGACTCAGCAGAAGCGGCTCTGTCGGCGGAACATCAATGGCCACGGCTTCAGTCCGATACCCCACAAAACGGACTAACAGGATGACCGGAACCGACTCGACTTCGATAGAGAACTCGCCATCGTTGTTGGACACCGTCCCGACGTAGCGGTCCTTGACCTGGATCGTGGCCGCTGGGAGCGGGTCACCCGAGTCTGCGGCAAGGATGTGGCCCGTGATGGTGACCTGTCCATGGGCGGAGCCCGGAAAAATCGACAGGCCGAGGACAAAAAGAAAGAGGCACCATCTTAGTACCGGAGAGAGCACAGCAGCCATCAGAAAGGAATGGAGAGTCGGAGGAGCGGTCCCTCTTGAAACGAGCCATTCTCTCGGTTGTTACTCAGAGCATGGACGGCAATGGCCACCGCTGCTCCCAGAACCCAACCCGCTACAACGTCAGACGGATAGTGCACTCCAAGCCATACCCTGGATAGCCCGACTCCACCGGCCCACAGGACGGCCGGCACCACGACAAAACCAGACCGATAGGTGAGCGCCAGAGAAGTAGCCATAGCGGCAGCCAGGGCCGAATGTCCCGAAGGCCACGAATTGGGATCCAGTTTACTCCCCCCCGGGTATTCGGGCCTGCTTCTGACCCACGAGTGAGCCACGTTGGGACGATCTCGCCCAACGGCTAGTTTGAGGGCCATCACCAACCCGTAAGCGCCCACCATGGAGCCCGTCAACCTGGTCGCTGCCCCCGAGTCCTTGCCGGAAAGGGACGGCCCGATCCATGCGATGGGAATGGCCCCGTAAAACGAGGGGTAAGCGGTATAGTCGACCGCGCCCAACCCAGACCTCAGGAGAGCGCTGTCGGATCCGTTGATCCAGGCTAGAAGACGTTGATCTACGCCCGAAGGTCCATCTTGAGCGAGGACCTCCGACCCGAAACACATCCCCATCGAAAAGAGGAGGACCCAGACTCTGAACGAAAATACAACGCCGAGACCCTCCCGACCCATCAGCTAACCTCTACCGGTACACCATTGGACGGCACGGGTGCGACCACCATACCGAGGGCCTCCTGGACGCGAAGCTTGACTTTTTCCCTGAGGGAGTCATTCTCGCGAAGCCACGCCTTGGCGGCATCACGCCCCTGGCCAATTTTGATGTCTCCGTAGGCATACCACGACCCGCTCTTCTGAACGATGTCATGCTCCACACCGATGTCCACCAACTCGCCCATGCTCGAAATTCCCTCTCCATAGATGATATCGAACTCGGCCTGCCGGAACGGCGGGGCCACCTTGTTCTTTACAACCTTGACGCGCGTCCGGTTTCCTACGACCTCGGTACCATCCTTGATGGCACCAATCCGGCGAATGTCCATACGAACCGAAGCGTAGAACTTGAGCGCGCGCCCACCAGAAGTAGTCTCCGGGCTCCCGAACATCACACCAATTTTTTCCCGAATCTGGTTGATGAAGATCAGGATGGTATGGGTTCTGTGGATGGTACCCGTCAGTTTCCGAAGCGCCTGGCTCATGAGGCGTGCCTGGAGACCCACGTGGCTGTCACCCATGTCCCCTTCGATCTCGGCCCTGGGGACCAATGCCGCCACAGAGTCGATGACGATCACGTCCAGCGCACCACTTCGAATCAGGGTCTCACAAATATTGAGGGCGTCTTCTCCCGTATCCGGCTGGGAAACGAGCAGCGAATCGATATCCACACCAAGCTTCTGACCGTAGGCCGCATCAAACGCATGCTCCGCATCGATGAAGGCGCATGTCCCCCCTACCTTCTGGGCTTCGGCGATGATGTGAGTAGCCAATGTGGTCTTTCCCGACGATTCCGGACCATAGATCTCGGTGACCCGACCCCGCGGAACTCCCCCCACGCCCAGTGCCGCATCCAAGGCGATAGACCCCGTCGAGACGCAGTCCATGGTCACCAACGGAGCATCGCCGAGGCGCATGATAGACCCCTTCCCAAAGGTCTTTTCGATCTGCTTGAGGGCTAGATCCAATGCCCGCGCCTTCGCGGGATCTGCTTTTCTGTTCTTGTCTTCTGAGCTCATGTGCGGCTGATAATCTAGAGATATGTTCGATTATATGTTTCCACTGTGTCATCCCTGTGTCACACACCCGTCGAAAGAGATGTACGGTGGCCAGTTTCTGTTCCATCATCTGATAGAGGATCGATCAGCATCAAGCGCAACAGATTGAGGGCCGCCGTCGCGGATCGGGCCTTGTTCTCCAGCCTGTCGTGCCTCAACCCTACCCGAATGACACGCCGGGACTCAGGCGTCACAACGGCCATCCACACGGTTCCTACCGGCTTTTCCTCTGTTCCCCCACCGGGTCCCATGATCCCCGATACAGCCAGCCCTACGTCCGCGCCCATGACGGAACGGATACCCTCGGCCATCGCGGCCACTACCTCCTTACTTACCGCACCAAATGATTCCAGATCACCCTCGTCCACCCCTAGTACCGACTGCTTGATCTTATCGTCATAGGCCACCACCGATCCGAGGACGTAGGCGGAGGAACCGGCCACATCAGTCAACCGACTCGCCACAAGGCCCCCGGTACAGCTTTCCGCGGTCCCGACGCTCCACCCAATGTCAGCCAGCAGCCGCCCCACCGCGCCCTCCAGGGTCTGGTCATCTACACCATATATATAGCGGCCCGCGTGGCCCCGGATGTACGTCTCGAAATCATGTGCAAGCTCGCGCGCCGCAGCCTCATCCGGACCCGACGCTGTAATCCGCATTCTCACACCATGAATGCTCGGCAGGTAGGCCAACAGGCACCCTCGCGCCAGCCACGCATCCAGCTCACCCAACGAATCATGGAGGCGGGACTCGGCGATTCCGGTGGTGAGAAGGCTCCGCCGGACCACGACGCGTCGATCCGCGCGCGCCCGGATCCGAGGGAGAATGTGCTCTTCCATGAGATCCTTCATCTCGCGAGGCACGCCGGGTAGAATCACCAGGGTGCTTCCCTCGGCTTCTCTAAGGAGCCCCGGGGCGCTGCCATGACGGTTGGCCAGTACTTCGAATCCGCGCGGCACCTCGGCCTGGCTGCGATTCGACGGGGACATGGCCAGACCTGCGCGATCATACCGAGCCCGGAGTTCGTCTAAGATCTCCTGGTGAAATACGAGTTCTACCCCGTACAACTCCGCAATCGCTGCCTTGGTGATATCGTCGTGTGTGGGGCCAAGCCCTCCGGTCACAATGACCAAATCCGCGCGCGTTGCTGCGGCCAGAACGGCCTCCTGGATGTCCAGGCGACTGTCTGATAGCGTCACGACGCGTTGCACGTCCACCCCCGAATCTGTCAACTTTTCCCCGAGCCAGGTCGCGTTGCTATTCACCACCTGACCAATCAGGAGCTCATCTCCGATGGACAGGATTTCAGCGGTCATGCCATCACGGCCGCGGACCATGCTTGTGGATCGGCATGCCAGCGCTCCAGGGAGGAGACGCCCTCCGCGTCCAGTCGGCCGGTGTGTGAGGCCGCTTCGAGAAGGGCGGGAAATGTCGTGACGGTGTGTAGCGAAACGTTTGCGTCGTTGAACGCGGCCTTCGACTGCTCCAGACCATAGCTGAACAGGGCGAGGACCGCGGGAACGATGGCTCCCTCTGCCTGGAGCTCCCGAACCGCAGCTAGTGAAGACATGCCTGTTGAGACAAGATCTTCCACCAGCACGATCCGATCTCCGCTGGCCAGCGGTCCCTCAATCATCCTGGATCTGCCGTGTTTTTTCGAATTGGACCGAACGTAGCACATCGGGAGCGTCATGCGATCGGCCAACCAGGCCGCATGGGGAATACCGGCCGTGGCCGTCCCCGCAATTCGATCTGGTTTGTGAGGCGCGGACAACTTGGCGAAAGCCTGGGCAATGGAGTCACGAAGGTCCGGATAGCCCATGGTCATGCGGTTGTCGCAGTACACCGGAGATTGGAGTCCCGAAGCCCATGTAAACGGATGCATCGGATTAAACAGTACCGCGCCGATATCAAGAAGCCGGCGGGCGAGTCCTGCTGAGTCAATCCCTTTCTGGCTCATCCTCAGGCTGGAAATTTGGTTTCATGAGGTAGGCCATTCCCGTTGCGAGGGTCGCGATGACCGTCGCGTACAACAAAATGGCGATTCCCCACGAATTCAGAACGATCTCGGCCCAGTGGCCGACTGCATTCGGAAGAAGTGCGGCTGCCCAGAGCAACAGCGTCGCGATAAGAAACGTCAGCTGGAACGTGGTCTTGGTCTTCGCAGCCCCGGAGGTGGTCAGCGTGCGGCCCAGGCGCGAATGCCAAATGCGCAGTCCCGTCACGAACAGGTCGCGGCCGGCGATGGCGACCACAGCCCACATCGGGACGATCTCTGGCGCCAACACAGTGAGCCCAAAGAACGTCCCCAAGACCAGCACCTTGTCCGCGATGGGATCCATGAACTGGCCGAACGCGGAGCCCACGCCGTAGTGTCGGGCCAGCTTGCCGTCCAGATAATCCGATATCGAGGCGAGGATGAACAGCGTCGCTGCCCAAGCCCTTCCACCGAATGAATCCGAAAAGAGCAGGACCAGCACGGCCGGTGTCACTAGCATTCGGACTATCGTCAGCGCGTTCGGGAGGTGCTTCATCTACTAGTCGTCGAGGAATTCCGAATATACCGGTTCCTCCCATCCGGGCCATTGCCAATTTTTCAGATGGAAACTAATCTGTCACACTCGTCGGGATTTCATGGGCCACAAGTATGACATAATGTCGCAAATCGGGTTTCGGCACGGGCCTTGATTACCCAGTCAGTGACCGGCGGGCCGACAGAGAGTGCGCCACAATAAGGACCCAAAGCAGAGACTCATGAGCAAGATTATTGGCATCGACCTGGGCACGACCAACTCCGTCGTTGCAGTAATGGAGGGCGGCGAGCCTATCGTCATCCCGAATTCCGAAGGCGCACGCACGACCCCGTCGATCGTGGCCTTCAAAAAAGACGGCGAGCGTCTCGTGGGAGCCCCCGCCAAGCGGCAGGCCATCACGAACCCGACCAAGACCGTTTTTTCGATCAAGCGGTTCATGGGACGCCAGTTCGGCGAAGTGGACAACGAGATCAACGAAGTCCCCTACAAAGTCGTCAAGGGCGATAACGACACCGCTCGTGTCGAGATCGACGACCGCGTCCACACACCCCAGGAAATCTCGGCCATGGTACTGCAGAAACTCAAGCAGACCGCCGAAGATCATCTGGGCGAAAAGGTCACGGAGGCCGTGATTACCGTGCCTGCCTATTTCAATGACGCCCAACGCACCGCGACCAAGGAAGCGGGCGAGATTGCCGGGCTGAAGGTTCGCCGCATAATCAATGAGCCCACCGCCGCCGCGCTTGCCTATGGCATGGAGAACAAGGAAAACGACGAGATAATCGCCGTTTTCGACCTCGGTGGCGGCACTTACGACATTTCGATTCTCGAATTGGGCGATGGGGTCTTCGAAGTGAAGGCCACCAACGGAGACACGCATCTGGGCGGCGACGACTTCGACCAGGCGCTGATCGACTGGATCGCCGACGAATTCAAGAAGGACGAGGGCATCGACCTCCGGAAGGACGCCATGGCGCTGCAGCGCCTGAAGGAGGCCGCCGAGAAGGCTAAAATCGAGCTTTCGAGTTCCACCGCAACCACCATCAACCTGCCTTTCATTACGGCTACGCAGGAAGGCCCGAAGCACCTCACGCTGGAGCTTTCCCGCTCCAAGTTCGAGAAGCTCGTCGACAGCCTGGTCGAACGGACCAAGTCCCCGATGGAGAAAGCACTCAAGGATGCTGGGCTTTCCAAGGCTCAGATCCAGGAAGTCATTCTGGTTGGCGGTTCCACCAGAATTCCCGCCATCCAGCAGGTGGTTGAGGAGTTCTTCGGCAAGAAGCCCAATCGTTCGGTCAATCCGGATGAAGTGGTAGCGCTTGGCGCGGCCATCCAGGGTGGCGTGTTATCTGGCGACGTCACCGACGTCTTGCTACTGGACGTTTCTCCGTTGAACCTGGGTATCGAGACCCTGGGCGGCGTGACGACGACGCTGATCGCGGCCAACACGACCATCCCGACTCGAAAGAGCGAGGTGTTCTCGACGGCGTCTGACAACCAGCCGTCGGTCGAGATTCACGTGCTCCAGGGCGATCGAACCATGTCCTCGGACAATCGAACCATCGGGCGCTTCCATCTGGACGGTATTCCTCCCGCCCCACGCGGCCTGCCGCAGGTGGAGGTGACTTTTGATATCGATGCCAACGGCATCCTCCAGGTTGGCGCTAAGGACAAGGCCACGCAGAAGGAGCAGACGATTCGCATCGAAGCCTCCTCGGGTCTGACTGAGCAGGAGATCGAGAAGATGCGCACCGACGCCAAAGCTCACGCCGATGAGGACAAGAAGAAGCGTGACGAAGCCGACAAGGTTAATTCCGCGGATGCCCTGGTCTTCAGTTCCGAGAAGAACCTCAAGGACTACGGCGACAAGATTCCCGAGGAGAAGAAGGCCAAGATCGAGGCCGCTCTGGAGCGTCTGAAAGGAGCGCACAAAGAGAAGAATCTGGACGAAATCGAGTCCTCCATGCAGCAGCTGAACGAGGCATGGAATGACGCCTCTCAGGATCTGTATCAGGCTCAGCAGGAAGAGGCCGCCGCTGCTGAGGCGGGCGCGGAAGCTGGTGGCAATGGCGCCGCCGCCCCGGATTCGGATTCCGAGGTCAAAGACGTGGACTTCGAGGTCGTCGAGGAGGAAGAAGAGCCCGAGGAAGAGGCCAAGTAGTTCTTGTCCATCCGCAGAGTAGTCAGGAATTCAGCCGCAGACCGGTCCGATTGGGGCCGGATGCGGCTGATTCTTTTTGATGATCTCTCGCCGTAGTTCAATGAGGCCGACATGGCCGCGTTCGAAGCGCGGTGCAATTAGGGAGAGAATTTGATCACATGATTTATACTCGCGCCGTTCTTTTTCTGTTGACGACCTGCGCCATGGCAACGTCCTCGATGGCCCAGCGGGCGACTAGCGACACGTTAGTCGTTGCCGCAGTCGGAATCGAGAGTCAACTCGAAGACGAATTCGGAATCCGCTTTCGTCTGGTTGAGCCGGGAGCCCAGCCCAGCACCGTCAGGGAGCGTTACTACATGGCGCTGACGGAGACTACGCAGCAGCTCTGGAACAGGTTCTCGAAGCACAATCCCAGCAAGTCGGTCGGCGATGCCAGCCCAGTCGAAAGTGTCACATTTCATCAGGTGACTGCGTTCTTCGACAGCTTGAACTCGCATGCTCAGGCTAACCTCATCGGCCACTATCGACTGCCTACAGAGGCGGAATGGCAGTATGCGGCCCAAGGCGGTCATCTTTCCAGCGGGTTCTTCTATGCCGGTGGGAACGCTCCCAGCGCGGTGGCTTGGCACGGCGGGACTATCGGCGACCCGTCACCCGTGGCCAGGAAGCTTCCGAATGAACTCGGGTTGTTCGACATGAGTGGCAACGTGTGGGAGTGGACGTCGCTCCCCATGACGGACATCCGCGAAGCAGTCCCTGCGGGCACACAGATCATCAGGGGAGGCGGCTACGCCAGCCCCGAAGCCGAGCTCCGGATCGACGCACGAGGAGGTTTCTCCGAGGACGACGGGACGTTCGACCTTGGGTTTCGCATTGTCCTGGACCCCGTCGCATCCCAGCAGACCGAAGCACCGCCGGACTCGTTCGAGACCCCAGATGACGACGGCGAAGTCCGGGTAGTTCTCGAAGTGATGCCACAACTGATAGGTGGACTCCGCTGGCTTCAAAGCCAGATCAGGTACCCCAACCTAGCCAAACAACTGCGCGTCGAAGGGCGTGTGGTCGTTCAGTTTGTGGTGGATATCCACGGCGCGGTGGAGGACGTTCGCGTGGTGCGGGGCATCGGTGGCGGTTGCGACGAGGAGGCCGTACGCGTCGTGATGGGAGCACGATTCACGCCCGGGCTTCAGGATGGGGAACCGGTCAGGGTGAAGATATCGCTGCCGGTGACTTTTAGGCTGCGGCGGTAGGGGGCTGGCGTAACGGATTCCCGCCTCCAGCCCTATCATCCCCCCATGCCAACCACCTGCGAGAACTGCGGCACCCCCCGCCCGGACGCCTTCTGCCCCACCTGCGGTCAGCCCAAACCCGTCCGCCTCACGCTCCGAACGTTCGTCAGCCACATCTCCACCCACTTCCTGAGTCTGGACCGTGGGGTGCTCAGGACGATGGTTGCACTTTTCAAATCCCCGGGCCAGGTCGCGCTGGACTTTGTCGACGGGCGGCGCATCTGGTACACCAATCCCCTGACCTACTGGATTATCGCCGCAACGCTCCAGCTCCTCGCCCTGTGGACCGTGCAGGACGCCTACCTGGTGTACCCTGGAGGCCCAAATGCGCTCCAGCATGGAGACGCAGCCTGAGGCCCTTGCGCTCTACGCGCAACTCTTCAAGCTGGAAGATCCGATTCCTCTACTGGCCTCGATCACCCACAGCGCGGTACGCGCGGGTTACACCTACCTGGGCATTTTCCTTGCGCTGGCTTTCGCCGTCGGGCTCCGCTTCCTGGTCAAGAGTCCGGATCGTCAATTCAACATCGCCGAGCAATTGGTCTTCGCGATGTATACCACGGCTCATTGGTCTGTCATCACGGCCGTTTTGCTCCCCATAACCTTCCGGATATCGCCGACGTTGCATGCGACCATCGGGACGACTGGCTACCTCATCATCACGGCCTGGAGTTCCCTGGACTTCCATCAGGCTGGCGCGCGCGGGGCCTTTAGGACGGTCTTGGCCATGATTTGCGCCTTTGTCGCCTACCTCCTGGTCTTCCTGGTGCTGATGCTCTTCCTCTACGGCGTCGCGGCCGTGAAGGCGGCGTAAGGGGTTTCGGGCGACTCAGCCCTCCGGCGGTCTCAGCCCTCTGGAACGCCTAGCACATCAAAAGCCACCGTCACCACCTTCCCGGTGCGCAAGGCCCCGAACATCGCCGTCGGAGGCTTGATCTTCCAGTCTGTCATGTCGAACTCGACTGAACCCGAGAAGCGAACCCCGCCCGCAACCTCGGCCACGGACACCAGAATCTCGATCGGATTCTCCGCCCCCGCCAATTTCAAATCGCCCAATGCGGTGAGTTGCACCGCACCGTCAACAACGGAAGTGGAAACCACCTCCGTCATCGAAAAAACAATGGCGGGATGCGCGGCCACTTTCAGGGCATCCCCCATCAACCGGGTCATGATGATCCCGCGGTCGGACCTGATACTCCGGCTCACGACGCTGATCTCAGCGGTTCGAACGGCGAGCCCCGAGCCCGAACCAACCACCTCAAACGAGCCCGAAAACTCGGAAGCCTTGACAGACCAGTCAGTCTGATTGGAGCTGCCCGAGATCGAGACCGAGGAACTGTCTGCCACGGTCAAAAAACGGACATCCTGTCCGAAAGCGGAACCCGGCAATGCCATGAGAAGAACCGGAAGAGCTAAAAGACGAAACATGAGCCGCATGAGTTTTGGGAGTCGAGAGCCTATCTTGACCGTGATGGGCCCCCAGGGCCGAACACGCGAGCACCAGCACCCGTCCGAACCTAAAGAACGCCATGGAAAACGGTTCCGAGACCCCGTCCACACGCCAGGAGACCAGGCGCGATTTCCTCAAGAAGGGCGCAGTAGCAGCGACCGGCGCCGTCGCCGGACTCAAGGCATTTGAATCCGCCGCCAAGCCGAAGACGCGGAAGAATTGGGCTCCGGCTCCCGGCTCGGTACTCGGCGCCAATGATCGATTGATCGTGGGCCATATCGGAGTCGGTGGTCAGGGGTTCAACGCCCACATGCGGACGGTGACCAACATCGGCGGCGACGGCGACACGTTTCACAACTACCCGATGAACGCGGTAGCCGTAGCGGCCTGCGACCTCTATGCAGGTCGAAGGGAGCGCGCGAAGGATCTCATGGAGCAGGCCCGCCGGACGCGGGGTGCCTCCGACGTCACCACAGAAACCTACGAGGACTACCGCGAACTTCTCGAGAGGGACGATATCGATGTCGTTTTCATCGGAGCGGTCGATCACTGGCACGCCCAGATTGCCATCGACGCGATGCACTCGGGCAAGCATGTGTACTGCGAGAAGCCGATGACCCGCTACATGGGCGAGGGCTTCGAGATCTACGACGCGGTCAAAGAGACGGGGATGAAGTTCCAGGTTGGCTCTCAGTACTGTACCGAGGGGGTCTGGCACACCGCCGCCGAAATGATCCGAGCGGGCAGGATTGGCCCCCTGGTCCTGGCTCAAGGATCTTATATGCGAAATTCACCCAACGGTGAGTGGAATTACTACGGTCTGGAGGAAGACGTCACTCCAGACACTCTGGATTGGGACAAGTGGTTGGGCAGGGTCAACAATCGGGTCGATTTCAATCGGGAGCATTACCACCGATGGCGCAAGTACTACCCGTATTGCGCGGGCATCCTTGGTGACCTGCTGGCCCATCGCATCCACCCGCTGGTCATCGCAACGGGGAATCCCGAATTCCCGTCACGCGTGGTCTGCGTGGGAAACAAGCGCATCGGCGATGCCAACCTGGGCGCCAACGACCGTGACGTGAACGACAACACGCAGCTCATCGCAGAATTCCCAAGTGGGCTAAACATGATGATTCTCGGCTCGTCTGTAAACGAGCAAGGCGTCAGAAAAATGATTCGAGGCAATGAAGGCACTCTGTACATCGGGGAGAACACGGTCGAATTGAGGCCAGAGCGCGCCTTCGCCGACCTGGTAGACGCTGAAACCGTCGAGAACATCCAGCCCGGTGTAAGCATCCCCGCCCACGTCGCCAACCTGTTCGACGGCATTAGAAACGACACCAAGCTGAACGGCAGTATCGAAATCGCCATCCGCACCCAGGTCATCATCTCCCTTGCCGAGATGTCAGACCGCCTGGGCGAGATGATGCACTTCGACTCCGAGACGCGAACTGTGTCGACAGGCAGTGGCCGTCAGATCGAGCCCATTACCTACGGCACCCTGGATCTGTCCTAGCGCCTGACGTCCGATGGGCGCTGATACTCAGCGGGTCAGAGTGGCCGCGCAGGCCATGGCTACCCGGTTCGAAATCGTCATCTCTGGCGAAGAACCAGTCCGAGCGCGCGCGGCGGGCGAGGCGGCTCTGGACGAGATCCTTCGCATCGAGAAATCGCTGTCCTTCTTCCGGGCAACCAGCGCGTTATCCGAGTTGAACCGGCACGCCTTCGAGAAACCGGTGCGGCCACCCCGAGAAGTCTTCGGCCTTCTGCAGGTGGCAAAAGGGCTTTCGGAGGCCACTGACGGCGCCTTCGATCCCACGATTGGCGCCGCCATGGCCGAGTTCCGGCGCGAACGCACCAACCCAGGCGAAATGCCGCCCGGGATGAGCCAAGTCCGATTGGATCCCGCAGAACGAACCGTCCGATACCTAGAAAAAGGAACCCTCCTCGACCTTGGCGGGATCGGCAAAGGACACGCCATCGACCAGGCCACGGCCGTCTTGATAGAAGCCGGGATGCAAAATGCCCTCGTCCACGGGGGCACCAGCACATGCCGCACCCTGGGCACCGATTCCGGATCGCCCTGGATCATCGCCATATCGCACCCCCACCCCGACCGGACCACCGAGATCCTGGCCACATTTCAGCTCAACAACCAGAGCCTGAGCGTCTCCAGCATCTACGGCCGCGGCTCCAAACAGGGCAATCGGTGGATGGGACATGTGATCGACCCACGAACTGGGACCTCGGTCGAGCATACCGAACTGGCCGCCGTGGTCGCCGGCACCGCAACCACCTCAGACGCGCTCTCCACCGCCCTACTCGTACTCGGCGACGCCGCCACCGAAGAGGGTTTCGGAGCGCGCGCCACGCTGACCAAGAGCCGTTCAGGAATCCACACAACCGGAGCATGGAATCTTGCTAACTTCCCCTCAAAACCAGCGCTGAAATAGTGGATCGAAGGAATTTTCTCAAGAAGGGCTCCCTCGGATCATTCCTGGGCCTCGCAGCGGGCACAGACGCGTTTCGCATAGTGGCCCAACCGGAGCCGTCCACGCCAAGACCGGCTACCGACGACGCCCTCAGAGTGGCCATCATAGGCTTCGGGCGCTGGGGGAGGGTCATCGCGGAGACTGTCCAAGACCAGCCGGACATGCAGTTGTCAGCCATTTGTGACCCCGACGCTCCGATGCTCCGGCGCG
>CAYXSE010000096.1:0-12456 GCA_964466675.1 uncultured Rhodothermales bacterium | reverse complement strand
CGGTGCCGCGGTGAGCTAGCGACCATGCCAGGACCGGCTCATACCGCGTGGCCAACGCGTCATAACCCTTGTTGAAAATCCAGACCACGGGTGACATGACCAGCCCAAGAAGCCTGCCGAAGCCCTTCGCCAATAGGTAGGCCCCTCGGGCAATCCAATACGGAACACGATTGAATACCAGGTTTCGCAACCCTTGGGCGCCGCGACCGAACTTGGTCTTGGCCGGCAATTTTTCCGGTTGGGGGAAGGCTTTTTTGCCCTCTCCACCCAATGAGGCGAGCATCGGAATCAAAGTGATGGCCACGACCAGAGATGCCAGCAGGGAAAACGTAACGGTGAGCGCCTGGTCCCTGAACAACTGGCCGGCGATGCCCTCTACAAACACCAGCGGGAAAAATACCGCGACCGTGGTCAGGGTTGACGCAACAACGGCACGACCGACCTCGCTGGCACCATCCCGGGCCGCGTCCAGGGGACTTTTTCCTCGATCTCGATGCCTGGATATGTTCTCCAGGACCACGATCGAGTTGTCAACCAGTAGACCTATCCCCAGGGCCAGCCCACCGAGAGACATAATGTTGAGCGTGAGGTCGTACCCATACATCATGTTAAACGTGGCAATCACCGAGACCGGGATCGACACCGAGATGATCAAAGTGGCCGCGAAGTTGCGCAGGAACAGGTAGAGAATGATGATGGCGAACAAACCGCCGATGAGACCCGCGTTTACGACCTCGCCAACCGCACTGGAGATGAAGGTGGACTGGTCGTAGACGTTCTCGATCCGCACCCCGGGGGGGAAGCGTCGCTCGAGGCTGGCAAGTCGGCTCTTTACGGCGTCTGCCACAGCAACTGTGTTGGCGTCTCCTTCTTTGTAGACGGCCAGTTCGACCGATTCCACGCCGTTGATGCGGGTAATAGCCTCGCGCTCCTTGAAGCCCATAGACACGTCTGCGAGATCCCGCAGGTATATGGGTCGCCCCTCACGGACCTCGATAATCACGTCGCCGATCTCATCAATCGACTGAAACTGATTGACGGTTCGAACCAGAAACTGCTGGACACCTTCTTCCAGACGACCGCCGGAGAGGTTGACGTTCTCTGCGCGAACCACCTGTACGATCCGCTCAATTGGGATTCCCAGTTGCGCCAGCCGTTCCTGGTCGACGTAGATCTGGACTTCGTCCTCCAGTCCGCCGCTGACCTTGACAGCCGCGACACCGAGCGCGGATTCAAGCCCTTTCTTGATCTCCTCATCCGCCAAGCGCCGGAGGACTTTCAGGTCCTCAAGATCCAGTGCCAGGTCCTGGGGAAGTGCCACCCGCCTTACCGGCGAGTCGGGGTCCGCCTCCTCGACGTCTTCGGGTTCCAGGAAGAGCCCGTACCGCATTATCGGGTCGAACGAGGGATCGAATCGAAGCAGAATGGGCCGCGTGGCTTCGAGAGGCAACAGGAGCGCGTCCAACTTCTCCCGAACATCGATGCTGGCCATGTCCATGTTCGTCCCCCAATCGAATTCGAGGACCACGTCAGACTGGCCCGTGCGAGAGACGCTGCGCATCTCCTTCACGTTCTTGACAACACCGAGGGCTTCCTCGATGGGCTTGGTCAGGAGGTTCTCTATCTCGACAGGTGCGGCTCCTTCGTACTCGGACCGAACGGTGAGCGTCGGATAGGACAAATCCGGCAGCAGGTTCAGTTTCAGGCGGGAAAGAGAAACCGAGCCAAAGAGCGCTATCGCCACCGTGAACATGGCAATAGTTACTCGCCGCCGCGTGGCGAGATGGATAATCTTCATGGCTTCGAAAGGAAAGTGAGGGAGGTCACCGGTCGGATCACGTGATCCGAACTATTGGATGACCTCGACCCGTGAACTGTCGCGAAGATTGGCGTGACCCGTCGTAATGACGTCGCTGCCGATTTCGAGGCCGCCCATGACCTCTATGTATTCCCCATTCTCAAACCCGCGAACAACCACCTGGCGGTACGCGGTGTCTCCTCTGACCACAAACACGGCCGACTCATCGTCCAGGACCAAGACGGCCTGCTTGGGTACCAAAATGGCGCCCTCATGCGTGTCATAGACGATGCCAATCCGGCCGAACATGCCCGGCTTCAGTTGCCGCGAGGAGTCGCGGACTTCCACCGTCACCTTGAAGGTGCCCGTGCTCGCGTCGACCACCGGGCTGATCCGGATAATCCGACCCGTGAAAGTCTCAAGCGGGAGCGCGTCAACCCGGACGCTGGCCGTGTGGCCGATCCGAAGTTTGTTCAGCTCACGCTCCGGCACATGCATTTCTGCAAGGAGAGGATTGAAAGAAGTGACACGAAAAGTTGGAGCGAACGTCTGAACCATGTTGCCCACCTTGATCATGCGGGCGGACACAACACCAGAGATGGGTGACCGAACCGTCGTGTGCTCCAAAGCCAGTTTTGCCAAATCATGGCCCGCCTTCTGGGTCTCGTAGTCCGATTGAACGCGCTCAATTTCCTCACGGGAAATCAACTGCCGGTCGAAGAGGGCCTGGTTCCTGTCCAGATCACTGGAAAGCCGATTTAGGGCGGCGCCTGCCCGGGAAACTTCCAGACCGAGGCGCTCGTCGTCCAACTGAGCCAGCGCCTGGCCGGCTTGAACGTAGTCGCCCTCCTCCACGTGAATCGTTGTGACAATCCCACCTGACTTGGCGACCACGTCGGTTTCCTCGTCGGCGACCAAGGTGGCTGTGCCGGCAAAAAACGCTGAAATACTCCCCTCAGTAACGGCGGCCGTCTCCACCGGGAGAGCCGGTAGTTCCTCCTCTTCCTCGGTCGGAGCGCTTTGTGCGCCATTGCAACCGGATTGGACTACAGCCGCGGAGATGAGAAGGGCAAATAGGAAGTATGGCGCGATGCGATCCATGAACGTGGAAGCGGGTTGTGGAGTGTGCATGAGCACGAAAATCAATCCACCTACGGTCATTGCTGCGGGCGTGTTACAGGGGCAGCCGGAATCCTCAATCAACCATCGCTGACCATCCTGCCATCGCACGCTCAAACGTCGCCATCGCGGCTCCCTTTTCTGCCGCCATCTGGATGGTATCGACCATGTGCTCGCCCCAGCCTGAAAAATCGGGTTCGTCCCAGAGTACGTTGTGCCAAAGTCCTACCAGGAGCCCCCCGAACCTCTGGGCTGTTGCGGCCATGGTTTGCACTATTTCGCCAGCCTCGGCGCGATCTAGATGCAGCCGGTTAAATAGTCCTGAATCCATGAACGCGAGCGGGAACTCCCACAGGCTCGACGCTCGATTCTTCTCGTGTTCCCATATTTGGAAGGGGAGGCAGGTTCCGGAGCGGTAGCCAGGTTGGTCCGGAAAACCAAGCGTGGAATCGACCGAAAACCCTGCGTTCTCGAGGGCGTTGGGTGTCGCCGGCCAGTCAAACCGGAGGTAGTGGGTACGGGCGGCGGATACGGACGTCCCGAGTGCCCTCTCGAGTCTCGCTTTTTCCTGATTCACGTACCCAGCGTGATTGAACGCAAAGAAGCTGGGATGCAGGCCGATTTGGTGGCCGTTCCCAAGGAGGGAGTTGAAACGTTCCCTGATGAACCGGCTGGATAGGCCGTACGAGACGTCGTGAGGTCCGTGATCACCCGCCTTGAAGAAGAACGTGCCTTGCGCGCCCGCACGATCCAATTCCACCTGTATGCGGACCAGCGCCGCCCGGTAGGGGTCTGGGCGAGTAACCCATTGTTTCATGCCCTGGGCCAGCCGGGCCAACCTGGCGCCCGGGCCGCGGCTGGGGCCCGGGCCGGGGCCGCGTCCCAAAAGAAAATGCTGGACAGTCTCTCTGTAAAGGATGCCCGGACGCCACTTTCGGGTGTAGTCGACGTCGAAAGTTGGACAGAAGCACCAGCCTTGGCCGCCCCAGGTTCGACGGCGGAGCCGGGCGCCTGAGTTTCGAAGCAAGTCGGCCAAGATCTCGCGATAGGCATCGACCGGCGCCGATCGCACGGCGCCGAGGGCCTGGAGGAACGAGGCCGAACCGGTGGGTCTCCCGAATCGATCTCGTTCTCGGTTGGCGTGTTCGTCGATTCCTGCCAGCCAGTAGAAAGCGGACGCAACCAAATCGCCCTCGTCATCACGGCCACCCGGGAACAGTACCGGCCAGGTATCCCCTCCCCACTCCACCCATCGCACGTCGTCTTTTTTGACCCCGGAGGTTATGCGGGCCGGAGTCCCCGGGTCTAGGGGTAAGTGGAGCCATCCCGGCTCCGGCGGGGGTTCCGGGGCATACCAAATACCTGGGCCCGGGCTATCTCGGCTGGTCGGGCCGGAGGGCGATTCCTCCACAAGCACTCCCAAGCCCAGAGGCCTCAACAGGGTCGTCAGGGCGTACTCCGCCTTGGCCCGGTAGTGCGTCGGCGCACCAATGAAGCACCGAAGCCTCGCCGGAGGGTCCAGCGCATCGATAGAATGAGCGTCTACTGCCAAGGAATGCTCTACTTTATGGCCAAGATTAAGCCGTGCACCGCGGCAAAATCCGGCAAACGAAACGGGCCACCAAACTTGTCGAGCAGGTTCACACTCTTCTCTGATGCTGTCCACGGATTCATCTCGGTGCCGAGGGGAGACCTGTTCGATCTCATCGGGACGGCCGAGTTGCAGCGATTGAGGCGAATTCGCCAGTTAGGAGTCGGTTACCTGGTATTTCCCGGCGCGGAGCATTCGCGTTTCGGTCACGCGCTCGGAGCTATGGCCCTCATGAGAGACGCGCTCAACACCCTCATGGATAAGGGCGCGGACATCTCGCCAGAAGAGGTTTTCGCGGGGTCCGCGGCGGCCCTCCTCCATGACATCGGACACGGACCATTCTCCCATACGCTGGAAGATGTGCTGATTGACGGGTTCCAGCACGAGACCATGAGTCGGCGTTTGATTGTCGGCCTGAACGACACCTTGGAGGGCCGGCTCGATCTGACACTCCAGATCTTCGATGGCACCTATGAACGCCCATTCTTTCATGAGCTCGTATCCAGCCAACTGGACATGGATCGCTTGGACTACCTGCGCAGAGACTCCTACTACACCGGAGTCGTAGAGGGGCGGGTTGGCATTGATCGAATCATTCGTTCCCTTCTTGTAACCAAAGATCAACATCTGGGAGTCAATGCAAAGGGACTCTACGCGGTCGAGAGTTTTCTCATCGCGCGGCGACTCATGTACTGGCAGGTGTACCTCCACCGGGCGGTAGTAGCGGGAGATCAGGTACTACGCGCGGGGATCCGGAGAGCCCGACACCTGGTCCGATCGGGGGATTCCAGCGCATTGGACCTCGCCTCTCCCCTTCTCGCTCCGTTCCTGAGTCAGCATGTACCCGCGGCCGAAATCTCGAGGCCTGAAATTTCCCGAGCCTACGGAGAGTTGGACGATACGGACATCCTGTATACGCTCAAGCGCTGGCGTACGGCCCCCGATCCCATCCTGAAGGATCTGTCGGAGAGGTTCTTGAATCGCCGGTTTTTTCGTACCCAGATACTCCGCGAGCCGGCCTCCGATGAAATGATGGACGACTGGAAATTGAGGGTCCTGCGGTGGATGGTTGAAAGCGGATTATCGGAGGGTGACCGAGGTGATTCCGATTATTATGTAACCTCAGATTTTCTGCAACACAGAGCCTATCACAAGGCCGAGAATCCCATTCAGGTATCTCACCCCGGCGAAACTGTATCGGAGCTGACCGACTCGGCCGACTCCCATGCGATCGCATCGCTCGCGATCGACGAGAACAAGCCGTATGTGTGCGGGCCGAAGGAAGTCCCCCTGATCCTCGCTCGCGCCGGCCTGTGACATGCCTGTCGCGCTCGTTCACTTCCGACTCGCAGGGCAGAATTGGACCGCCGATCTTGCCAACGCCACCGACCTCTCAAGGCCGATCGGCTTCTCTGGCCAGGAGCGAACATGGTTCGGGGCCCCCGCCCCCCGCGCGGTGCCGTTGGAATCGGGTGATTTCGTGGGCGATGTGTCTCGCGGCGGCCCGGCAAACGTCTCTGTTCTGAGCCTTGCGCCCCACTGCGTCGGCACGCACACGGAGGGGATCGGTCACCTGACTCGTAAGCCACAAGCGCTAACCGCGGATTCCATTCCGGGCCTGATTCCAGCGACCCTGGTCACCCTCGATCGGGTTAGCTCAGAAGCTATATCGAGGCTCTTCTCCCCGCAGCACGCCTTCCTGGAGGCTTTGATTATCCGTCGAAGGCAGGGTGTGCTTACCTATGAACCGGAGGCCTTGAGCCTCGCCGCTTCGCTTGGAGCTCAACACCTGATCGTGGAGGATGTGTCCATCGATCCCGAAAGCGACGACGGCAGACTCGCCGCGCATCGGGCGTGGTGGGGTATGGAGGAGGGATCGGTTGTTGGCCGCTCTCATCGAACGATAACGGAGTTGGCGGTGATTCCGGACTCGACTGGCGATGGCCGATATCTGCTCAACCTGCAGGTTCCACCCTTGGTCACAGACGCCGCCCCATCGCGTCCCCTTCTCTATCCCGTCACCCCCGCTTGAGCCACTCCGAGTCAGAGCTGACCCAGAGGGGCGCAGAGCTTCTCGACGGGACGGATCCGCTTCGTGGGGTCAAGGACCAATTCCTTTACCCCGGGGACTCTGCAGATGGTAGGCCAACGATCTACCTGGCCGGAAACTCCTTGGGACTCCCGATGAGGTCGGCCCAGCGCGCCATAGAGGAGCGGTTGTCCGAGTGGGCCCAGCGAGGCGTCACCGGTTGGCGGGACGCCGGCTGGATGACCGTTGAGGCTCGGCTCGCCAAGCTTTCCGCCCGGATCGTGGGTGCTGCACCTGCCGAGGTAGCCGTCGGCGGAACGCTCACCGGCATTTTACACCGGCTCATGACGACGTTTTACCGCCCCTCAGGCTCGCGGAAGCGCATCCTCATGGAGAATTCCCCTTTCCCCAGCGACCGTTACGCTGCGGCAAGCCAAGCACGCTTGCACGGGCTGGATCCTGGTGAGACTATCATCATCGCACCCTCTCCGGGCAGCAACGCGGGACTGTTGGACATCCTGGAGCGGTGCGGGGAGGAAATCGCGCTCGTCCTTCTCGGAGGTGTCAACTACTACGACGGGGTGGCCTACGACGTACCGCGAATCGTATCAGCCGCACGAGCGAGTGGCTGCGTAGTGGGCCTCGACCTGGCCCACGCCGCGGGCAATGTCCCTTTGTGCCTGCACGACTGGGACGTGGATTTTGCAGCCTGGTGTGGATACAAGTACCTGAATGGCGGACCGGGAGCGCCGGCCGCGTTTTTTGTGCACGAGCGTCACCACGGAACGGGACGGCCGCGACTGGCCGGATGGTGGGGTCACGACCCGGATTCCAGATTTGATATGCCGCCAGATTTCCGACCCGCCATGGGCGCAGCCGGCTGGCAGATCAGCACGCCCTCGATAATCGCGCTGGCACCACTCCATGAATCCCTGACCTTGTTTGACCAGGTCGGGATGGAAGCGATAGTCGCCAAGAGTCGCCGACTGACCGGGTACCTGGACCAGTTGATCCGAAGCCGCCTCGACGGTCGGGTCGAAATCACGACCTCGGCTCACCGAGGTGCGCAGTTGTCCCTCAGGCTGGAGAACGGAGCCGCCGTGTTCAGCCGCTTAGCGACTCTCGGCGTCATCTGTGACTGGAGGGAGCCCGACACGATTCGTGTGGCGCCCGCGCCGCTGTACAACTCCTTCCTGGAGATGGTGGATTTTGTGGATCGACTGAGCGATGCGATAGGGTGAGAAAGGTGCGCCTGCGGGTGTGACAGAGGGCAACCCCCCGAGACGGATCAGTCGTCTGAGTCCAGCATGTAGATATCTGCCAACTGGCGACCGACCTGGCTGTAGTCCAGGCCGTATCCCACCACAAAGAGGTTTTCGATCTCGAAGCCCACGTAGTCCAGTTTCAAGGGGATCCGGGTGGCTTCGGTCTTGTGAAGCAGAACGGCGGTTCTCACGGAGGCCGGCTTCATTTCCTCAAACTTGTCCATCATGAACTTCATGGACAGGCCCGTATCCACGATATCCTCGACAAGAATGACATGGCGGCCCTCGATATCGGCATCGAGAGACTTCAACTCGCGAACCCGGCCGCTGGAAATCTTCTCGGCTCCGTAGGAAGAGAGCTTGAGGAAATCCACTTCGCACTCAATCGACATGGCCCTCATGAGATCCGCGAGGAAAATGAATGCCCCGTTCAACACACCGATAAGAATCGGCACCTGGCCGCCCAGATCCCGATCAATCTCCGCCGCCAATTCGCTCACGCGAGTGGCGATCTGCTCGCGGTCCAGATAAATCCGGAAGGGTTCGCCGTTGATTTCGACGCGGTCGATTTCGGACACTAGATCTGGTTGCATCAGGGACAACGATTAGGGTCTGCAAATTAGCAAACCCCGAATCGTCAATCCACAAAGCACGAAAGCTCCACACCTTCGGTCGACGCCGGGGAATGCTGGAACAGAACGCTGGCTCGAAGACCCGGCACCCACACCACTTCATCTCGATGTACCAGGACCGGCGCGCTGGAACGGGAGAAGCAAGGCACCAAACTTTCGGTCAGGAGAGCCTTTACCTTCTTTGTACCTGCCTTGAGAGCGATTCTGTCCCCGGGCTCCCATGCCCTAAGCTCGAACGGTCCGGGAATGGAGACCATGATGCGATGCGCGGGCGCCGCGTCCGTTTGCCCTCCCGGGGCGCTGGCCGCGACCGTGAATCTTCCAAAACGAGCCGACTCGCCTAGAGATAATTTCGCCGGCTGCGGAATATCTGGCGATGCTACGAAAGCCAGCCCCGCCCTCTCTCTCCATACCTCCCCGTCACCCAGCCTCACATGTTTCCCCGGCTGGCTGTCCAGCAAGTCGGCTACAACCCTCGCGGCGGCCTCGGTCCGAGGAGACGCCGGAATCCATCGGTAAAGCGCATCCAGAATCAATCGGTGCCGCCAGACTTCTGGAAGCGCCTCGAGAGTCGCCGTGGCCAGCAATCCGCCCTCCACGGGTAGATGCCGGCCGTCCAGAGGCTCGGCCGCCAGCGCCAGAAGTACCTCAGAGACCATCCGCAGATCCCCACGCTCGTACTCCCGCAACAGTCGGGCTGAGCGAGAAATGGCATGCATCACGCCTTCGCCAAATACTTGCTCCAGCCCCGGCATGACGTGCTTCCGGAGCGCATTTCGCCGATACCTGGTGTCCTCGTTGGTTGGGTCCTCACGCCAGGGGAGCCCGTTGGCTTCGGCGTATTCCGAAATGTGGCTCCGGGATCGTGCCAACAACGGCCTGAGCAGGCGCAGGTCCAGTCGGTTCGGGAACGGGCCATCCGGAGACATACCTCCAAGCCCAGCCGGCCCCGAGCCACGCCCGAGGTTCAAGAGGAGCGTCTCGGCCTGGTCACCGGCGTGATGCCCAACGGCCACCGCGCCAATACCTCGACCCAAAGCCATCTCGGCCAATGCAGCGTAGCGAGCCTTCCGAGCCACGGCCTGGATGGACTCGCCAGCAACGGGTTGGACGGACAGCCGAACCGACTCGAGTGGGCATCGCAGTTCGTGCGCCAGGCGTCGGACCAGCTCCAGGTCCAGGTCTGCCGATTCCCCCCGCATCCCGTGATGAACGTGTGCAATTACAGCGGAGTAACCACTCGCGACCAGAGCGTGCGCCAACACCACCGAATCCAGGCCGCCTGAGGTTGCGACAAGCAATTTCGTGCCCGGCGGTGGCAACGGCGCGTCCCTTAACAACTGGGCGGCGGTCACCGGGAAGCGCCGAACCGGCGGGCCAATTCCTCGCCCGTAATGCGAATGAGGGTGGGATGACCTCCCGGACTCGTATACGGCTCCGCGCATTGGAAGAGCTGATCGATCAGCGCTCGCATCTCTCGCGGTCCCAGGGGTGCGTCTCTTGGAATAGAGCTTCGGCGCGCGAGTGCCCTGGCCAGCAGCTCTCGGGAAGACAGTTTGAGCCGCTGAACGAACACCCGGTACTGTCCCAGCACCTCGGTCAGGACGGTCCGTTCGTCTCCGGCCCGGATATCGGCTGGAAGCCCTCGAATCATGACGCTGCGGCCGCTCATTGGCGCCAGGTCGAAGCCTATTGCCCTGAGGTCTGGGAGAAGTCCTTCGAGGAGGGCAAACTCCGCCGGCTGGAGTTCGGCGACGGTCGGAAAAAGGAGCTGCTGGGACAGTCCGAATCCATCGTCTAGGGCCTTGAGGGATCTCTCGAAGATGACCCGCTCGTGAGCGGAATGCTGGTCCACGATCAAGACGCCCGTACGAAGAGGAGCCACGATGTAGCTTCCCAAGACCTGCCAAACCAGCTTCTCGGGTTCGCCCCCCTCTTCCGGGCCGTCGGCCATTGTGCCCGATGCGATTCGGGCCGGGGCGACCGGTCCGTACAGGTCCCGGGATAATTGGCCCATGCTCTCATCCTGGTCCCCTGGGGGCCGCGGTAGCCCGTATTGGGAGCCGTCGCCGCTTGCGGGAGAGTCACCGGACAGGAGGTTCACGGCTTTGTCATCCAGCCTGAGGACTCCCGCGCCCTCGGACAACCCCCGACCAATTACCGCTCGAAGCATGCTGTACACTCCCCGCTCGTCGTCAAATTTCACCTCGGCCTTCGCCGGATGCACGTTCACGTCGACGTGCCTCGTGTCGACATCCAGATAGAGAACGAAAAACGGAAACGTGCCTTCCGGGATGAGGCCCCGATACGACCCATATACCGCATGCTCCAGATATCGGCTTCGTACCGGCCGGCCGTTGACGAAGAGGAACTGTTCGCCTCTCGACTTGCGCCTTACCTCCGGCTGACCGATCCATCCCCTGACGGCGAGGTAGCTGGTCTGCTCGCTCACCAGAAGAAGCGCTGACTCCTCGTAGCCGAAAAGATCACAAATCCGCTGACGTGCGGCTTCGTCTCGCTCCCCCCCCACGGCTTCCAGCTTGAGAAGGACATTGGAATCGTGGGTAGCGGAGAAGCCCACCGCCGGATGCGAGACCGCCAGGGTCTGCACAGTCTGGATCATGCGCCCCAACTCGGTGGCATCCGACTTCAGGAAAGCCCTCCTCGCGGGCACATTGTAAAACAGTTGCCGAACGGCTACAGACGTGCCAGCAGGAACGGCGCAAGGCTCGGAGATGGAGAGCTCGCCGCCCTCGATCAAGACTCGCGTTCCAACCTCATCCTCGACCCGACGGGTTCTCATCTCTACGCGGGCGACAGCGCCAATCGACGCCAGCGCCTCGCCCCTGAATCCGAGGGTGTGAATTCGCTCAAGGTCCGCGAACTCGAGAAGCTTACTGGTCGCGTGCCGCTGGAAGGAATGTTCTGCATCCACGGGGGACATCCCGGTGCCGTCGTCGATCACCTGGATGAGGGTCCGTCCGTTGTCCTTGAGAATCACCTCGATCGACGTGGCCCCGGCATCGAGCGAGTTTTCGATCAGCTCCTTGACCACCGAAGCCGGACGTCCCACAACCTCCCCCGCAGCGATCTTGTTCGCCAGCACGTCGGGCATGGTCTTTATGATTCCCTGGGTCTCGGTCAAGCCTAGCCCGCACTCATATACACGAACCCAGCTAGCGCCAGAAGGAGCAGGATCGAGAAGAACGCGGCGGGATTCCGCCTGCGGACCCTGGACTTGATCCGCATGCGCTGCTTGAGCCTTTGCTCTTTTACCGGATCGTAAAAGCGGGGCTCGTATGAAAATTTCTTGTGTTTGGCCCGTGCACTCGCGGGAATGATACCCATTACTTTTCTCTGCTTCTGGCTTCTTTTAGTTAGGATGCACCAGATCGTTCCGGGTTGCCTTACGGTTCGGACATTCCTCAAATGTCACGCAACTAGGAACAGGTACGACGCCGCTACGGGCGCAACAAACACGAGGCCGTCGAATCTGTCCAGGACGCCGCCATGCCCAGGAAGCACCGAGCCGGAATCTTTAACCCCAGCAGCCCGCTTGAGGGCACTTTCGAATAAATCCCCGACCGGTCCGACCACGCTCACGATCCCCCCGAGAGCCAACCAATGCCATACAGGGAGCCCACCGCTTAACCAGGTTCCTATGACGAAGGAGATGATGAGGCAGCCGGCAATGCCTCCGAATACCCCTTCCCAGGTTTTCTTGGGCGAAATGGTCGGCGCCAGACTGTGGCGGCCGAAATTTTTCCCCGCGTAATAGGCAAACGTATCCGCCGTCCACATCAAGAACATGATGCCCATCGTCATCGTGAACGGGTCCCAGGACACAACAGGCCCGGCAAGCCGGATTGACACAAGCCCCGCCAGAAATGCGCACGGGTAGATCAAACCAACCACCGATCCGGCCAATGAGGAGCGTGTCTTCTGGCCGGGCGTTTTTATCAGAAACCACCAAAGCGAGGCGATGGACAGGGGGCCAACGAGCCACCAGGCCGGACTCCAGG
>CAYXSE010000095.1:0-12553 GCA_964466675.1 uncultured Rhodothermales bacterium | reverse complement strand
CAACGAGTCGCTGTCGGGAGAATTCTCGAGTCGCCGCTGGGAAGCCTCATTGCGGCTTGCTCTCGGAGAACTGCGGGTCAAGCAGGGTGCGTGGGAATCGGCCGCGCTTGAGCTGGAGACGGGTCTTGGCAGCGTGGGTGACAGCGACATCGCGGCGAGCGCTCAATTTCTGCTGGGTCAGGTGTTGGAGACGCTCGGCAGACATGAGGAGGCAGTGGATTCCTACACACGGGTGATGCGCTATAACCCGCGGTATGAACTCGGCTTCGCGGGCCAGTACAGCGCTATCAGGGTGGAGGGGCGATTCCTGGATACCGATGGCGCACTGGCCAAACTCAGACGTATGTCACGGGATGACAAACATTTTTCATATCGAGCCGAGCTAGCCGTTCTTCAGGGTCAACTCGAACATGCCGCGGGGCGCGCGGACGATTCATACAACACCTACTTCGAGCTGCTGTATGACGAGGCGTTCCAATCCCAGATCGGCTCGCTTAGAGGCATTATCCACTATTCGATTGCCGAGCTGCATCGAGATCTTGATCTGGACTATCTGCCAGCCGCCGCACATTTCGATACGGCCTCGGCATCGCTCCGCACGGGCGTTGGCGCGTCCACTTCTGCAGTCAATCCACGCGAGCTCGCACCGGAGGCCATCTCTGACGCCGCGGAGATGAAGGAGGCGTTTGGCGCCTACGCCACGGCCTATCGCGAAGTCTATCGGATGGACTCGTTGCTGTGGCTCGGTCACATGGACGATTCCACGTTCACGGAAAAAATTCTGGACCTCAGAAGGCTTCGCGGGGAAGAACTGGCGGAGAGAGAGAGACTGCGGGAGGAGCGGCAGATAGCGCGGGCGTTCCAGTCCGGAGGTACCGGTTCGGGGATGGGCAATAGAGGCCTTCCCGCGGGCAATATCAATCCATCACGCAATACCTCCGGAGAGGAAACGGGATTTCTTTTTCACGACGATGCGGTGAGGCGTCAGGAAGGCCAGCTAACTTTCATTCAGCGTTGGGGGGATCGCCCGCTGGCTCCGAACTGGCGCCGGATGGACGCAATCCGAGGCGTAGAAGTATCGGTGGAGGAGGACCTGGATGCCGAAGTCGAGGATCTGTCCGAGGACGAACTGCCGGATATTGATACCTCCGACGTCCCCCGAGACTCACTTGCTCGGGTCGAGATGGAGGCTTCTCGGGCGATTGCTCGCTACGACGTGGGCAATGCTCTCTTCATCGGGATAGAGCGTCCTGATTCTGCAGCAATCTGGTATCGGCTGGTCCTCGAGGAAACACCGGATGAGCCCGTCGCGCGCCGGGCCCTCTACGCGATGGCCGAAATACAACAGGCCCTGGGTGATTCGCTGGCGGCCGGAGGCCTGTATCGACGGATCGTCGACGAGCATCCTGACTCCGAGTTCGCGAGCCGGGCTCGATTGGCTTTGGGTCTCGACCCCCCGGAGGAGACCGTCGCAGATTCCGTCGCTTTGGCCGAAGCGGCTTATGAAGGCCATTTCGAGTCCTGGCAGAGAGAAGAAATGTCCATCGCCATGAACGGCATGTTCGAAATGGCGGGTCAATTTTATTCGACGGCATTCGTCCCGAAGGCGCTCTACGCGGCCGGGTCTATTTTTCTTGAGTGGGCCAACCTGGATTCACTGGACATTTATCAGCCGATGCCCATTGAGGTATCCGATTCCCTTTTGATTGCGTCCGGTCTGATAACGAGGCCGGTTGAACCCATTGACGACGGCTCGCTTCAGGTGGATTCGGATTCGCTCGCTCAAGGCGTGGCGAGTGACTCGCTTCAGGTGGATTCGGATTCGCTCGCTCAAGGCGTGGCGAGTGACTCGCTCCTGATGGGGTCAGAGACCGTCGTGTTGGGCGACTCGGTTCTCGCTCCGAGCACCGGCGCCTCTCCGGACTCAACGTTGGTACCGGCGGCTGATTCGTTGTTTGCGCCCATCGGGATGTTACCTGCGGATTCTCTCGCGATCCCGGCCGTCGATTCGATGGCTACGGTTGCGGTCCGGGATTCACTCGGCATGCCGGGCAGAGACGGCCCGCCCTCCGATTCGCTTCTCTCGAATGCCGGCTCAGAGCTTCCCCGGGATTCTCTGATAAGTCCAGAGGAACCCGAGGTGGAGGAAGATCCAGATGCTTGGAAAGCGGTGCGGGTAAAACAGCTCTTGGAGCACCTCTCGTCTACATACGGCGCCACCCAGTACGGTGTGGCGGCCAGACGCGTCCTCGGGGCGCTTGGGGATATTCAGGCCGAGAAAGACGCCATAGTCGCCGATTCCTTGGCGCGGGCAGACTCGGTGAGTTTGGTGATGGCGGCGGCGGAGGCCGCCATCGTTGACTCGCTCCGATTGGCCACAGCCGATTCCCTGGCGGCCGCGACCGCGGTGCCCGATTCCCTGTCGGCCGCGACCGCGGTGCCCGATTCCCTGTCGGCCGCGACCGCGGTGCCCGATTCTCTGGCGGCCGCGGCCGCCACACCCGATTCTCTGGCGGCCCTATCAGTTTCTACGGATTCACTCGACGCGGTGATCGCGCCTGAGGAGCTTCTGGTTGAGATTGACTCCGTCGGTCTACCGAACGCGAGCAACCTGCGGGCGGTGCAAAGGACCGGTCTTGCTCCGTTCGAAGCCTCCGAGGAGGAGGAGGAGATGTGGACGGGGTGGACACTGGTTCTTGCGGAACTGTCCGACCCGACTGCTGTGCCCGACGTAGCCGCTCATTTTTCGAGCCTCCTGGAAGAGTTTGGCCGAACGGAGGTATGGTGGGAACCGGGCGACGAACCTGCATACTTCGTCGTCATCGGGAGACATGAACGGGCGGATCAAGCGCGCCTGTTGGCCCAACGATTGGGGACGGATCTCCCTCCGGACGCGTTGGTGTTGCAGATTCTCAATCAATAGTTCCGGTTACCGATCGTGGCAACGGCCTCAGCCTCAGTCTCAGCCTCTGCCTCTGCCTCAGCCTCAGCCTCAGCCTCAGCCTCAGTCTTAGTCTTAGTCCCTGCGCGGAAACTCTGGCGACGCCTGCTGCCGCACTGCCTCATGATTTCCGTCTGTGCGCCGTTGGTGGTGGCCGCCCAGTCCCGAGGATCGGCGCCGTTGGTGGTGGCCGCCCAGTCCCGGGCGTCTGCGGGCACCGTCGAAGCCTCCGCGATGGGTGGTGCAGTAGACCTGGGAGGGTCCGCGGCCAGCGGGATGTTCTTGAACCCGGCCATCCTGGCTGATGCTTCCGGGGGGGCTGGAGCCCTGGGAGGGGACGCGGACTACTTCTCTGTCACGGGGGCGACCGTTCTCGCTGGTGAGGGACAAGGGCTCGGCATCGGCGTGCGAAGCTGGCGGAGTAACTGGTCCAGCGAGACCGCCATGGCGGTGGGTTACGGCCGGAGTCTCTTTGGATTTGAGGTGGGCCTTCTGATTTCGTACGGCGACCAGGTATACGGGAGGCAAGACTCGAAAGGGGCTCTCCTGGACGCCGGGGTGTCCCACGAAATCGGTCCCCTCCGCGTGGGTGGGGCGCTACGGGGCGTACGGATTGGCAAGTCCCGGATTCCGATCCCCGAGTCGGTCGTCGAATTTCAAATCTCGACCGATCAGTTCGAGGCTGGGCCGCTGGACATTCTTTTTGCCGGCAGAGTCTCGCGAATCGTGGAGGGCAGAGCCGCCCGCTGGACTTCGGCCAACACAGAGGCGGGCCTCGGGGCCCGGGTCTCTTACTGGCCTGTCACCGGCAGGACTTTTCGGTTTCTGGTTGGCGCTTCGAGTTCGGTTAGCGACGGCTCGATTGGCCCGACTCTCGGCGGGTCATTCTCGGGAGATGAGATCACCTTTGAATACGCCTACAGCGAATCAGGGGGAGTCGGGTTTCATCGTTTCGGACTTCGCTGGGACTAGGACCCGTTCTCAGCGGTTGTCCAGGAACTCCGGTGATGGGCGAGAAAAACCGATCCGGTCCAAGACGATTTTGCCGGCGGGCCGCAGGTCGAATTGATATCGAATCAAACGGAGCCCCTCCAGATCCAGTCCGGATTCCACTTCCAGGTAGTCCGCCAAGGGGATCGAAAAACTCTGCAGTACCAGTTCCCATGTATTCTCGAATCGATCCGCGTCACGCCCTCGTCTGAGAATATGGATGTCGAAAGGGTTCCGGATGGCTCCGTACCGGCTCAGGGGAAGGCTCGCCGAACGACCCGCATTATCCTCCAGAACGATGCTCAGATCCAGCGCAGCGCCGGGCGTCGCCAAAGAATCCGGCTCAGAATCGCCCTCGGGGGAGAGCATAAACTCGAGTGTCGATGTGGAATCGAGGCCCCAGTCCTTACCGAGGCCCTCAGGTAGAATCAATCGGTACTCTGCTGTGGTCCCTGTAGAATCGACCCCCCATTCCAACCGGACGGCCTGGTTTTGCTGAGAACCGGACGTGGAAGATCGGTTTCTGGATCGAAGCCTGAGTGCCGACTCCTTCCAGTGTTTCAGAGAGTCCGATTCGATGCGGACTCCGGGAGCCGTTCCAGACGTGAGGTCGATGTCCTCCTCGAAGTCGGCCACGGATCTGAAAGTAGAGGCCTCGAACTGCGTGATGTACATGGTGTCCGGTAGCCAGCGGCCTCCCGTCCGGTGGTCACGAAACAGGGGAAGGTATCGGTGGTCTTGCTTCAGGGTGGCGTCTAGAAAAGCAGAGACATAGACTTTGCCGATTTGCCTTTGCTCTTGAGGCGGAATGAGCCCGCGCAAGTTGAGCCGACGACCGGAGCGGGGACCATTGTCTTTGTTGTTCCAAACGGTATTCCACTGCCCATGATTGGCCCGGTACACGTATACGGCCGTTTTGAAGAAGTCAGTGGCTTCGGTGAACCCGATCCTCTGGTATTGGCGGAGGCCGTGGAAGCTGGTCACGTCTCCATCGTGCGATCCATGGAAGACCAGGTAGTTGACGTCCTCAAGAGGCACATGACGCCCCGTCGGGAGGTATTGCCCGTCCACGGGTGCAATAGCGATGATGGACCGGATGTGAAAATCGAAATCGAACTCCAGGGAACCGTCATCGGGGTATCGAGACAGGCGGTTGAATGCCGCTGCGTGTCCCACCGCTTCTCCTCCTCGCGAGTGCCCGATGAGTGCGATCTGTGTCATGTCAACCCTGGCCTCGAAGGGCCCATCGATCGTCTGGTTGAATCGGTCCCAGGCTTGCAGGTGTTTCAGGAAGAGCCAGCCCCTGGCGTCGTTCTCGCCCCTGATGCTCCCGTTCACAAAATTCATGTCAACCGAGACGAATACGTAGCCGCGAGAGGCCAGAAGTTTTCCGAGGTACTCGTAACCCGGGTCGGAAAACTCCTTCATGTTGTGGTTCCCGTGGGCAATGAGGACCAGGGGAAACGGCCCGGGTCCGTCGGGATACCAGACCCGCCCGTTGAGAGGGTACTCTTCGGGTGAGAATCCCCAATAACGGTTCCGATCTTCCTCCGAATCGCCCAAACTGACTAATTTCGACGCGTCTACAGTCTCTGTCGTGATGGAGACCGAGTCTCTGAACTCGGCCCGCCGCAGATCGGAGCCTGACCCGTAGAAGAGACTGAGCACGGGATGGGGCCCGGGCTCCGCGGGGTTTGGCGCATCGAGACTATGCGCCGCCAGGACCACATCGGCATCCGACGGAACGAATCGTGCGGGTCCGACGCACCCCGTGAGGACCATCAGGAGTAGCACTAGCAGGAGCGATTGCTTTTGCATCATCGTTCAAGCTAGGTCATGACGGCGGATAGTTGCATCCGAAGGCCTCTCTGTGCGTACGAGAGTCAATTCCCCCGCTCCAGGCTAGCGGCGGTATTGAGATCGAGCACGAAAATGCCAGCGGGCGGACGAGCGGATATGGGTCAGAAAGACCAGGAAAAAGGGGACTCGAAAGGCGGCCGCCCGGCAGGCCCCGGCTCGGCCGGGCGGCCAAAGCTGGCCTTGTGGGTCTACCTAGCCGTTTTCGCGGCGATCATGGTGCATATTTTCCTCTTCGTCGGGGCGCAGACGCCCAACGAGGTCCCGTATTCTACTTTCTTGGAGTACATCGACGACGGCTACATCGAGGAAGTTGTAATCGTCAACGGGTCTCGTGTCGATGGGACCTACACGGCAGACGCCGTACAGGGAGGTCGGGTACAACTGGGGACGCCACGACAGGATCTGTTTGGAGGCACCGAGGGTGAAGGACGGGATGTGTTCACATCGACCAAGCCCGCGGACCACGATCTCGTTTCTTATTTGATGGAGCACAACGCGGAGGCGCGAGCGGGCAACGGGGAATCGGTCTCTTTCGACGCCGATCAACAGGAAGATTGGTTTGGAGGAATGCTCACCTGGATTTTCCCCCTCATCATCATCATCGCCCTTTGGGTGTTTCTTCTTCGCCGGATGAATCCCAATTCCCAGGTGCTGAACATCGGGAAGAACAAGGCCGTGCTGTTCGATGCCATGGCAGACCATAAATTGACGTTTCGCGATGTGGCCGGGTTGGATGAGGCGAAGGAAGAGGTGGCAGAGGTGGTGGAATTCCTCAAGACGCCGGAGAAGTTCACGCGACTGGGTGGAAAGCTACCCAAAGGAGTCCTGTTGGTTGGTCCTCCAGGGACCGGAAAAACCTTGCTGGCCAAGGCCGTTGCAGGAGAGGCGGGGACCCCGTTCTTTTCCCTGTCCGGGTCTGATTTCGTTGAAATGTTTGTCGGGGTTGGGGCCGCTCGTGTCAGAGACCTCTTTCGCCAGGCGAAGGAAAAGGCTCCCTGTATCATCTTTATTGACGAGATAGACGCGATTGGTCGTACCCGCGGGCGGGGAATGATGATGGGTGCGAACGACGAGAGAGAGAACACCCTTAACCAGATTCTCGTGGAGATGGACGGCTTCAATACCGACGCCGGCGTAATCATCATGGCGGCAACCAACCGCCCCGATGTGCTCGACTCGGCGCTCCTCCGTCCCGGAAGGTTCGACCGGCAAATCCTGATCGACAAGCCGGATAGGCGCGAGCGTGCCGAGATATTCAAGGTCCACACCAGAGACCTGATTCTGGACGACGAAGTGAACATGGAGATCCTGGCCAGCCAGACTCCTGGGTTCGCCGGGGCGGAGATTGCCAATGTCTGTAACGAAGCGGCCTTGCTTGCGGCCCGGACGGACAAGGACGCGATTGAGATGATCGATTTCGAGAAGGCCAATGATCGTGTGATCGCCGGACTGGAGAAGAAGAACAAGGTCATCGCACCCGAAGAAAGGAAGATCGTAGCCTTCCACGAGGCGGGTCACGCCATTGCCGGGTGGTTTCTGGAGCACACCGATCCTGTCGTCAAGGTGTCCATAGTCCCGCGCGGGCTGGCCGCTCTCGGATACGCGCAGTACCTCCCCGACGAGAGATACTTGTATACCCGTGAGGCGCTGATGGACCGAATGACCATGGCCGTTGGCGGGCGGGTAGCAGAGGAATTGGTATTCGGAGCGATAACAACAGGGGCTCAAAACGATCTCGAGCGGATCACCAAGATGGCCTATGCCATGGTGGTGGACTATGGAATGTCTGAGCGTCTCGGCTACGTGTCTTTTAGTGAGTCGAAAGGAGCAGGGGACAGTCCGTCTTTCCACAAACCGTATTCCGAGGAGACGGCCAGGATTATCGACGAAGAGGTCAAGGATATTATCGACGAGGTGAGGGTGCGTGCCAAGGAGGTTCTCTTGGAGAACCGAGTCTTGCTGGACAAAATGGCCGAGGAACTCTTGCAGAAAGAGGTATTGGGCCCCCGTGAGCTCGTAGCGCTTCTTGGTGAGCGGCCGTATGGCGAGTACCTCCCCATGGATCACTACAAGAAGAATGGCTCGGCCAAGGAATCCGAGGAGGTTGCCGAGTCGGGGGCGGAGCAGGACGACGCTCAGCCTGAGGAAACCGAAGAGTCAGACGCTCAGTCTGCGGAGACCGAAGAGTCAACGGAAATGACGTGAGCCAAGGCGCGCATTCGCTTGACTGATACAGCGATATAGTCCAATGTTCATCATTGCCGGTTCGATCATCGCCTCATAGAGGCTTCTGGTAGCTTTGCGCCGATTCGCCTCAGGGTATCTACGTTTCTTCACGAACGAGCATTCCCAAAGCGATCTAGTGGGTCTATATTAGAAGGCTGAAATAAATCGCGGCGCAGCGCTGCGATCGAATGACGAATCCGGGGTCCAAGCCTGAAAAGCAGGTTTCTCTGGATCGGACAAGCCAGGAGTTACCAGTGCCCACAATCCAGCAGCTCGTTCGCAAGGGACGCCACGACAAGGTCAAGAAGACCAAGTCCCCGGCGCTTGCGTCTTGCCCACAACGTCGCGGTGTTTGCACACGCGTGTACACCACGACACCAAAGAAGCCGAACTCGGCACTTCGAAAGGTTGCCAAGGTGCGCCTGACGAACGGGTTCGAAGTGATTGCCTACATCCCAGGTGAAGGACACAATCTTCAGGAGCATTCGATCGTGCTGGTCCGGGGAGGTCGTGTAAAAGACCTCCCGGGTGTGAAGTATCACATCATTCGTGGCGCCCTGGATACGTCTGGAGTTGCCGATCGGCGCCAGTCGCGATCCAAGTACGGAGCCAAGAAGCCCAACTAGTCAACCTGACTACTCAAGTGGGAGCCCGCGTGGGCGACCTCAATAGTAGCAGCTACCGAAAGACAGTAGACTATGCGTAAGAGAAGAGCGGAACGCAGGACACCGACTGCCGACCCGGTATACGGCGACATTCTGGTATCCCGGTTCGTGAACGTGATTATGGAGAGCGGCAAGAAGAGTGTGGCGCGAGGTCTGATTTATCAGGCATTCGGCCTCATCGAGTCGCGTACCAGCGAAGAGGGTGTCGAGGTTTTCCGGCAGGCCGTCAGCAATGTGGCTCCGCTGGTGGAAGTCCGCAGCCGGCGCGTTGGAGGCGCCACTTATCAAGTGCCCATCGAAGTTCGCCCGGATCGGCGAACGGCCCTCGCCTTTCGTTGGATCCTGCAATATGCGCGGGCTCGCAACGACAAGAGCATGGCCAACCGCCTCGCCGCAGAGCTCATGGCCGCGGCCAAGGGGGAAGGTGGAGCCATGAAAAAGAAGGACGACACTCACCGGATGGCGGAAGCCAACAAGGCATTCTCACATTTCAGATTCTAGACACTGGTATGGCCCGCTGGGCCACATCACAGTAACTGCAGGTAATTATTGATGTCATCGAATAACGGTTTTGCCCTGGAGCGCACGCGCAACATCGGCATCATGGCCCATATCGATGCGGGTAAGACTACGACGACGGAGCGGATCCTCTTTTACACGGGGCGCCTTCACCGAATGGGTGAGGTACACGAGGGCGGCGCGACGATGGATTGGATGGACCAGGAGAAGGAGCGCGGAATCACGATTACCAGTGCCGCTACCCAGTGCTTCTGGGCCGATCATCGGATCAATATTATTGACACTCCGGGCCACGTCGATTTTACTATCGAGGTTGAGCGTTCTCTTCGTGTCCTCGACGGTGCTGTCGCGCTCTTCTGCGCTGTTGGCGGAGTCGAACCTCAGTCCGAGACCGTTTGGCGGCAAGCGAACAAGTATGGTGTACCGCGGATCGCGTTCGTCAACAAGATGGATCGCACGGGTGCCGACTTCGAGACCGCCATCAACCAGATGCGGGAGCGGCTGAAGGCCAATCCGATCCCTGTTCAGGTCCCCATCGGGGAGGGAGAGATGTTCCGCGGCGTGATTGATTTGATCACGAACAAGGCCATCGTTTGGCATGACTCTACCAAGGGAGCAACCTGGGACGAGATCGATATCCCGGCAGACCTGCAAAAAGAGGCGCGCCATTGGCGAATCAATCTTCTCGAGGCGGTGGCAGAACGGCATGACGATCTGCTCATGAAGTACCTCGATGGAGAGGAAATAACGGCGGAAGAATTGAAGGCGGTGGTCCGTGAGGCCACGCTGAAGTTGGAGATCACTCCGGTTTTCTGCGGATCGGCGTTCAAGAACAAGGGAGTACAGCGGCTGCTGGATGGGGTTATCGACTACCTGCCAAGTCCGGTCGATCTTCCGCCCGTTGTTGGAGTGAATCCCAAGACGAACGAAGAGACATCGAGATCTGCGGATCCTTCACAGCCATTCAGCGCAATCGCTTTCAAAATTGCGACGGACCCGTACGTCGGCAAGCTGACCTTCTTCCGGGTGTACTCGGGTACTCTCAACAAGGGCACTCAAGTAATCAATAGCTCCACCGGCAAGAAGGAACGAATTGGTCGCATTCTATTCATGCACGCCAACAGCCGGGAGGACGTCGAAACGGTTCATGCGGGAGACATTGCCGCCGCAGTCGGCCTAAAGTTGGTCTATACCGGCGATACGTTGTGTGATCCGGCCAGTCCGGTCGTCCTGGAGGAGATGGAATTCCCGGAGCCGGTGATCCGGATCGCGATCGAGCCCAAAACAAAGGCGGATAACGACAAGTTGGGTGTCGGCCTCCAGAAGCTGGCCGAAGAGGATCCCACATTCAAAGTCAACGTCGATCACGAGACGGGCCAGACGATTATCGCCGGGATGGGTGAGTTGCACCTCGAAATCATTGTGGACCGCCTGAAGCGCGAGTTCAAGGTTGAGGCGAATGTCGGCAAACCGCAGGTGGCCTACAGGGAGGCCCTTACTCTCATGGTCGACGAGCGGTACCAGCACAAGAAACAGACGGGTGGGCGCGGTCAGTTCGCCGAGGTCTGGATGGAGATTGGCCCCGGCGCTCCCGGCGCCTCCGGGCTGGAGTTCATTGACGAAATCAAGGGTGGCTCGATTCCGAGGGAATTCATCTCGTCTGTCGAGAAGGGGTTGAAGTCGGCCATGGGGCAGGGCCCGCTGGCTGGCTACCCGATTGAAGGGATCAAGGCGCGACTGTATGACGGGAAATTCCACGCGGTGGATTCCGATCAGATGGCCTTCGAGGTTGCCGGACGCGCGGCGTTTCGGAGCGCCTCCCGAAAGGCCAAACCGCAATTGATGGAGCCGATCATGGCCGTTGAAGTCGTGACTCCAGAGGAGTACATGGGGGACGTCATAGGGGACTTGAACAGTCGCCGTGGTCGGATCGATAGCATGGTCCAACGACAGGATGCGCAGGTAATCAAGTCGTTTGTCCCTCTCTCGAATATGTTTGGGTATGCAACAGATATGCGTTCCATTTCACAGGGACGTGCCATCTTCAGCATGCAGTTTGATCACTACGAAGCCGTTCCGAAAGCGGTCGCCGAGGAAATCGTGGCGACAGCTCGGGGCGTGAAGGCCTGATTACAGGCAAAACCATTAGCGAACTCACCTAGGACAGGCAGTCATGGCGAAGGAGACATTTCAGCGTAACAAGCCTCACGTGAACGTGGGGACGATCGGTCACGTGGACCACGGCAAGACGACGCTTACGGCGGCGATCACTCAGGTGCTGGCGAAGCACGTTGAGGGGAACGCTTTGCGTAGTTTTGATTCGATTGACAATGCCCCGGAGGAGCGCGAGCGTGGTATCACGATTGCGACGGCTCACGTGGAGTATGAGACGGAGGCTCGTCATTATGCGCACGTGGACTGTCCGGGTCACGCGGACTATGTGAAGAACATGGTGACGGGTGCGGCTCAGATGGATGGCGCGATCCTGGTGGTAGCGGCGACCGACGGTCCGATGCCTCAGACTCGCGAGCACATTCTTTTGGCTCGCCAGGTGGGTGTTCCATTCATCGTGGTGTTCATGAACAAGGTTGACCTTGTTGATGACGAGGAGCTTTTGGAGTTGGTGGAGATGGAGATTCGGGAGCTTCTTGGGGACTACGAGTTTCCTGGAGACGACCTTCCTGTGATCCAGGGTTCGGCGCTTGGCGCGCTCAACGGCGAGGAGCAGTGGGAAGAGAAGGTGATGGAGCTCATGACGGCGGTGGACGAGTACATCCCGACGCCCGAGCGCGACACGGAGAAGCCTTTCCTGATGCCGATCGAGGATGTGTTCTCGATCACGGGGCGTGGTACGGTGGTAACGGGCCGTGTAGAGCGTGGCGTGGTGAAAGTAGGCGAGCAGGTGGACATCATCGGAATCGCTGAGGAGAAGCAGACGACGACGGTGACGGGTGTCGAGATGTTCAGGAAGCTTCTGGACCAGGCTCAGGCTGGCGACAACGCGGGCGTGTTGCTTCGAGGCACGAAGAAGGAGGATGTGGAGCGTGGCATGGTGCTGGTGAAGCCCGGCTCGGTGCATCCTCACACGGATTTCGATGCCGAGGTGTATATCCTGTCGAAGGACGAGGGCGGTCGTCATACGCCATTCTTCAAGGGGTACCGTCCTCAGTTCTACTTCCGTACGACCGATGTGACGGGCGACATCGAACTGCCAGAAGGCGTCGAGATGGTGATGCCCGGTGACAACACCCAGTTCAAGGTGAAGCTGATCAACCCGATCGCGATGGAGCAGGGACTTCGGTTCGCCATCCGCGAAGGCGGCCGCACCGTCGGAGCAGGCGTCGTCACAGCA
>CAYXSE010000094.1:0-12567 GCA_964466675.1 uncultured Rhodothermales bacterium | reverse complement strand
TCGTCACGGGCAATCTTTTCGACGACATCTCGGGGGGAGTGACCTTGGGTGTCGCGAACAGCCTGGTGTCCGAAACGAACGCGAGTTTTGTGGACGTGGACATATATGTCCTGAACATTTCCTCGCTCGCCGTGGTCGATGAGCCGGTCCTACTACCGTACGCTGTCTCGACTAGCCCGACGCTGGGCATTTTCAGCGCTCCAGCCAATTCGGTTGCCTATTTCGCGGATGCACAAGTTGCGTTTGAGAACTCCGCCGGGACCGCTACCGTCACCATTGTCGGCAACCTAAGTGGAATCGGGGGCCCTGGCGCCGGTACGGATACGGTGATGGAGCTGGATGGTGCTGACCTGGTGATCACCCAGAATGGCGTCGAGATATTCAGAGGCCCTCCGGCTTCGGTCGCGCAAGTTGTCATCGAAGGCACGCCAGGAGACGATTCGTTGGAGATTGACGTTGACCTGCTCGGGCTGCTGCCGCCGATCGTCTTCAATGGCGGAGCAGGCTTCGACAGCATTACCATGGTGAACGGAGGGGCCTTGACCACGGTCGAGCACACGTTCGTGAGTGAGAATGACGGTTCGGTTAGGGTCGATGGGATCTTAGTCGTCACCTACACCGGCCTGGACCCGATCATCGACCTTCTTCTCGCCGCAAACCGAATCTTTACGTTCACCGCCGGGGCAGAAACGGTGGTGCTGGGAGATAATGCCATAGCCGGCGACGGGTTTTCCTTCATCGATTCCGACGCCTCGGAGTCGGTGACATTCCTTAATCCGACCGCTTCCCTGATCGTGAATCTCGGAGCAGGCGCCGACACGATCACGCTTACTCAAATGGACAGCGGCATGTCCGTGGATCCGGTCATCAACGGCGACGGTGGAGGGGACCGATTCAACATCACGCCGAGTCCGAACTACAGCGTGTTCGTAAGTGGTGACACGCCGGTCATTGCACCCGGCGACCGCTTGGACATCGCGTTGGTGGGTACCACGGGAGCTTTCCTCTCAAATCTGGGAGGAAGCGGGAACTGGACGTTCACCAATCGGAACCCGGTGTTCTTTACGGGAATAGAGTCCCAATTGGATGATCCGTCTCTCGCCGACCTGGCGCTGACCAAGTCCGCCGGTACCACGGTTGGATTTCCTGGAGATGTGCTGATCTATTCCCTCACAGTTACCAATCTTGGCGCCGCCTCGGCTTCCGGTATCGAGATCACCGATGTCTTGCCCGGAACACTGACATGCGTGTGCGCTGAGGTCCTCTCCGAGGGGGGCTTCGCCAATACGGGCGGAGCAGGATCGACGCTTACATGGAGCGGTATCGGACTGACTGCTGGGGAGTCGGCGACCCTGACTTACAGCGTATCGGTTGCGACCACGGCCACAGGAACGGCGACGAATGTGGCCTCGATTACAGCAGCGTCTCCCGGCGATCCGAACCTGGCCAACAACACGGCATCGACCACCCTGGCTTACGAGCGGCCTATTCGCTTCCCGGCCGGAGTCGTGGTCCAGGCGCTAGCTTTTTGGGAGAATGCTCTTGGAGTACCGGAGACCCTCGCTGGAACCCACAATTTCGGGCTCTACCGGAGTGTACCGGCGTTTATCGGAAGTCGTTGGGCGCCGGTCCGCGGGTCACTTTCACCGAAGCTGTTCGTCAATGATCTACTGGTGACGTCGAGCGGTCTGATCTATCTGGCCTCCGCTGCATATGGTGGCTTGCATACCAGCAGCGACGGCGGGCGGAGTTGGACCGTCGTTGATTTCGGGGGGGAGCGTATTCATACTGTGCACACGATCGCCGAATCTCCCGTCGACGGAACCGTCTTCATATCGGCCGACGACGGTCAGGTCTGGAGGTTTGTTGGTGGTGCGTTCTGGGATTTCGCTGGACGCCTCCCGGGAGGAGCCTCGCACACCCCATGGACGCTGGCGGCTGACCCCTTGGTAGCGGGTCGGGTTTTCGCCGGGACCTTCGGTGACGGTGTCTATCGGAGCGATGACTACGGGGAGAGCTGGGTCAAGGTGTCCGGGCTTCTACTTCCGCACGAAGGCTCGATTCACGTCTTCGATCTGGAATTCGATCCGGAACTGTTTCCCACGACCCTCTGGGCGGGAACCGCAGTTGGCATCTTCTTTTCGCAGGACGGTGGAGCGACCTGGACGGATGCGTCCGCCGGTCTTGGTCGTTTCAAAGAGGTGCGCTCTATTGCTTTCGGCCCCCCCGATCCGTCGCCGGTAGCCACCGGAAAGATGTACGTGGCCACTTGGGGGGGAGGCGTAAGCGAGCTTCCGAGCGATCGCTCCACGCTGCCGGGATGGATTCCGGTGACCCTGCGGAATCAGCAGGTTAGTGTGGTGGCCGTGAGTCCGGATGGCACGACGCTGGTTGCGGCCCCTGTGGGCGGCGGTACGATGTCGATTGCAATTGCGGCAACGGTGACGGCCGTCGAGGACGACATCGCGGTGCCGACCTCAGTCGAGCTTGCCCAAAACTATCCGAACCCGTTCAATCCTCGGACAACCATCCTCTTTGGCATACCCGAGGCAGGCGCCGTCACATTGACGGTGCACGATGTTACCGGTCGCGTGGTCGCGGTCCTGGCGGATGGGGTGTTGCCGGCCGGCCAGCATGAGGTTGGATTCGATGCGTCGAGGCTACCAAGCGGTCCCTACCTGTATCGCTTGGAGACGGCCCAAGGCACCTCAGACCGCGTGATGATGCTTATGAAATAGGAGTCGCAGCCGGTTGACCGAACTAGCCAGAGCCGGCGCCGGGCGACACCAACACATTTCGGACTTCTCACGGCGCTCGAGCGATTCAATCCGTTCGAGCGCCGTTCTTGGTAGTGGCCTGGCCAAGAAAACCCCGAATTCAGGCTTAGAAGTAAAGTATTCGGGGTCCCGGTCTGGTTCCGAGCGGCAGGCTTGCTGTCCGATCCGAGTCCGCGGTGACCGATCTCTTTCCGTGGATGTCGCAAATTTATCGTTTCGGCCCGTATCCACACTATGACGAGTCTGAGAGCAGGTCGGCACCAGTCGAGAATGCCCTTGGATGTCACCGGGCGGGTCGCGCCCCCGATGATGAAACGTTGCCGATGTACATGCCGGTGGAGGGTTGGCCTAGTGCCGACACCAAAGGCGGCAGCCGCGCGGGTCGAATGCCTCGTAACGGTTGGACAACGTTTGATGTCCGATGCTCACCCACTGAGTACCGGAAAAACAAGACTAAAGTCGAGCGATTTCGGGTCTCTGAACCATAACCCGATCGCCGGGAGGATCATCCAATATGTTCGGTTTCTACCGTGTAAGCGGCCGCCTTGCGTGCCTGACAACTGCCTTCGTGCTCCTGACTGCGTTTGCGGTCGTTGAGGCGAACGCTCAGATTGCTTGGCCAGTCGAAGCGCATCCTCGCGCCATGGCCTTCACAACCGACGGAGGGAACGAAGTTCAACTCATCGGGACCCATAGTTTCGGGGTCTATAAGAGTGTTCCCGGCGCGATCGGCAAACTAAAGTGGCAAGAGGCCAATAGTGGATTGACCATTCCTTTGGTCGTCAACGACATTGCCGTCCTTTCGAGCGGAACCGTCCTGATGGGAACTTGGGGACGAGACGGCCTCTATACGTCGGCCGATGCTGGTGCAACGTGGACGGCCATCCCGCCCACTGCGTTCGATACGCTGGCGGTCAACTCCGTGCAAGCGATCGCGCAGTCCACCGTTGACAATCTGATCTATATCAGCGCGGATGATGGCAACATCTTCTTCTCGCAGGACAACGGCACGTCGTGGAGCTTCAACGGGAGGTTGCCATCAGGAGCAGCGGGGCTCCCATGGTCGTTGATTGCCGATCCGGACACAGCTGGCGAAATCTATGCTGGTACCTTCGGACAGGGTGTGTTCAAGAGTAGCGACAACGGCGGATTTTGGGCTGAGTTTACAAACAACACAGCCCTCACCGATACGACTGGTTCCTATTTGGGTACAGCTCCGGGAGGGAATTACGTGTTCGACATGGAGTTCGATCCGGCCGACAACAACCGGCTATATATCGGGACCAGCCGCGGCGTATGGACCATGTCCGACGTCACGAGTTTGGCGGGGACATGGAGTAGGGTAGGCAATGGTACCTTCACGATTCTAGACGGCACAGTCCGGACCCTGGAGCCGGAAGTGCGCTCGATCGCCTTCAATGCGGCCGGTACACTCTATATGGCATCGTGGGGCTTCGGAGTGCTCACCAACGCGACTCCCACCGGGGCCAACGCGCATTCGCAGTTCGTGCTTCGAGGTGGGCAGGTTTCGGTAGTCGCGGTCTCGCCCACCGGGCAAGTGTTCGCCGCATCTGACACGGGCATTCACAACATAGCCTCGATCGCGACCGCCGTGGATCCAGAGACTGGCCTCCCGGAAAGGTTCTCGCTCAGTCAGAACTATCCCAATCCATTCAACCCAACTACCTCGATCACCTTCGAACTGCCCACGCAGTCGGACGTGTCCATCTCGGTCTTCGATGTCCTGGGAAGGAGGGTTGCCCAGTTAGCCAATGGTGTTTTGCCTGCCGGAACGCACGCGGTATCGCTAGACGCATCGCGCCTGCAGAGCGGTCTCTACATCTATCGCCTGGATGCGGGAGGTCAGAGCCTGGTCAGGACGATGTCGTTGGTTAAGTAGCCGAACCCCTGATAGTTCAGGAGGAGGTAACGAAGTCCGAGCGACACCGCAGCAGCCACTGGCCTAAGCGAAATACCCACACGCTCGCCCGGACACGCAGGTCGAACCCCACCGGTTCGACCTGCATTTTTTTGGTCAAAATTATCCGGTGAACCCGTAGATTGCGGTCGGATCTCTCATATTTACACCCAGGATATTGAAGATGGCAAAGCTCACAGATATCGAAGGAATTGGCCCGGTTTACGAGGAAAAACTCCAGGCGGCCGGAATCGGAAGTATCGAATCGTTTCTGAAATATTGCTGCGACGCCAAGGGCCGCAAAGACATCGAAGCCAAGACCGGGATTGATCACAGCCGGATCCTGCGCTTCGTCAATCATGCCGACTTGATGCGAATAAATGGAATCGGCGGCGAATATGCTGAGCTTCTGGAGGCAGCTGGTGTCGATACGGTCCCTGAACTCGCGCAGCGCAATCCCGGCAATCTGCACGCGAAAATGGTCGAGACCAATGAAGCCAAGAAGCTCGTCCGCCAGGTAGCCGGACAGGGACAAGTCGAAACCTGGGTGGCCGAAGCCAAGAGTCTAGGCAAGGTGGTCACCCACTGATGTCTGAGTCATCGGGTGAGGCGTTCGAGAGACTCGGTGCGTTCTATCTCGGTCGCGAAATTCCCGAGCCCGACGGCGATGCCTCGGCGATCCCGGTCCTGTACGATTCCAAGGACCTGACTACCCATGCGGTCATTGTCGGAATGACCGGGAGTGGGAAGACCGGTCTGGCGGTGGGGATACTGGAGGAGGCCTCCATCGACGGCATTCCTTCGATCGCGATTGATGTCAAAGGCGATCTGACCAACTTGTTGCTGACCTTTCCGGAGTTGCGGGCCTCGGACTTCCGACCCTGGATTGACGAAGGTGAGGCCGCCCGGACAGGTCAGACGCCGGATGAATTGGCTGAGGCGACTGCCTCTTTGTGGAAATCAGGGCTGGCCAAGTGGGGACAGAACCCCGCGCGCATCAAGCGGCTCCGGGACTCGGTCGAGATCCGGTTGCTGACTCCAGGCTCTAGCCGTGGCGTTCCAATGTCGCTACTCGCTTCGCTCGGAAAGCCCTCCGACAGCACCGATCCAGAGACGCAACGGTCCCAGATCCTGGGTGCCGTCTCTGGATTGCTCACGCTTCTGGGAGTCGACGCCGATCCCATCAAAAGCAGGGAGCACATCTTCCTGTCAAACATATTGGCATGGGCCTGGTCCCATGGTCAGGAGTTGTCGCTCGCCGATTTGATTCGGGCTGTCCAGAAGCCGCCTTTCGATTCTGTCGGTGTCATCGACCTCGAATCGTTCTATCCGGAGAGGGATCGGCACTCCCTGGCGATGACCATAAACAACCTTCTGGCGTCGCCCAGTTTCCAGAGTTGGCGGGAGGGCGAGCCGCTTTCGATCCCCGACTTGTTGTATGGGAAGGATGGGAAGCCCCGACAGTCGGTGCTGTACATCGCCCATCTGTCGGAAACAGAACGCATGTTCTTCGTCACGCGGCTTCTGAATGAGGTGGTGGCCTGGATGAGGACTCAGTCAGGCACGGGGAGCCTGCGTGCGCTGATCTATATGGACGAGGTGTTCGGCTACCTGCCGCCAACGGCGAATCCACCCTCGAAGCGGCCGCTCCTGACGTTGCTCAAACAGGCGCGGGCCTACGGAGTAGGCGTCATTCTGGCCACTCAGAACCCGGTTGATCTGGACTACAAGGCGCTATCCAATGCGGGCACCTGGCTACTCGGGAGATTGCAGACAGAAAGAGATAAGATGCGCGTTCTGGATGGACTGGAGGGCGCATCTGGAGGCGGCTCGTTTGATCGATCAGAGGTTGACGCGATTCTTTCGGGCTTGGGGAAAAGGCGGTTTCTGCTACACAACGTACACGAAGACGGGCCGGTCCTTTTCCAGACTCGCTGGGTGATGTCATACCTGGCCGGCCCGCTGACCTTGGATCAGGCCTCCCGTTTGGCCCGGAGCAATGCCGGCTCAGTCACACCCGCCGAGGTGGCAGAGACCCCGCAGCCGCAGCGGGCGCGACCCGCGGCCGGCCCTTCTACCACGAGTTCCGCCGCCAGGCCTTCTGTCACGAGTTCCGCGGCCAGGCCGATTCTGCCCTCTGGCGTGGACGAGGTCTTCATCGAGGACCCGGATGCCAGAGCGTTTCTGGAGCATCCCGGCGGGGAAGAGTACGCTGCGGGCCTTTTCTTGAGCGCCCGGCTGCATTTCGTGCGCGCCAATCTGGGCGTGGATGTTTGGAAGGATGTCCGTTTGCTGGGTGCCCCAGGCCGTGCGGCGCCTCGGGCGGGTGGGCTAGCGGCGCAGGCCGTGGTTGTCGGCGACCGTGCAGGCGCAGATTCTACTTTCTTGGAGCCGCCGCCAGAGACCAAACGTAAGGGATCGTACCGCTCTTGGGGTGCCAGCGCTAAGGCGTACTTGTACCGGAGCCATCGTCTGACCGTCTTCCGCAGCAAGCATCTCGATGCGATCTCCCAGCCGGACGAATCTGAAGTCGCGTTCCGGGCAAGGCTACGCCACAAATCCCGCGAACTGCGGGATGTCCAACTCGAAAAGCTTCGTCGAAAGTACGACGTGAAGATCGACCGGCTTCAGAAGCGTATTGAAGGCGCGGAAGAGCGGGTAGCAAGAGAGGAATCGCAGTACCAGGAGCAGCGGATGTCGTCGGTCCTGGATATCGGAGCGACACTACTGGGAAGTTTCCTCGGGCGAAAACGAGTCAGCCGCTCGACGCTTTCCGGGGCTACGAGGGCGGCGCGGCGACTGAGTCGGGCATCCAAAGAGAAGGAGGACATTGGATGGGCGAAGGACAAATTGGCCGGCCTGGTTGATGATATGCGAGAGTTGGAGGACGAGTTGAGGTCCGACTTGGGCGATGTCCGAGACTCCTTCGATCCGGACCTCATTCAGCTTGAAGAGGTGGAATTGCCACCCCGGAAATCGGATATCCAAGTCGTCCGTCTCGCGCTGGCCTGGGTTCGGGACTGAGTTATAGGTTTGCTCTCAGCGGTCGATTCCGAAGGGGATAAGGACTGTCAAGAAAGGGCGCAGGCCAGCGCCAGTAGAATGAGCAACCCACTTCAGCACGTTCATCTCGATGAGCTAGCCCGACTGTCCGGCGATGTCATCTATCTGACGGACGCTGGGGGGCGAATTACCTTCGTCACTGAAACGGTGAGGGCGTTATTCGGATACGACTCCGGGTCGCTCGAAGGATCGCACTATTCTAGCTTGTTGGCTCCCCAAGCTCGAAAGGAAGCATACCGTCTCTATTCGGAGCAGATCCAAAATGCCACTCCGCGCACCTATCTGGAGCTGGCTTCCACTACTAGCCAGGGTACCGAGATCTGGATTGGGCAGTCCGCGACGCCCTTGTTGGAAGACGGTGTCGTTCGAGGTCTCCGAGTGGTCGCCAGGGATATTTCCGAGCGTCGCCGCCTCGCCAGACACACGCAGCATGCAGTGACTCAAATGCGTCTTCTGCACGAGATTACTCTTTCCCGGGGGGGAGCGTCGGAAAGGCTCGGGTTCGCCCTCTCTCGCGCCATGGATCAGCTGGGCCTACCGCTTGGATTCGCAGGGAGGACATCTGGAGCTGAGATTGAGATCGTCCAGTATATGCCCGAGGATTCGGGCATGTTGGAGGGCCAAGGGCTCCCGCTGGACCGAAGTTGGGCCGGACTGGTTGTCCAGCGGAATGAAGTTGTCGCCGTCGACGGCGTTGGGGCGCATCCGGACTCACGGGAGGACTCGCTCGGCACGCAGGCGTTCATCGGCGCTCCGATCCGAGTTGGGGAGTCGACTGTGGGCGTTTTGGGCTTTGCGAGCATGGAATCCAGGCCCGGGGGGTTTTCTTCGTCTGACAAGGAATTCGTCACTTTGCTTGCGGATTGGTGGGGTGGATTGGTGGCGCACGCCGGACTCACCGAGCAGGCGGCGTTGCTGGATCACAGGATTCAAGCTATTGCCGACGCTACCAGCGATGGTGTTGTCAGCACCGACCCCAAAGGGTGCATCATTTCGCTGAACGCCAAAGGGCAGGAGCTGCTGGGCGTCCGCCGGAGAGTCACGGGCGAAGACGTGAGACTCTTTTTCCCCTCCTTCTTGAAGATCGCGGGATCCCGCGGCGGCATCGCGCCCGGCGTTTGCGCGGATGGCACGCAATTCCAAGCCGAACTGGTTGTCGCGACTACCGGCGCTGGTACGGGGGGAGGGTTGATTGGCGTGTTTCGAGACTTCACCCAGGCGGAGAAAAGTGTCTCCAGATTCGAACGAAGTCAGGCCACGTTGAACGCGATCTTTGAGGGCGGCCCCTATGTGATGGGCGTCGTTTCTCAACGCAATTACCAAGTAGTCCATCTCTCCGCAAATAGTCTCGCCATAGAGGTATTTGGCCTGTTGAAACCCGCTAGTACGGACCCGCGCGGGGGGGTAGCCGGGCTCCTTCCCAGCGCGTTGCTGTGGGAAGCTGCATGCGGACGGTGCCTGGCTCACCGGAAACCCACGGTCTTCGAACTTCGCCTGGGCCGTCGTCAGTTTGAGATGACGCTGAATCTGATCGAGGACCGAGGTGGCGAGTCTCCCCGATTCTCCTACACCGGACAGGATGTGACCGACTCTGCCGCAAGAAGCAGGGAACTGGAGGAGGCGACCTTGAAGATCTCATCCCTCCAGCAAGAGGCAGAAGGGCATAGAGCACGAAGAGCCAACGACCGGGTGACGGCAGACGGGTTGTCCCAAAGAGTCGCCCTGCAAGGAAGCCTGGATTCGTTGACCAATCTTCTGAACAGGGGTGGCTTCGAAGAGGCTGTTCGGCGGGCGATGGCCAGGCGGGAAAATGAGGGACAGAGCTACTGGGTTGTGCTCCTTAATGTTGACGGATTCCAGGGGTTCAATGAAAGCCTTGGCCGCGCCGGGGCCGACGAGCTTCTGGAGCAGCTCGCGGGTCGCCTGAGGCTCGTCGTCGCGGACGAGAACCCGATTGCCAGGGTGGATGGAAACGAATTCGCCATTCTCCTGACGGATGCTGGGAGCGAGCATCGGACTCGGCGAATGGTGGCGGAGATTAGAGCCGCGGTCGAGGATCCGCATAGAATTGCAGACCGGGATGTTCGGTGTACAGTGTGTATGGGAGTCGTCCTGGGGGAATCAGGCCATCAGAAGGCAGCTGACGTCCTGGGGGACGCAGACATCGCACTGGCTGAGGCCAGAAGGACGGGTAGGGGGGCGACTTCGTTTTTGACGAGCGCCATGCGCGATCGACTGGCGCAGCGCCTGAATCTCGAGTCTGGCCTTCGAAAGGTCATGGCCGCCCAGGAAATGGAGGTCTACTACCAGGCCATTGTTAGTCTGGAAGACGGCCACGTGGTTGGATTCGAGGCCAGTCTTCGATGGCATCATGCGGAGAGAGGGACCTTGACGAAAGAGACGTTTTCATCGGCCGAGCAAGAGCCCAGTCTCTCGGCCGACCTGGACGAACTGCTTCTGGACCACAGCGCAATGCAGTTGGCGTACTGGAGAGAGGCCTATCCCAAACACCCTGATCTGGCCATATACGTCCAGTCTCATGGTACCGGCGCCGGCCTGTTTCGGGACGCGGCCTCTACAGCGTGCGAGCGCCACGGCCTTCCAGTCGGTTCACTCGCCACAATGATGCCCGCGGGAACACGCCCTGGACCAGACGGCGCACGAGTGTGGCCGGTGCCAGTTGGGTCACCGGTGGATGGACTGCCCCCGTCCGGAATCCAGGTGGATCAGCGTCTGTTGAGGGCATTCTATGATCTCGCCAATGGGTTGGGAGTTAGCCAGATGGCTACGGATGTGGCATCAGTAGAACAGCTTCAGCTACTGTGGGATATCGGCTACCCTCTCGGTCAAGGCGAGCTATTTTCGCTCCCTCGCACCGTGTCTGAAGCGGAACGGCTCCTGATCAACCCGGGATGGGTCGGCTATTGGGCAGGGCGCTACCGCCAGGCGCCGGACAGGGGTCCGAGGCCACTTCGGCGAGCGACTCAGAGCTCCACACTCTCTCGGAACTCGGGGATTGACAGCCGGTCATAACCGGCCCTCCCAAGTGCTGCCGCCATCAGATCCTGACGCTTGGGAGCGCCGTGCACCAGGAAGATCTTCTTCAATCGTTCAGGATCCAGCTTCTGAATGAAGTTGACCATACCCGGCTCATCTGCATGAGCCGAGAAGCTGTTCATCACGGAGACTTCCGCTCTCAGGGGGTGAGAGTCGCCGAATATCCGAACTTCCGGCCGCCTTTCAATGATTCGTTTCCCCAACGTGTGGTCGGCACAATAGCCAACCATCATGATCGTATTGCGATCATCCGAGATATTGTTGCGGAGGTGATGCAGGATCCTGCCGGCTTCGCACATCCCCGAAGCCGAAATGATGACCATCGGCACTCGGTTTCCGTTCAGATCCTTGGACTTCTGGACGTCTCGGACATAGGTTAGACGATCGAAGCCCCAAGGGTCGTCGTCGGACAACAGGTATTCGTTTAGTTCGGCATCGAAACATTCGGGATGAGATCGGAAAACGCCAGTGGCATTCACCGCGAGCGGGCTGTCCACGAAGACGGGCACGTCGCGTAAATGGCCCGCGTTCCAAAGTTGATCCAGAGCGTAGACGATCTCCTGAGTCCGACCGACGGAGAAAGCGGGAATGATGACACGGCCGCCTCGGGCGGTGGTTCGCTGGATTACCTCGAGAAGGCTCTCTCTGGCCTTCTCCGGGGGTTCGTGGACCCTCCCTCCATAGGTCGATTCGGATATCAGCCAATCGCAATCTTGCATCGCCTGCGGGTCCCTGAGGATGGGTCGGCCAGGATTGCCCACATCGCCAGTGAAGCCAAGGCGCTTGGTTTTGCCCCTTTCGGTCACGGACAATACCATAGACGCAGAACCTAGGATGTGCCCTGCATCGCGGTATTCCACGCCTATTCCCGGCACGGGCGAAAACGATTGCCGGTAACCGACGCCGACGAAGTGATCGAGGATTCCGTCCGCGTCACGTCTCTCGTAAAGGGGCTCGATGGCAGGCTTGCCCTTTCGCTTGTTGCGGCGATTGACGAACTGGACGTCCTTCTCTTGGATGTGTGCGGAGTCCCGCAGAAGGAGGCTGGCGAGACTATAGGTAGCGTGGGTTGAGTACACGCGGCCTCGGAAGCCCTCCTTCCACAGCTTTGGGAGCAAGCCGGCGTGATCGATGTGTGCGTGGGAGAGGAGGACAGCGTCAATTTCGGACGGGACAAAGGGGAATTGCCTGTTCAGGCGGTCCGATTCCGCGCGACGGCCCTGAAAGAGCCCACAATCCATCAAGACCTTGTGGCCAGATTCCAGTTCCAGCAAGTGCTTGGACCCGGTGACCGTTCTGGCCGCTCCACAAAACGTGAGCTTCAACCCCCTACCTCCCGGCTGACGACCGTGATGGATTTGGGATACCGAATTGGGCCCAGAATGGTCTCGATGGTAGGGCGGACCTGGAGGGCCACCGTGGTCGCTCTTCCTTCTTCACCAGCCACGGCCTTGGCCAGTTCGAAAAGGTCGGAAGCGTTGTTGTCGAAAAACTCGACGAGATTCAACTGGATGGTGACCGGGATTCCCACCTCTATGCCGGGGGGGAGATCCCGAGGGTCATTAAAAACTCCGGATATCGTCTCCCGATCGTTCAGCAGGAGAACCCAGTCCATACCAACCAGGCGGGCACTCACCGAGTTGTCGGCCGGGTTAGTGGCCGCAACATGGACGGTGAGGCTGAGAGGAAGCTCGCGCCTGACCAACGCCGCCGCGAGGCGGGCTGTATTGAGAATTCCCAGGTCCGAATAGG
>CAYXSE010000093.1:3900-12764 GCA_964466675.1 uncultured Rhodothermales bacterium | reverse complement strand
GCCTTCCTGAAGCAGGAAGTTCCCCGGATGAAAATCGGCGTGGATGGTCCGGTTGCCCGATCCAATCTGGCGCGCGGAAAAATCGAAGAGTAGTTGCCCGAAACCGTTTCGGGCCTGCTGGGAAGGGTTTTCGTCCAGAAACGGCCCCAGATGCCGACCCTCGACAAACGTCATTGTGAGGACGGTGGTTGCGCTAACCTCCGGGATCCACCGGGGCGTCACGATCTCCTTGCTGCCGTATTGTTCGGCAAAGAACTCGATGTTGCGGCCCTCGGCCTCGTAGTCGGTCTCGCGCAGCATCATCTCCCGAACTTCGTCGATGAAAGGGTCTATGCTTCCTTTGACCAACTTCGAGGCGATGGCGCGGAGTATTCGGAGGTCCGCATTGATGGTCTCCCGGACGTTGGGATACTGGATCTTGACGGCGACGACCCGCCCGTCGTGCATGGTAGCCCGGTGAACCTGCCCGATGCTGGCGGCCGCGACGGCGACCGGCTCAAATTCCTTGAAAACCACCGAGGTCGGCTCTCCCAGCGCCGAACGGAACTGACGCTCCACCAGATGAGCCCTCATGGGAGGCACGCTGTATTGGGCCTGTGACATCACCTCTATGAACTCGGCGGGGATGATTCCTGGATCCAGGCTGAGACCCTGGGCCATCTTGAGGGCGGTCCCTTTCAGGCGCGACAGCTCCTTGAAGATGTCTTTCGCGTTCCGGGTATGCAGTTCCTTTCGGGCCTCTTCCCTGGACTGGCTCGATACCGCCCGTCTGGCCAGGTATTTGGCGTAGTTGCTGCCCACCTTGAGCCCGGTCTTGGCGGCGATCGCGGTTCGGGCAAGGGGGGTGGACGGGAAGTACTCGGCGTCCGGTTCTTCAGCCACGGGTTTCCTCCGGCTGGTGGCGCTCCTCTGAATCGCCCATCAACCAATCAGAAAGCAGCGGAATGCGAGGGAGGTATCCGGCAGATACCGCGTAACGGAATACGTCCACACCGCGTTCGAAGGTGCGACTGGACGCCCCGGCGCCGAGAAGACCCACCAGCTTGTCAACGAGCGCCGTCGCCCGCTCTCTGGAATCCGATTCGTCTCGAAGCCATGCCTTCACGGCGGTCACGAAGGTCTCGACGATCGCAAAAAGCCCCATCTCCGATTGAAGCGCGAGTTGGTTGATGCCCGGGACATCTTTCGCGTCAAGCATAATCTGAACCTGGACTCCGACCTGCGCTCGAAAGGGGGAGCCCCATCGCGCCGCATGCTTGTCGAATTGTCTCTGGGCCAGAGGCAGGCGCTCCTCGAACAGGTCGAGCATCATGAACGAAAAGGCTCCGATACGTTCTTCGAACGACATATCGCCGATTAGCCCATCCAGGTTCTCTCCCGCGCGGGTGGCCAGGTCCGCGAAGTACGCCTCGATAAGCTCCTCCTTTCCCGAGAAGCGTTCGGATATCTCGGTGGCGGCTATCCCAGAGCGGGCGGCCAACTCCTCCATTTCAAACGAATCGCCCCGGGTCTCCCAAAGGTCGGCCGCCGTCTCCAACAAGGCCCGTATTTTTTCTGCGCTGTCCACGAGTGTTAGACGCGAGAAACGGCTGGGGGTTACCCCACGGCCACCGATTCATGGCCGCCGGATTCCAGCGAACCGGATGGCCCCTTGGTTCGTCTCAGCGCTTCAAGTAATCGCACGACACCATGAGAGCCACGTTCCTGCCCCTCTTCCTCGTCGCTTCGGCCGCATGCGCCCAAATTCCGAATCCAGACCACCAGATCGCGGGTGCCCTTTTGGCCGCTCCGGACTCGGCTCGGGCGAATGCCACCGTGCTGGGATTCGATTCCGGCAATAACTGGGTGACGCTGCGCGTTGGAGATGGGGCCTTGGTCTGCCTCGCGGACAATCCCGAGAAGGACGGCTTCAGCACGGCTTGTTACCATCAAGACCTGGACGAGTACATGGCAAGGGGTCGCCAGTTGAGGGCAGACGGAATCACAGGAGGGGACAATCTCAGCGTTCGGATTCAGGAGATAGAGGCGGGCGATTTAAGCATGCCGGAAAAGGCCACCATGCTCTATGTGTTCTCCGGAGACTCTTTCGATGCGGACTCGGGTCACGTGGAAGCCGGGTATCTCAGGTACAACATCTACATGCCCTACGCCACAGAAGAAAGTACCGGGCTGTCGACCCAGCCGAGCGGACCAGGAGCGCCCTGGCTAATGGCTGCCGGGACCCCGAGGGCCCATGTAATGATACTTCCACCACGCGGGGACTAGAAGATTGACAGGCCGGATTCTCCTGTTTGCGGCTCTCTTCTACGGCGTCCAAACATCCGCCGGGCAGGTTCTCATTCGGGGTTCGGTCGAAGACGCCGTCTCCGGCGAGGCGCTGATCGCTGCCACCGTGCAGGTGGAAGGACGTGCGCTGGGCACCGTGACGAATGAGGACGGGGTATTCGCACTTGCGCTGCCCGGCCTCCCGGTGGTGCTGGTTGTGCGATATATCGGCTACAAGTCCGCGAGAATCATACTGGACCGCGTCCCTCCGGGTCAATTGGAGGTGAGACTGGGCCTCGACCCCATGGTCATGCCGGGCGTGGTGGTGACTGGCGAGGATCCGGCTGTGGAACTGATGCGGCAGGTTCTGGCTCGCAAGCAGGCCTGGCGAGACACAGTCCAGACCGCTTATGCCGAAGTGTATACGCGGTTCATGCTCTACAGCGAGTTCGACCTGGTGCAGGTAGAAGAAACCATCGGCGCCAATTGGTGGCAGGCTCAAGGCGGAGCGCGGGAGATCACCCGTGCGCGGAGGACCATGCCGAGCCGTGGCGAGCAGTTCTTGTACGCGTCCGCCATGCACGTGCCGAATCTATACGACGACGAAATTGTACTGGACGCGACGCGATTCCGCGGTCCACTGCATGAGGGCGCGCTTCGATTCTACCGATTTCGACTGACGAGCCAGCGCGCCCAGGACGGACGGATTGTGATGGACATCGCGTTTTCGCCCACCAACCTGACCATGGCGGGCTTTATCGGTACACTGGCCGTGGAGGACAGCACGTTCGATGTGCTCGCCATCACGGCCAGGCCGGTGGTGGATCGTACGGGGCCGCCGCCCATTCTGGAGAAGACGGTTCGAATGGAAGAGCGATTCGTTCGCCGCGGCGGCGGGATGGTGCCCATCTATTTCGCGACGGACGGCTGGGTGCGATTCGGGCGAGCAGGAGTGTCCTACCCGACGGCTCGATATCGGCAAGTTTCAGGGCTCTCACTTCATGCCACGCGGGTACCGGTGCCCGATTCGCTGTTTCGTTCCGGCCAGCCGCTGCGGGACGACCCGACGGTAGCTACAGGTGAGTGGCTATTCGACTGGAATCCGGGGATGATTCCCCTTTCCGAGGAGGAGGCACGGGATGTATCGTCGGTCCGCTCGGATCGGAATCTCTCGTACTACTTCCGGCCAAGGGGCATGCTGTCGGGATACGCCGCCGTCGAGGTCTCGGCTCCGGTCCGGACGCCGGCCCCCGAGGATGAAAAACAGATCAGCCTACTCGAACCGTGGGGTTGGTACAACCGTGTGGACGGTTGGCATATCGGCCTTCGCCCGATCGTGCCCTTCGGCTCTTTCTGGACTGCGCGTCCGGCCCTCGGCTACGCTGAAGCCTCCCGGTCCGTGCCCTGGAGCCTCTCATTCACGAGGGATGCTCCCGGCCCTTTGGAGGCGCAATTCGGAAGCGAAAGGTTTACGACCCCGACAGGAGTCGGGTCGAGGCGGGGTCGATTCCTGACCGGGCTGGCCACGTACGCAGGCTACGACGACTATTTCGACTACTACGATCGGGCTCGAACGTGGGCGACGGTGGGGGTTTCGACAAGGCAGACGAGCCTTCAGTTGACGCTGTCGCACGAGAATCATCGGTCCGTGGAGAAGAATGATTCCTACGATGGTTGGTTGTACGAGAATGAGCAACGCGCCAACCCTGAAATCGAAGAAGGGAGGCTCGCCAGTGCCACCTTCAGACTAACCTCGGGAGACAGGAATCTCCGTCGGGCCGGTCTCACAGGTTACGTGGACCTTCAGACCGAAGTCGCAGGGGAGGGAGTCGCCGGGTCCGATTTCGGGTTCGCACGATGGCAAGGAACGGCCTCGATCCGAATCCCTACGTTCCTGCGCCGCCGAGCGATTTCGGCGAGCCTTCGTTTGGACATCGTCGCCGGTGGGGGCACCGGCGGGGTCCCGATCCAGAGGCAGGGAATCCTTGACGTGGCAACCGGCCCCGTGGCCGGAGCCGTCGGTTTCCGAAGCCGCCGTGATGCCCGACTGATGGCACCACGATGGCTGGCCGTGTTTTGGGAGCACGACTTCGGCGGCGCGGTTTCTGAAGTCCTCGGCCTCGGCGAATCCCGACTCGGCTTCGTGGTCTTCGGCGCGCACGGAACGGCATGGCACGATTCCACAACGCGCCGGGACGAGGTGGGAGTGGCTTGGTCGAAGCCGTTCAACCTGCCCTTTCGCATAAACCTGGCCACGGAGCTGTCCGGGTTTAACCCCATCCTGACCGTGGAAGCGTACGGGCTGGCAAGAAGACTGCTTCGGCGGTAGCCGTTGCCTTACGGGGCAATAGCCGCCCTCTAATTCCAGGAACTCTTCTCAGCCCAAGTGGCGAACGAGGTGAATTCCACCTCCGGGAACTCCGTTCGTAGCGCTGGGATGTCGGTTGAGTAACCCGTCGTAACAAACCACTCGAACATAATCGCCAGATCCTCGCTGAAGCTCCGGATAACATCTGGAGAAATGCCCTGGTAGCTGACAGGATGCCCCGCAGACTTGGAAAGCAAAGCCGCGGCCTGTTCACCGTCCAACTCATCGCCAGCCAGATCATACCGCTGCCCGAAGACCGACGTTCGGCGCTCAGCAACCGCGGCTACGAATTCGCCGATGTCTTCGGTGGCAATCTGCTGCAAGACCTGGTCAGTCGGAATGGCCATGGCCAGCGTGCCGGTCTTGATGGCACTCAGCGAGCTTTCGAGGAGGGCATTCTCCATGAAATACACGGGCGCCACGATGGTGAAATCAATACCGGAGGCCCGAATGGCCTGCTCCACCAGGAACTTGCTCTCGAAATGCGGGATGCCGGTATTTCGATCCGCGCTGGCCACGGAACTATAAATCAGATGTACCCCTGCTTGCGAAGCCAAGGCCCGAAGCATGGTCAAGCCCTGTTCGGTTTCAGCATCGGTGCCGGACTCAAATGGTGTCGTCACCAGGAAGACCGTGTCGACTCCCTGAACGGCCTCCTGAATCTTCTTCGAGTCACTGAAATCGGCCTCGAAAATCTCGGCCCCCATTTTCTGAAGTTCCACGGCCTTGGGCGAGTCGCCCTTCCTTGTCATTGCGCGGACGGAATGACCTCGGGAGAGGAGAGCCTTTGCGACGGCTCCGCCTTGCTGGCCGGTCGCTCCGGTAACGAGAATCTTAAGCGTGTTGTTCATGAGTGTATAGGTTTTTAGTGTATAGACAATTATCGGGGTAAAAAATTAGGGTCTCATCAGATCGAGAAGTCGATTGAGCTCCGTTGCCTCTTGATCGCTCATCGTCCGCAACTCCTGGCTCTCTGTGAATATGAGCGGGTCGACTTCCTGGAGTAGCGAAAGGCCTCGGGTCGTGACAATGATATCCACCTGGCGGCGGTCTTGCGCACAACGGGTACGTTCAACCAACCCCTTGGAGCGGAGCTTCTCGACCAGCCGAGTGGCATTGGAGGACTTGCTGATCATGCGCTCCGAAATGAGGAAAAGCGAAGCGGGTTTGCCCTTCTGGCCCCGGAGAATGCGCAGCACGTTGTATTGCTCCTTCGAGATACCAAACGGCTTCAATACGGCGTTCGTCCTCGCCGAAAACCGGTCTGCAGTTACGAAGACATTGAGAATGGCCTTCATGAACTGATCCGGGAATCGCTCCTGCCCTATTTCTGCTTCGAGTGTGATGGTCTTTAGATGTTTAGACGTTGGTTGTATACACACGTATAATCACGCGGTTCCCGCCATTTATTTCGGACCGGTGGTAGGGTCTGGAGGATCCTGCCCGTACAGGTATCGAAAAGCGCCTCAACCTTTCTCCCTCCATGAGTTCATTGGCCATTCCGCGATCGCGCGCGAGGTCCAACATCCGGACGAGCCCGGCCCTAAAACAGACCAGCCAGCGATGGTTGGGCTGGACACTTACGGCCGTATGGCTCGGCGTGGCCTATTGGTCTTTGGATGGTGCGGTTACCTACTACCTACAGCCGGCATCGGTTAGAGCGTTCGAGGATGCTCATGCCGTCTATGCCCCGACGGGTACGCTCGGCCACGCGTTCGGCATCGTGGGCAGCGTTCTGATGATGGTAGGTATCGGGATGTACAGCGCCCGGAAGAGATTGTCCTTTCTGCAAGGAGTCGGCAAACTGAGAACCTGGCTGACCGTGCACATCTTCCTTTGTACGCTCGGGCCCTTCCTGGTCCTGCTGCACACGGCGTTTCGAGTAGGCGGACTAATTTCCATCGCTTTCTGGAGCATGGTGCTAGTCGTAGCGTCGGGGGTCTTCGGTCGCTATGTCTATGCCCGATTGCCCAGAACCGAGGCTGGGACACCCGTATCCCCGGTCGCCGTTCAGCGGCAGACTATGGAGTTGAGGGCGCGGGTAGAGGCGTTCGGCCTTTCACGGGCGCAGGTGACTTCGCTCCTGGGCAATTCCGAGATACAGGAATTGGGTCTGATGAATGCCGTGGTGGGAGCCATTGGATTCGACCTAGGGCGGAAGCGACTACCCGGTAAACTCAGGCTGGCCATGGCGCCCATGGGGCTATCTGCTGGAGTCAGGAATCGTCTGCTTCCCGACCTGATCGCACACCGAACCCTGTGCCAGCAACTCTCCATTCTCCGACCATTCCAGAGGCTCTTCGGCTACTGGCATGTCTTTCACCTGCCCTTGGCTCTCGTGATGGTGGTCATCATGACGCTGCACATCGCGGTGGCCTTCGCCTTTGGCTACTTCTGGATCCAGTAACCATGCGAAAATTCAAGCGATTCGCGATCCTGGGCGCCGCCGTCCTCTTGATCGCTGTGGTCTACCTCATGATGCCGTCCAAGACTCGCTCTGGGCGATCCGATGCGTGGCGCCCGGCGACTGCGGCGTCGGCCGGGATGCTGACCACCCGCGCGCGATCCCTGGGCCTCAAGGATCCAAGCGTGCCGTCCGCGAGCAACGTCAGCCATCGATATCGCCAGAAAGTGGCTGTGCTCGAGGCTCGACTCATTGCCGTTCCAGACGACACCACATCTCTGGCGGAATTGGCTGGCTTGTATTTCGATGCGCATGCCATGGAGAGTGCCATCGAACGATATCGAGCGTATCTGCTCCTACGGCCGAAGGCCAGACAGCAATGGCTAGATCTCGCGACGGCGGAGGCGTCCATGGGTCGCTGGTCCGAAGCCTCACAAGCCACGGTGGGCTTGCTGGGAGAGTATCCGGATGATCCTGCGGGGCTGTACAACATGGGAGTGATTGCGGCGAACCAGTCCGACATAAACGAAGCGGGGAACTGGCTCCACCGGGCGATGGAGTCGGATGATTCTGAGATTTCTGGAAAGGCTCGCGCCGCACTGGCCAGACTCACCGCCCTGAATTAATGGTTCAGTGAAAAAACGGCTCCTCCTTTTCACCCTACACGTCTTCGTGGTGGGTTGTGCATCGGCACAACTGATTTCACCTGGAAGACTGAGTACGGCCCACGAAAGCCTCGAGGGCCTAAGTCAGTGCGTGGCTTGCCATCAATTGGGCGTCCGTGGGGCGTCGGCGGCGCTGTGTCTCAGCTGCCACGAGCCGCTAGCCCAGCGAATAGAAATGGAGTTGGGTTTCCACGGGCGGATGGAGTCCTTGGCCTGTGGAAGTTGCCACAAGGAGCACTTCGGGAGGGATTTCGATGTGCTGAGATTCGATTCCTTGGCCTTCGATCATGAGGATTCGGGCTACGAATTACTCGGGAGCCATATAGAGTCACAATGCTCGGATTGTCACACGCCGCGGCTGATTACAGACCCAGGGGTCATCGCGTTCAAGGGTGACGCCGGCGCCCTGGGTGACACCTTCCTGGGACTGGAGGCGACCTGCGTCGGTTGTCATGAGTCGGAATCGCCACATGGCTTCCAATTCGAGGAACAGGCCTGCACGAATTGCCACACGGAGTCAGCGTGGGAGGGCGCCGAACTTTTCGATCATTCCACCGCACGCTACGCGTTGACCGGCAAGCACTTGACCGTTGCGTGTGCGCAGTGCCACTCCGCCCGAGACGCCGACACCGCTGCCGAAGCCGGCGACGCGGCCGACACCCTCGCCCCCTCCGCGCTGTACCGACCCATTGCGTTTGGAGGATGTCTGGACTGCCACCAAGACGAGCACCAGGGCCGATTCGAAGGCACCTGTGCGAGCTGTCACGAGACCGCAGGCTGGGCCAGAGTCTCCGAATCGACACTCGCCTCCAACTTCGATCATCACTGGACCGGGTTCTCGCTATCTGGCGCTCATGTTCAGGCCACCTGCGCTTCTTGCCACGAGGAGGCCGGGGCCAAGTCGCGCACCGTATCCATGCGTTTCGCTTCGACCCGCGGTACGGCGAACTACAGGCAGCCGGTGGGCACGGACTGCGCTGATTGCCACCTGGACGTACACGAATCCTCCTTTTCGGTCCAGCCCGATCCTACCGCTTGCGCAGACTGCCACGACACAGGGGCATGGACCCCTTCAAGCTTCGGGCCCGACGAACATCAACTGGGGGCACGCTTCCAACTAGAGGGAGGGCACCTCGCGGTTCCGTGCAGCGCCTGTCACACC
>CAYXSE010000093.1:0-3876 GCA_964466675.1 uncultured Rhodothermales bacterium | reverse complement strand
GCGGAGATCGCCCCCCATTTTCTCGCGGAAGACCTTTCGTGCCAATCCTGCCATGTCTTGGACGACCCCCACGGCGATCAATTTGCGAGCGAAGCGGGGGTGGTTGCCTGCGAATCCTGCCACGAAACGGAGGACTGGTCGCTGGTGGCCTTCGATCACGATGATACGGAGTTTCCCCTCCTCGGCTCCCATGTGACCACCTCCTGTGAGAGTTGCCACGAGAAGGCCCCATCCAGGCCAACTGCGTATCGCGACCTGGCGATGAACTGCGCGAGCTGCCACGCCGCGGATGATCCTCACAAAGACCAGTTCGAAGGGCGGACGTGCGACTCATGTCACGATTCCGACGCGTTCCGGTTGACGGCGTTCGATCACGAGAGCACCCGATTTCCACTCGATGGCGCCCACCAGGAGGTGGTTTGCGCTAGCTGCCACAAAACGGAGCCGGATTCGGCGGGGTCGGAGTTCGTCCGATTCAGGCCCCTCCCACTCACGTGCATCTCCTGCCACGGATCATGAGACTCGTACTCACCTTCCTCTTCGGTCTCTTGACCGTCGGGGCCGTTGCGGCCCAACAGTTAAGCGTCAATCCACATGGAGAAATTCCGGAGTCGCTGGATTGTTCGTCCTGCCACAAATCCGCGAACTGGACCGATCTGAAGGAGGTGATGGAGTTCGATCATGGCGCGCTGAGCGGATTCGTGCTCGAGCGCGCTCATGAGACTCCCACTTGTAGTTCATGCCACATCGACGCGCGGTTTGATGAGCCCGGATCTTCTGAGTGCGCAACGTGCCACGAGGACGTTCATGCGGGTGCACTGTCGGCAAACTGTGTGGATTGTCACAATACGGCTCGTTTTGACGATGTAGATGGAATTTCTGTCCACATGAGGACCACCTTCGCCTTGACTGGAGCGCATGTTCAAGTGGCCTGCTCCTCATGCCACACAGATGACCATGCCGGCTTCCTGAGCCCGCTGGCGCCGGACTGCGAGAGTTGTCATCTGGATGTTTATGAGACGGCTCAGTCCATCGATCATGTAGCGAACGGTTTCTCTCAGGCTTGCCAGGACTGCCATGGCACCATCGCTTGGAGCGGTGGCGGACTCTTCGATCACCTGACCGTTTCGGGCTTTGAGTTGCTCGGTGCACATGATCGCATGGCATGCACAAACTGTCACGGCGCTGCCAACCTGGTTCTGACAGTTCCCCAGACAGCGGCGTCCGATTGTTTTACCTGTCACGAGTCGGACTACGATGCGAATCATCGAAACTCTGACTTCCCAACCAATTGTCTCCAGTGTCATTCAACTGAAACCTGGCAGGACGCCGAGTTTGTAGATCACGACGCCCTTGCGTTCCCCATCTATTCTGGGGAGCACCAGGGCGAGTGGAACACCTGCCAGACGTGTCACGACACGGGCGGGTTCGAGGCATTCACCTGCTTCAACTGTCATGAACACAGGCAGTCGGAGATGGACGATGAGCATCGCGGCGTTGATGGGTATGTGTACGAAAGCCTGGCCTGCCTGAGTTGCCATCCCGACGGGAAAGAGGGTGACTAGCAGTCTGTCGGACTTAACGCCCGTCTAATTCGTAAATTGGACGTTATCACAGACCGAGTAGTTCTGATGGCGGTGCGCTTCGTTCAGGTAGATCGCGATACTCCGTTTTTGTTGCCCCCTTCGGTCCAGGAATGGTTGTCTGCTGGGCACTTGGCTCGTTTCGTTGTGGACGTTGTCAGCCGTCTGGATGTGTCTCGTCTGGAGTCGGTCTACGATGGCCGGGGTTCGGCCGCTTACCATCCATCGATGATGCTGTCGCTGCTGTTCTACGGGTATGCGACGGGCACGTTTTCGTCGCGTCGTCTGGAGGCGGCCACGAAGGATTCGATTGCGTTCCGCTAGTGCGCCAGAATAAACTGGCAGAAAGGGGAGGATGAAAGAGCCTTACATCAAAGGAGTAGCAACCCATGGTGACCCCGAGTCATGCGTGGTCCGCCGCAAGGCGTACCGCGAAGCGTTGACAGGGGCACGTGCGGGCACGGTATTGAGCCGCGAAATAAGCCAATTCAGGGCGCCGACGCTGTTAGCGGATGCGGAAGGCCACATGGGGGAGGTCGCTATTGCGAGATCTTCTCCAGCCCTGCGCGGTCGGAGACCCGTTGCACGTACGGAACCTTTCTGCGCAAGAACTGGGAGATCCCTCGCCCGCCCAGGCTCCATGGCGGACTGGGCCGCATCGGAAAGGCCGGAGGCCGCACGCCGATGATGTACGGACGAGGGAAGTCGGACGGGCCCGTAGTACCTACGAAGCGGCCGAACAAAGCCACGCAAGTGGCGGCGGAGGCTGTGGAGGAAAGGGGCCCGGTCAAGGGAAACACGAACCAGCAAAACGTATCCCGGACACAGCGCCGGATTCATGATGCGTCCAGTGCGCTGGAGCGTGTGCGCAAAGCAGCGCAAAAGGACAGGAAGCTGCGGTTCACAGCGCTTTTCCACCACCTCACGAAGGAAAGACTCCAGTCGTCGTTCTACGCGATCAAGCGTAAGGCGGCAGCCGGAGTCGACGGCGTGACGTGGGAGCAGTATCTCGGGGACCTGGAGAGTAATCTCCAGAACCTCCACGAAAGACTGCATAGAGGAGCGTACCGGGCGAGGCCCACTCGTCGAGTGTTCATCCCGAAAGCGGATGGACGGCAAAGGCCCCTCGGCATTGCCGCGCTGGAGGACAAGATTGTCCAACGCGCGACCGCCGAGGTGCTCAATGCCATCTACGAGGAGGACTTTCTCGGCTTTTCCTACGGATTCCGGCCTGGGCGTGGCCCGCATAATGCGCTCGACGCTCTTGCGGTCGGAATTCATCGGAAGAAGGTGAGCTGGGTGCTCGACTGCGACATTCGGGGTTTCTTCGATGCCCTGAGCCACGAATGGCTGCAACGCTTCGTCGAACACCGGATCGGAGATACGAGAATGGTGCGCCTGATCCAGAAATGGCTCAGGGCAGGTGTTCTCGAGGATGGGATCAAGACGGAGACACATGTAGGCAGTCCACAAGGGGCGACGATTTCGCCGCTTCTTGCCAACGTCTATCTGCATTACGTCTTCGATCTCTGGGCGAACGCGTGGCGTCGCCAGCATGCGAACGGTGATATGATCATCGTCCGGTTTGCTGATGACATCGTCGTGGGGTTCCAGAAGAAATCGGCCGCCAACAGGTTTCAGAGAGAGCTGCAGCAACGTTTGCAGCAGTTCAAGCTGGAACTTCACCCCGAGAAAACGCGACTTGTCCAGTTCGGCAAACTCGCGGCCGACTTTCGCAAGAAGGATGGCAAGGGGCGGCCAGAGACTTTTGACTTTCTCGGCTTCACGCATCTATGCGGGCGGTCGAAGCGAGGCAAGTTTCTGTTGGTTCGGCGCACGATCAAGAAGCGTATGCGGAGTAAGCTTCAGACGATCAAGTCTGAACTGATGCGCCGCCGCCATTTTCCCGTCCCCGACCAAGGCCGTTGGATCGCCCGTGTGGTACGCGGGCACTACGCTTACTACGGAGTGCCCACGAACACCAGAGACCTGCAGGCCTTTCGCAGTCAGATCATCCGGTATTGGCGGCACGCTTTAATGCGACGCAGTCAAAGACACCGTTTGGACTGGGAGCGAATGGGCCGCCTAGTGAATCGGTGGATTCCTACGGCCAAGATCCAGCACCCCTGGCCCTATGCTCGCTTTGACGCCAGAACCCGAGACAGGAGCCCAGTGCGGTAGTTCCGCACGCTGGGATCTGCGCGGGGGGCGGCTCGAGAGGGCCGTCCCTACCGCGACCATTTGTGCGAACATGCAGCCGGATCATGACACGATTGCGGCGTTCCGGCGGCGG
>CAYXSE010000092.1:0-12830 GCA_964466675.1 uncultured Rhodothermales bacterium | reverse complement strand
GCTCTTCCTTGCCGGGCGTGACGGAGGCAACAACCGGTGTGCCCAGGTATACCGGAATCCCGAGTGCCTGTAGAGCACCCATCACAAGGTCGAATTCGACGCTCGTCTTCCCGTTCTCCACCATGGACACCCACTGCCGTGACACGCCGACGGCTGCACCGAGCTGTTGTTGGCTCCACTTTTCTTGCTTGCGCGCCTCGCGCAAGAGGTAACCCAGATCACTGGCTTTTCGGAGTAGCATTGGATAAGTATGGGTACTTGTATCACGACAGTACGTCTACGATCGTTGTCAGTTTTGTACTTGACGTTGTTCGTGGTCACAAAATATTGACGTTCGCTGTCGTTCTGGCCACATGTGAACTTTTGTTTACATGATTCGCCTTTGTTCGTGGTCAATCGTGAGGTGTTTCGTCAATCGTGAGCTGCTTCCCCTTTAGCCGGGCGAGGTTGTTCGTCTTCCCCGTCTCGGCCTTGATCGTGCTCGGTCTTGCGCTTCGTCCGTCGCGATGAGTACGCCCCCATCTGTCAACGCTTGCGGGTCCTGCCGCATCACTTCAGAAGAACCATTGATCTCGTTCTCGTGAAAGACGGCGTTGACAGACGGTAGTAGTACGTGCCGGCGGGGAGATGAGATAGTTCGAACTGGATGGAATGGAGCCCGGCGCGGTACTCGGAGTCGGCCAATACGGCGACTCGTCGGCCAATCAGGTCATACACATCGAGTCGCAAGGGCGCGGACTCGGGCAAGCCGAAGGATATGGTCGTTGTAGAGGAGAAGGGATTCGGGTGATTGGGCTTGAGCCAATAGTCGTCGGGGACCGGTAAGGAAACCTCCACACGAACCTCGCCTTCCGCGAACCCGCCAATTCCATCCGACACCCGATACGTGAGGGACACCGGCCCCTCATAGTCTCCTGGAGCCTTATACGAAATGGTCCGGCCACCAAGAATACGGACACGCCCGAGTTCGGGGTGCGCAACACGAATCACGGTCAATTCCGCCCGATCATCGGAAACGTCATTGGCCACCACGTCGATCTCTACGGTACCGCCAGACTCGACGCTCGCGACATCTTCGCGTGCCGTGGGAAAAATGTTCGTCGTGGGCTCAAGCTTGAATGCCGTGGCTATGCCGTCCAACAGTCCAACACCCACCACTGAGCCAGACTCAGTTACTCCCCGCGCCTCTACCAGAACCCATCCCGATCCCTCGGCGATGCGGCTATTCAGATCGGTCGCAGCACCGGCTAGCCAGATGTGCGCTCGACCTCCCGCGGATGCTACCGAGCGTGCTGCAGATGCGAAGTTGGCCCTCATGGCAAGGTCACGCACCGAGGAAAAGGAGGAGTCCCGGATTCGAGAGACCGTCTCTGCCTTTGCCGCACCATTCGCACCCACTCCGACAATCCAACCGGAGGAATTAGCGGCAAACGCATCGATCAGGCCGAGGCCGCCATTGAGCAGAGTCAAGCCGCCATCCGGACTCCACCGTGCTCCGGATCCGGCGACTCTTCCAACGGCGGTCCCATCAGCAAGCACATCGAAGGCTCGACCACCGGCTCCCCCGGTGTCCAGCGTCCTGAATTCCTCGGAATTCGAGATAAACGGCTGTTCCAACCCGGACACACCGCGGACCCAGCCGACCATTTGCCCTCCTGGTCCCGCTCCCAGAACCTCTCCCTCCGCCTCAGAAACGGGCGCCACACTGCCATTCGAGAATTGAACCGGCGCGAATACCGCGCCGTTAGATGAAGCGCCCGCGACGGTCGAGCCAAAGGCCGCGTATGCGGCGCTAAACCTGTCGTCAAGCGAGGGGAATGTCTGCACCTGACCGTCGCCAAAAACAGCCGCCCGAACTCCTTGGCCCTCGACAACAACGCCTACAGCCGTTCCCGCGTCAATCGCCAACGCCTGCCCGGCAGTGCCTGGTAGTCCGAGCGCGACCATACTCTCCCCCTGCCAGATAGCTGGCCTCACCAGCCCATCTGACGAGGTAATCGCACCGGCAACGGTACCCGCCTCATCAATGGCGTAGGCTGTCGAATTCGTTCCCTCGGCCGCCAACAAGGGGACGATTCCGAATCGTAGCGCGGTGACTTCAATTCTCACATCGGCCCGCGACTCGGCACCCGAAGGATCAACAACCGTGTACTCTACGGTATCGATGCCTCCAAATCCGGGGTCGGATGTATAAGACACGCCTGTCGAATCAAAGGATGCGGACCCGTTCCCCGCCTCCGAAACGGACAGAACACGAAGAAAATCGCCATCCACGTCAAGGTCATTCGAGGTAACGGCTACGCGAATCGGCGTTCCCTCGACGGCCATTACCGAATCGGCCACCGCAATCGGCGCATCATTAACCGGTTCGACGACAATACCAACCCACGCCGTGGCGGAGCTCCCGGAGAAATCGAATATCTGGTATTGAAGGGAATCTGGGCCGAAGTAGTCCCTTTCGGGCACATAACGTATCGCACTGGCTTCTACTGAAGCCAACCCATTTCTCGCCGCCGAGATGATGGTAAGAGAACCCGAGTCCAGGCCGTCATCCGGATCGGTGTCGTTTGACAGAACGGGGATTTCGATGGTGCTGTCTTCTGGGATCGTCACCATCTCACCGTTCGCTTCCGGAGCCCGATTCAGGAGGCGAATGGAGGCGGTGGCCGAAGACAGTTCGAGGCCCGGCAACAAATCGTTGGTGACCAGAAGGACGTATCTGCCCGAGTCTGCCAGGGCCACTGACCCAATCGAAAGAACCGAGTCCGTCTCGGTCGGGAGCGCCATCCCACCACGCATCCATTGATATCGATTCGCCGTTCCGGGAATGGCCCCGAAGGAGAGCTTCACGGCCTCACCAAAATTCACGACGTGCTCGATGTCCCTCCCAAATGTTGATTGCGGAGCGTACGTGAACGAATCCGCGGCCGCGGCCAGGTTTTGCTCCAGGTCGTCGAACAGGAGTCGGTTGTTCTGGACGGTGAGATGGGTCAGGTTAGCCGATATGAACTGCGGTAGTCCCGTCAGCAGGTTGTCCTCTACGCGCACCTCTTCCAACTTCGGAAGGGCGCCCATGTCGACCGGCACCGAGCCGGTCAGTAGATTCCGGCTAACATTAAGCCGTTCCAGGTCGCCAAGATCCGCGAGGCTAGCGGGCAGTTCTCCATCGAACCTATTCCCATGAAGCCAGAGAAGCCATAGACGCTCAAGCCCCCCCAACTCGGACGGAACGGGTCCCTGCATATCATTTTCTCGAACCGAGAACCATTCCAGATTTGTCAGATTGCCTATTTCGGGGGGGATGGATCCGGTCAGCTGATTCCGATAGAGCTTCAGCCAGACCAATCTCGGAATCTCGGTAAGGCTGACAGGAATCGGACCTGAAAGCTGGTTCAGGCCGAGATTCATCACCAGGAGATTCTCCAGATTGCCCAACTCCGGAGGAATGGGCCCCGCAAGCTGGTTATCGAACAACCTGAGCCAAACCAGATTCGAGAGATTGCCCAGCTCCGGAGGAATCTGGCCTGCTAAATCATTCCGGTAGAGTCTCAGCCGTTCAAGACTGGTCATGGCTCCAAGCTCACCGGGGATGGCACCAGACAACTCGTTACCGAACAGATACAGTTCTCTCAGATTCGTCAATTCCCCCAGTTCGGCAGGAATCGTTCCGGTCAACTGATTTCCCCACAGATACAGCCTATCGAGATGGTCCAACCGTCCGAACTCAGCAGGAATGGGACCGGTCAACTGGTTTCCGCCCAGATTCAGGATCGGGCTAAAGGCCGGGTCTGAGCCTACGTTCGAGCCAAGATCAGCGAGCTGGCTCGGAATATCGCCGGTCAATAGGTTACGTCCCAGCTCAAAAAATTCCATGTTGGACAGCTGGCCTAGCTCCGGCGGGATGGACCCAGTCAATTGATTGGTCCAAAGCGTCAGGAGGCGGAGGCTGGTCAGCCCTCCCAGGGAAGCAGGAATCGGTCCGCTCAACTGGTTGAACGATAGGTTCAAGAAGCCCAAGCGTGCCAGACTGCCCAAGGTCTCGGGAATCGGTCCACTCAACCCATTGCTGCCAAGATGCAGCTCAAGAAGCTGGTCCAAGCTGCCTATCTCAGGCGGAATAAGTCCGCTCAGTCCATTCTGGGGCAAGATCAAAGAAACCACGCGGCCGTCGCCGTCGCAAAAGGCGCCGAACCAGGTGCCACAAACCGGCGCCGACAGCCAACCCGTATTGTCTGTCCAGAAGTCTCCGCCGGTGGCGTTGTACAAGGCCACCAGCGCCAGCGAATCCCCCTGATTGACCGCGACTCCGGCGGCAATAGATTTGTCGGGTTGTACTTCAGCCCCAGTACCGAACAACGACAGAGCAGAATCCGCCTCAGTCAGACCACCCAGGTACTCGACCTCAACCAACTGGGCCTCAACCATCCGAGGACTCGTCGCGGCCAGCATGACGGCAACCATGGCAAGAGTCAGGTGGTAAACCCTCATCCGCCGCCTCCGATGTCCACGAGTTCGGAAGGTGGGCCTTCGTTGCCCGAAGTATCGACGGCGCGGACGGTGCACCACCGATCGAGCCCCGCTGGCAATGTGTAAGTCTCGCCCGCCAGCAGGCCGCTTGAGACGTCCTGGAATGGCCCCGAACGTGTGGCCGCGCACCCGACCACATATCCCACGAGATCAGAGACAATGGAACGCACCCAGCGAAGACTGCCCCCGTCCACCCGGAGCCCGCGCACCACGGGCGGTGGAATGTCATCGACGATCTTTAGGGTGGCTTCCTGGCTGCGCCCGCTCTCGTTGCCCAATGAGTCGACTGCGGACACGGCGAACCGGTAGGTCGACCCGTATTCCACTTGCCGAAAGACGAACCCGGTTTCGCCATTTCCTAATTCTTCCACCATTCGCCCCCCCTCGAACAGCCTAGTGGCCTGGAGGTCCCGATCTGGCGGGGCCGCCCAGGTGACCGAAGCGTACCCGGCCTCCGTCTGGTGCGCCTGCACATTCAGCGGCAGGCCAGGGGGTACGGTGTCAGGAATCTGGATGACGACTTTGGCGGTGTCGCTCACATTGAACATACTGTCCAGGGCTGCGACGGAGAATCGATAATAGGCACCCCGATCAAGACCCTCATCTCCGGGCCCACGGTCCGACCAGGAGGTCACAGAAGAGTCCATGACCACGATCGGCGCACTGAATCGTGCCCCGCGTAGTCGCTGCCTCATCACGCGGTAGGTCATCAAGTCAAGCGCAGAAGACTCTGGCCAGGTCACGACCGCGGTTACGCCGTCCGGCGCCACTCCGACCCGAACAGGAGCGGGCATGGGGGGAGGCGTGTTGTCCAGCACGGCGTACGAAATGCCCCCGCCAAGCTCGCTCTCGTTTCCGCTCTGATCGAGTGCCGTGACGAAGTAGCGATAGCTCCGATTCGTTTGCACACTCGAATCCCGGTATACCAATGAATCAGTTGGGAGTATGCCCGAGAGACTGATGGGCGTCCGGGAAGACCCCGCGGCCCGATATACGCGGTACCCAGACGCATCCAGCGATGGGCTGGGGGTCCAAGTCACGATGGCCGGCGCGACCTGGTCCAGCACTTCGACGGATCCCACGGGCTGGGGAGGGACATTGTCAAAGGCCGCAAATCGAAGTATCTCGGAGGCTTCGCTGGCTTGGCCAGCGACATCAATAGCCTGAACGTAGTAGGAAATCGTATCGTTCAACACAGGGGCAATCAGGTCCACGGAAAACGTATCAACTTCAAGTATCCGGAGGACTGGAGCGACATGCACCCTCTGGTCCCGGGTTCCGGATTTCCGGAACACTTCAAACCGGACCACGACCTCGGACTCTACTGGGTACCTCCAGCGTATCGTGATGGCCCTCTCCCGGTTTGTGGCCGTCAGATTGGTCGGCGGAGCAGGTTCAGCAGGCGTAACCAGGACTGGAAACTCAAGCAGTTCCGGCTCCGATGCACCCACCAAATATATTCGCAACCGGTAAGAATATCGCTGACCTTCCACAGCAGTCGTATCGACAAATTTGCGTCCCGTTGCTCGAGCAACGGGTGGGTATGCCGCGGCGTAGATGGCACCCGCCATGGACGTTGATAGGAGGAGGTTCCGGACTGCATCTCCTCCTACTCGGCCTGATTCTCGCTCAATCTCTGCGAGCACGGGCTGTATCTCGTTCTCAAATGACGACCGATCCATTACACCTAAGGGTCGGCGCGTAATCTGGAGGAATTCCTGGCCCGGTGACCTTCGATCGACGTGAACACTGTCTCCCTCAAGCAAAGACATGGTGTGGTACAAGTGCACCCTTGCGTCTGCATCAACAAATCCGAATGCCGTTGTCTGGCCTGCGGCATCGGAGGCGATGAGAGCGATCAAGAGTGCTAGGATATGCGGACGAGTCACTAGAATACCGTTATGACTTCGCGATCCAACCTGTATTGGACCTCCGGGGGGAACGCCGTTAGCGGCACCGTTACTTCCAATTCACGCACCAACGTCTCTTCCTGTGGACCCCAGACAGTGAGTCGAACCGTTATGGACCGACCGACCTCCCCATCCGTAAGGCGCGGCACCCAGAAACGGGCGGTCGCCCGGCCTTGGGGAGGTACCGGACTGGGTGGGGCCGCCTCACCCGGCATTTGCGGACGAGGAGGAGGAGGCGTCTCCGGAAGCGGAGCCACTGGGCCGGGGGGGGGCGCCGGCATTACACCTCCGGGCGTCACGATGGGGGCAGAGATTTGAATTCGGCCTGCTGAAGCTGCCACAACCCGCTCGGCTATCACCTCATTCCCCTCCAAGAGCTCGATCTTGCCGGACCAGAGTTGAACGTTGTTGTGGGTAACGGCGAGGTCCACGTCGATGACGGAGACATGCTCTCCCACAGCTTTCGCTTCGGCGGAAAATGTTGAGATCCCCACGCCCTCGAACCGGTCCGCCAGCGACTGAAGCTGGCGGCAATACGATTCGACCCCCGCATCCGGATTGGTGCACGGGTCGGCGTCCAAGGTGTCCGCTCCCAGTTGCCGTGTCCCGCCGAGGTACTCCGTCAACAACGTGGCGCGGTGTTGGCCCACCACCCGATAGGCCACAACGGCCGCTTCCAGTGTTTCGCGGGCTCTCGTTTGCTCCCCCATAATCTCGATCCAGTCGTCGTCTTCTGAGAGCGCGGCTGCAAGATCCTCGGACCTCCGGCCCTTGAACTCCTCCAAGCCGAGTCGAAAGAGCCGGCCCCAAAGGTCTGCCGCGTTCGACATCCATTCGGATTGGAGCCGGTCAACGTCCATGTGGGGCAGGCTAGCTTTCGACAGGTACCAGACCCAGTGCTGTGGTACCTCACCCCCGAATATCCTCCCAAATAAAATCCTGATCAAGTCGTCACGGGTGAGGGCCTGAGACGCGGTCCAGGGTTCTTTTTCTATGGCCTGACGTACGGCATCGGCGAAGCCCGCCGCAAACTCCGGGTCACCGTCCTCGAGAAGAGACATCATCAAGGCCAGCCGATCCGACATCTGCTCGGTCAGTGGGCCAGCGTTGACCACGGTCTGAGGCAGGACCAGCGCCAGACTACGGGCTCGGAGCGACTGTTCGATGGGTCCGAGGTAGTCGGTAGCGAAGATCCGGGTGCCATCGCTACGCGTGATGAATGGAGCATACCGGTTTCGCCGGAAGTGCTCAGTTAGATCAGTTTCAAGGCCCGGGTCGACCCAGCGGCAGTAGACCAAGCTAGGAGGCACCAACGCGCCTCCGCCGCCGAGGAAGGTGTCCAAAGCCCTAAATAAGGTTATCAACGCTTGTCCCTGAGCGGTATTCGTCCAGTCAGTGCACTGTTCGTACATGCTCCCAATAGTCTCCGCCTCCGTCGCGCGAGCCCAAGCAATCTGTTCCCAGCTCTCGGCAGCAATCAGTCCCCGGTGGGCGGCCACCGCCTCTAGGGACTGCCCGAAAAGGCCGACGTAAGACAGCAGCCCTCCCGGCTGCGCCAGAAGTCGGCGAACCTCTGTTTCCTTGTCCTCCAGGAGCCCGGCGGCGGCCTCCACCTGCGCCCGATACGCCTCGGCATCGGCTCGATCGTCCGTGGCCCGGGTTGTGTTGAACCGAGCCAGGTCGTCGTTGAGACTAAATCCTTCCCTATTGGGGTATTCACCCGCGACGGTTATCGGGGTACCGACCTCCACGATTTCCTGGTCCGAGACGGACCCGACCCCCGCGATGGCCAGCGAAACTGCATTCATGGTCTCCTCAAGGCCCGAACGTTCTGAGTCGAACCGATCCAGGGCTCGGCTGGCTCGGTCGGCACCATGGGCTATCTGCTCGGTTCGGAGCGACGGACGATCTTCAGCCACAATCAGTTGTCGGGCCCGCTCCTCTATTCGCGGCCTCGCCACCATTTGCCCGCCCGGGAATCCAGGTCCCCCGGGTCCCAGTCTCGTGTTCTCGACGGCGAGGGCTTCCACAGCGAACTCCCGGCGCGCAGGGAGATCTGATTCCAGCAACGCAAGCCCGGCGGCCCGAAGCTGGTCAGGGCTCAATTTGTATTGGTCCATCCGGGCCTGATTTATGTCCTCGGCAAGCCTGTCCCTGGCCGATTCCAGGTTCGTCAACCGTCTACGAGACTCTTCGATCGCTCGTTCTCGCGACCCGCTTCGGCCCCAGCCCCCCGACCAACTTCCGTTGTCAAGTGCTAGCCACACTCTCACGGTGAACTTCACCAAAGCAATTTTCACACGGGCTCGCGCAGCCATGTACAGTTCAAATCCGCCGCGGTTGACCAGGAGTGCCCCCCGGGCGGTCGCACTCATTGAAACACCGAGCCAGTCCACGGCGGCCCTGATGTACACCTCCCCGTAGGCCCCAAATTCGGCACTTGGGACATAGTACCAGAGAGATCCTTTCAGACCACCACGGAAATTGACCACCCAGAAATCAAACCCCGCGTACAACTCGAAGTCTACCAGGAAGCCCTTGCTCGAAGCTAGAAATCGGCCGGACATATTGAAGGCCAACACCTTCATCCTATCGATCCGCCCGTCAATCGCCCACGCTCGAACATCTCCATCCCGCAGTGCCAGGAAGAAACTGAAGCGCGCGTCCGGGCCGAAATTCAGGAGGCTTCCGGCCACGGTCGGCTCAAGATAGGCCTCCCCCTCCCACACCGAGTTGTCCCAGCCCTGACCATAGAAGGCTTGTAGATAGAACCCTCCCTGCATCAGTTTGACTTGCCGCCCAGCAACCGTGGCCTGGTACTCTCCCGTTACATCCAATTTGGTGTAAGCTCCGGTCACCTGAAGCAGGCCGCGTGCCTTGATCGCGTACTCCCCGCCCGTCTTCATCATGCCCACTTGCGCGAAGAGCAAAATGGCAAACTTCAGGTCATCAGTAGTTGGCTGCGGTTTTACCAACGTCACCCCTGTCACTCCGATCACCAGGTTGATATCGGCCGGGTCCGGATTGTAGAAGAACCCCAGACCACCGGCTGTCAGATCGATCACTCCTGGCTTGCCAACCAATGGGATAGGGTACCAGAACGCCCCGAACAAACCAATGCTGACGTCACCTCCTCGTGTTCCAATTTTGCCAACCAGTGCGCCTCCCCGGGAGCCCGGTTTCCCCGGTGCGTCTGCCACGGCGGTGGCTGCCCGATGGCCGCCAATCACCGGTCGAGCAGGAGGCGGTTCTGCTTTCTTCGCGATGGGTGTGAACGAGAACGCGCCAGCTACCCTCAGGGAAAAATCCGAGCCAGACAATCCGGCCGAGCCCGCTTGGTACTCAATATCTACAAAGGCGTTGAATTGCGGAATTTTGGAACCGATGGCCTTTCCGATCTGCAAATTGACATTGCGAAGCGCAAACCCGATCAGATCCGAACCGCCCGCTCCTTCCCCAGGCTCCGCGCGGTAGTACAGGAACTCGCCAACCTCTGCGGTAAAGATCTTCGCGACGGACCCTTTGATCGCGCTCCCGCCGGTCGGACCGTGGAACCTGATGACTTCCCGCACCCGAATCACAGGTTCCTCCACATCGTCGTAGGCCCCGCGGTAGGATTCCGTCACCACGTCCTCAGGAAGTAGGCTCGCGGCCTGATTAGTGGTACCCAAGACGCTCCCGGGGGTCTGGCGCATTACCGAAATCTCGGTATTCTCCTCATGAATCAGCCGGCCGACCTCGAGCACTACTTGGCCGAATCCCGCGGACAGTGTGAAAGACCCCTGGTTCGTGCCACCCGAGAAGCCATCGGAATCGAAAATCATCCCTCCCCACTTCGCGAGCCCGCCGAGCCCGCCCGGTAGACCGTCAAAACTCAGATTCCCGGACAGATTCACCTGCAGCCTCCGCCCTACGCCAAATGTCCCGGAGCTGCCCAACACAGCCTTGGTGACCCTGACGTCCAAAGGCAAAACAGATGCGATCGGAAACTGAAAGTCTGGCCGACTGCTGTGAAGGGCCCAGGAGGCTCCACGATCATTCACTCGCAAGCCTGGCCGAGCGTCTCCGGCTGCAAGGTCTCCGAAAAGCAGTCGCCGGCCCTCGGCCACGGGTTCTTGAACGTCAGGTCTTCCGGCACCATCGAGGATATACCCCACCCCCCAAACCAAGAGTTCGGTTGCATTGGCCTGTAGCAGGTCGGTCTTCAACGACAAGGCGGTGATTTCGAAAATACTCCCCCCGCTGCCCAGTGCGATCTCGGCTTCTGGGTTATCTCCCAACTGATAGTCGAGGTTGTAGTCCGGCCACACCGTTCGATCAACTACAACCGCACCGTCCTCGTCGGCAGACAGCAAGAGTGGAAGGGTGCTCGCCCCAAGTGGATCTGGCAGACTGAGCCGCCCCCTGACATCCAGGACCGGGTCCTCCGAAAGGTCAATCTGGAGCGAATCTATCCAGGCGACATCAGCGATCAGGCTGACTGTGTCTTCTCCAAGGAGATCCAACGCTCCAAGGTTACTCGATCCGTCGCTGGCTACGCTGAGAGCCGTCGTCAGATCACGGTTCCGACCGTAGAATGACACCGTCGTCTCCGGGACGAGCAGGTCAAGACGTCCCAGCTCCGGGTCAAATCGCGCCGATGGATCATCCCCGGCAAGTGTGACGATCCCGCCGAAGAGGCTCGTTCGCCACCCGGCGACCGGTGAGAGCTGGATGCCCTCGGATCCGACCTCGACAGACTCGAACCAGACCCTGGTGGCGGAGTCGAAGCCCTTTGTCAATGTCAAGCCTCCCTCGAACATGGCTCGAAAGACGTTGTCGTCGGCCTGGACCACGACTGGCGCGGTCGGCTCGAATCGCAAGGTTTGAACAGGCAGGGCATCCGGAATGTCGCCCGCGACTGAGAACACCCAGGATCCGGATTGATAGTGAGCCGATAACAGAATCCGCTCACGCGAGCCATCCGCATCCGTGAAGAGGGCCGTTGTCAGAACGGCGCCTAGTCGAGCCCCTTCTTCGCCCCGCACACTAGCCTCCAGCAGCTCCAGGCGAACCGCACCATCCTGCCAAGAGCTTTCCGACAGAGGGCTTTGGCCAGAGGAAACCAGGGTAAGGCGGGGCTTCCCATCGAATCCGATGAATGCCTCGACGGGCTCAGGAGCGAGGTCGGCGAGGCTGGCGGGGAACGCCAACGAGCCGCTAGCTCGAAGTGCGAACCGCCCATCCAGGGCGGCATACCTCAATCCGGAGTATACCACCGGATAACCATGGCTCGAGAAGTCGACGTCATCCTCTGCGTCGATGCTCCCCCCCACGAAACGGAAGCCATCGTCAACCACCACGCCATTCAGCCGAGCGGGGACCGCCAGTGGAGATCCGTCCGCACCGGTCACGGCGGGAAACACCATCTTCACCGACCCGGACGCCGTCAGACGATAACCCGAGTCCAGACGTTCAACCGCGACCAGCACGTTCCCATCTTCATCGACCGTCTCGACGAACGCGACGGTCTCGCTGGGTAATCCCAATCGGGCCGGCAAGGCGTAGACCAACGATGTGTCCAAAAGGCGAAATCCGCCCGCATCCAGTCGAGCTACGGTCCCGCCTGTGTCTCGCCATTCGAGTGCCCCTGAACGGACAGGATCGCCGGAAAATGCGAGCTCGAATCCGTCGATCGGGTTCACGGACAATCCGGCCACGAGAACCTCTCCAGAATCGATGGCGCCCGTCATCCCTGTGGCCAGTGCGACCCCGGATAGGTTCACGGATACCTCCGCGGGGATGGTCATCGAAGCGCCTGTGGAGCGCCTCCGCGCTGCTGACCACACCGCCTCCAGCGGCTTGTACGTCAGGACATGTTCTTCCTGAATTCGGAATTGTCCTGAGGCCCGGTCGCGAGACCCCAAGGCGAGAAGCACCGCGTCAAACACCACATCCGGTCCGGCGTCGGAGTCCAGCATCCCGGAGTCTCCAAGCTCAAGCCCCTCCGGGCCCACGGAGGCCGCATCGACTACAAATCGGTAGACCGGCGCTTCGGGAGGCCAAGACCACGCGAAGGCCCCATCGACCGTCAGGTCCGATGCAAGAACGTCCAAAGTTGCGGCATCCAGGGACAGGTCGCCGGCACTGGGTACCCGACGGCCAGCCTCAAACACAGCTGGCGTTCCACTCAATAGCGCGCCTTCCGTGTGCAGAGTCACTTGGGCCACAGGAAACGTAAGGTCCAGTGGGCCGGCCATTACCTGCTCGCAGAGGCCCGTCACGGAGTAGCTGCCCTCTGGCTGGCCGGCCTGGCTGACGGCAAGTTGCACGCTCGGAGCCTCGCACGCGGCTCCTCGCGGCGCCGTTCCCGCAGGCCACCGCAAGTCCGACTCGAGGACGATGGCGTCCAAA
>CAYXSE010000091.1:0-13261 GCA_964466675.1 uncultured Rhodothermales bacterium | reverse complement strand
CCGGGTTCGATTCGACGAGCCTCAGGCGGCCCAGCAGGTGGAGAGGGAGGTGATGGTGACTCGCAGACCGCCTCGAAGGAGGGCCATTTTCGTTCCGGATGCAAATATCTGGATCGGGTGGAATATTGGACGTGATCCGTACCGCGGCCCGCCGAGCGCGCGTTCAGGAAATCGGAGGCCGCGGGGAAGCACGATTGGGCGCTCCGAGCCGTCCGGGGACGGGCGACGGGACCGAGGAGGCCGCGGAGACCGAACGACTACGACCGAGGGTTCCGGCGACTCGAAGCCCTCAGAAGGGAGAGCGAGTTCAGCTGACCCGAAAGCCTCGGAGTCCGGAGAAACGAGGGGGAGCGGTCGAAGTGGAAAAATTCCTTCGATACTCAAGGGGAATGGTGATGACGACGACGACGATCGGGACTTCCTGGGTCCAGCTCTCGGCGCTGCCGCCGCGTTAGGTGCCCTGGCCTATTTCGGAGGGACGATCGGCTATTTCGGATATGCCGGCGTCGCACCGATCGGGCTGGAGGCAGGGCGAGTAGGGACAAATGGAGGGATCCTGGTCCACGCGGCCATCAATTCGGATGTATTCATGGCGGGCGATGATGAGCAGATGGTGGTAGGCATCTCTGGCATCTTCCCGTGGGTCTTCGCGGGCGTGCGCCCCATGGCCGGGGTGGATGTCTGGTTCCGGGAGGATGGAGACTCCTTCTCCACCAAACCCACGGTTACGGTCGGAGGGCTCTATCGGATGGGCCGGGTTTCGCTACACGCGGGCGTGGATCTGGCCCAGGGTCGCACTCAGATGGGCCTCTCGGTCAACTTCCGCTAGTCCTAATCACCCAGGACATATCCAGCCGCCAGGGCCCGGTAGTCACGCACCTGTTCGGCCTCCCATTTTGTGTCACGCCCCAGTTCCTTCGCCACCAGACTCGCCACTCTCGGTGCAATGTGGACGGAGGCGCGGGCGTCCAGTAGGAGCGCTCGGGTCCTGCGCGCCAGGACATCCTCGATGGACCGGACCATTTCATTCCTGGTGCACCAGACGATCTCCGCCCCGACGTAGGGGAGCCTCGGATCGAGCGCGGTGGCCAGCTCCGGAGATTCGCTCATGATTCGCTCAATCGCGGGAGCATCTGACCCGTACTCGGCCAACTCACCCGACCGGGCCTCAGAGTGTTTGAGCCAACCGTGCAGCAGCAGGTCTTCCGTGACGCTCGGCCGCTGATCCAAGCCAGCGACTACTGCGGCATGGTCAATAACGTCTTGGCCCATCTTTCGGTATGTGGTCCACTTGCCACCGGTCAGCGTTACCAGGCCTGACGGCGAGACGAGCACCGAGTGATCCCGAGACAGAGCGGCCGTGTCTCCTTCCTCGCTCGATCGGACAAGTGGTCTCAGCCCTGCAAAGATGCTGAGCACGTCTTTCGGGGTAGGATCCTTGGTCAGGTATCGTGCCGCGTGCGTGAGCAAAAAATCGATCTCCTCTGGGCGTGCTCTTGGCTCCAGGGTGGGGGTGTCGATGGGCGTGTCTGTGGTCCCTACGATGACCCGGTCGTACCACGGGACGGCGAACAGGACCCGGCCGTCATCGGTCCTGGGGACCATGATGGCGCTTGGGCCCGGCAAGAACTCCTTTCCCAGTACGATATGCACGCCTTGACTCGGCCGGATGATTGGACGAGCGTCCGGGTTATCCATGCGAAGGATCGCGTCTGTGAAGGCGCCCGTGGCGTTGATGACGACGCGCGCGTTGAGTTGGTATTCTCGGCCCGTCTCCACATCCATCGCGTGGACGCCGTGAAGGAATCCGCCGCGCTTGAAGAGGCCCGTGACCTTCACGTAGTTGAGAGGGACACTCCCGAGATCCGCCACGGTCTGAGCCAGGTTCACGGCGAGTCGGGCATCGTCGAACTGCCCATCGTGATAGATCACTCCTCCCAGTAGCCCTTCCGGCTCCAGTGTGGGGATCTGCTCCAGCGTCTCCGTGGGCGAGAGATGCCGAGACGGACCGAGTCCCAGTTTTCCAGCCAAGACGTCGTAGACCTTGAGCCCTACTCCATAGAACGGTCCCTCCCACCAATCGTAGTTGGGTACCACAAAGGGCTGGTTGCTAACAAGGTGAGGCGCGTTTCGAATCAGCAACCCTCGTTCTCGCAGCGCCTCCAGCACCAGGGAGACATTTCCTTGCTTGAGATACCGGACACCGCCGTGCACAAGCTTGGTGCTTCGGCTGCTCGTTCCCTTAGCGAAATCGTGCTGTTCCAGAAGTAGGGTTTGGTACCCCCGCGACGCCGACTCCACGGCCGCTCCGAGGCCACTGGCGCCGCCGCCGATGACCAACACGTCCCAAACATCGGGCTCATCCAGCCTGGGGATCAATTCGTCGCGATTCATAGCCGATCTCAAGTGAGTTGGAAAGATAGCGCAGGAAGCGTTTCTGGCGGGCCCGGCTTTGATAGCTCCGGTGCTGCACTATCTTCTTTATACCCCTCTTCCTTGTTGCCCGTGACCCGCGCTGACGAGCTTTCTGACTTCCTGCCTTCGATTGCGTTACAGCTCTACGCGCGCTCGGAGGAACGGTACGTCATCGATACTGCCGTAAATGGCTTGGTCAAGGAATACCAGGCGGCTCTTGTCAGGATATGGGTGTCGGGCTCTCCCGGTCGGTCCCGATACCGCACCATGCGAATCGGAGATGGGACCATTCTCAGGCTCAAGGCAGAGGCGCTGCGAAAGGTAAACATGGACGCAGAGGTTGGCCGAGAGGTCATGGCGGCGCCGTGGATTGCCGCGATCGCCAGGAGTCGAACCGCGATAGCCTCGAATCGATTGTTTCACGGTGGAGACACCCCCGACGCGGCCTGGATGAGACAGAATCGGTTTCGCTCATTCGCTGGGTATCCTCTGCCAGGTGAGAAACACCTGCGCGGTGTATTGGCCGTATTCAGCCGGCATCCGCTGAGTGAAAGATCATTCAAGCTGCTGAAGCTGTTTGCCGGTCAATTGGCCGTGGCGCTACGCCCATCGGACAAGGCCCGGCGTCGCGACTCGGGCACGGAAGGGGTCTCGATTCCATGCGGGCTCGCGCTGGACGAGGCGATGAAGTTCTACATCGAGAATGCGTTGGTCGCAACCTCAGGGAAGATCGAAGGCGCGGGAGGTGCAGCCGCACTGCTCAGCCTTCATCCCAACACGCTTCGCTCCCGGATTTCCAAGTTGGGAGTTCAGCGGCCCTAACATGCGGCCGGCTCTCTGGCTCAGAAATGGGCATGTGAATACGTTGTACGGGGGCGTGCTCCGACAAATTGCAGTACCGGCCTACGAACGCCAGCGCATCGATACTCCGGATGGGGACTTTCTGGACCTGGACTGGCTCCGAGGAAACGGTGCCCGCGTAGCCATCCTGTCTCACGGCCTGGAGGGCAGTTCCCAGAGGACCTACGTTTCCGGCATGGCGAGCAAACTTGCCTCGGCGGGATGGGACATTTTGGCGTGGAACTACCGGGGGTGCTCCGGAGAGCAGAATCGAAGGCTCAGGACCTACCACAGTGGAGCCACCGAAGACCTGGATGTGGTTGTCAAGGCTGCTCAGGCAGAGTATGACCACATAGACCTTGTCGGATTCAGTCTCGGTGGCAACCTGACGCTAAAGTATCTGGGCGAGCTGGGCGAGGACGCCCCGATCCGATCGGCGGTTGCGTTCTCGGTGCCCTGCGATCTGGCGGCCAGTTCCCGCTATCTGGCGCGCGCGGCGGCGTTCCCCTACATGAAGAGGTTCCTTCAGTCCCTTAGCCAAAAAATGAGAGAAAAGGCGGACCTTTTCCCAGGCAAAATCGATCTCGCGGATCTGCAAAACCTTCGATCATTCCGGGATTTTGACGACCGGTTCACGGCCCCGCTGAACGGCTTCCTGGATGCCGAGGACTACTGGGAACGTGCGAGTAGCAAGTCGTACATCAACTCCATTCGGGTCAGAACGCTCATCGCCAGCGCGCTGGACGACCCGTTCCTTCCTCCATCGTGTTACCCTCATGAGGCGGCGGCGGCCAACTCCAAGGTCTTGATGGAGACCCCCCAATACGGTGGTCATGTCGGTTTCGCCATCGGCAGAGGCGAATTTTGGTCCGAACGGCGTGCTCTGAGTTTCTTGGCGGGTGGCGTCTAGTGTGACGCCTGCTCACCCGCCACCGTGAATTTCAGCATCATGCCAGCGTGGAGGTGCTCCGCGATGTGGCAATGTGCCATCCATTCTCCGGGATTGGTCATATCCACCAGAAAATCCATGGTCGATCCCACCGGCACAATGGCGGTGTCCTTCCAGACCAGATTGGGATTCGGTACTCCGTCCATCGACGTGACCAGAAACCGCTGTCCGTGTATGTGAAACGGATGGTTCATGGGGTGGAATGACTTCGGATTGTTGAAGACCCGAATCTTGATCACGTCTCCTACCTCGAAGGTCCAATCGATGTCCATGTTCTCCCGGCCAGATGCGACGTCCCGGATCAGCCAATGGACCTGCTCGGCGCTGGCAAGCCAGTTCATCATGGGCATCGCATCGTTCCATTCCATGGGGGGCACATAAAGCGTATCAATTTCCATGGACCGGACAATGGACAACGGCAGGTTTTCTACACGGACCGTGAGTTCCAGCGAGTGGTCCGGAGCACGATCAAACTCGTCTCTGAATCGGGCGATGTCCTCCTGCACGTCCTCGTTGGATCGCTCCGTGTCGAAAGCCTCGGCATAGGACACTCCAGCGGGTTCATGGGACACCGTCACTCGGCCGAGGACCCGCTCCTCGGGGTAGAACACTCCCCGGAAGTGATTGATGGCCTGAACGGAGTTCTTGATCGCGAACTGGCCTGATTGCTCGTAGTGAACCTCAACCACGTACCGTTCGGCCGGCCCGATGACGACACTACCCACAAATTGCTCGTGCTCGAACTTTGAGACGTCCGACGCGACGACTTTCACACGCGCGCCTTCGAAAACCAGGTTGAAGGTTCTGGAGTTGGCCACATTGGTAAGGTAGAATCGAACCACTTCACCCCTTTGGACGGCCAGCGTGTAGTCCGTCTGCCCATTCGCCAACATGACGTTGCCGAACCGGCCCATGAGCGCGTGCGTCGGCGCGGAGTCGCCGTACGGAATGATGCCCAGTTCATCCACCAGCAAATCGTCGAGGACCAGTACTTCCTCGCGATTAACAGGGTTGTAATACCCTTCGGTCACCGGGTCTACCAGCATATTGCCGTACAACCCCAGGTCCTGCTGGATATCCTCACGTACGTGCGGGTGGTACCAGTAGATGCCGGTGTCGGGAAACTTGAGTTCGTAGGTGAAGGAGCCGCCATCCAGAACCGCCGGTTGCGTGAGCCCGGGCACACCATCGAACTCGTTGTCCAGCCGAAGCCCGTGCCAATGCACCGTGGTAGGCATCTCGATGTTGTTGGTAAACTCCACGACCACCTTGGACCCCCGGTCTGCCCGGATCAGGGGACCCGGATACTGACGGTTGTAACCATACATCACGAAGGTCTTGTCGCCGATCGTCCTTCGGATCAGCGATGCCTCCAGGTGAAGCGTGTCCCCGTCGGCCATCCGCACCACCCTGCTGGGCTCGCCCTCCGGGAACATCATCGGGTCCATTCCCTCGCCCGCCAGAAATGGTCCGACGATGGGAGAGGTACCCATGAGTCCTGGCAGCATGGGCATGCTCATATCCATGGGAGGCATGCGCCACGAAAGGCTGTCGCCCTGCTCCCTCCCCATCTGCATGTGCGCGCTGTGGTCTTCCTGAGCCCGAGCAGAACCGACAGTGAGGAAGACGGCAATCAGCCCCAATAAGGCGCCGTTCCTAGTACCCATAAACAGCGCACGGCTCGGTCTCAAACGGCCCATGGCCGGCCTGAGTGTGCATGTTACCCGAACGTGACATCCCACGAAGGACAATTGGCCCGGTCCAGGAAGGTGCGGACTCCGCGGCGTCTGGCTCGAGGGAAACGACGACCAGGAATTTATTCCATGCCACCTGCCCGGTAAGTCGAAGGGATTCATCCAGGACGCCGATCCTGACACGTTCGTCCAGGGACGGTGTTGTCACCCAGACCACGTAAACACCGTCGCGTGCCGACGCCAGTCTTTCGACGGCGATGCGGAGGTCGTAGACATACGACCCGTTTGGCGAAAGGGCGACCCCGAATGGAGACTTGGCAAACAGCACGTCGGCGGTGCCGCGCGCAAGCCGGCTGCCTGGCAAGCGTTTGGTGGTGACCAGGTCGATGGCGTAGTACGGAGGCGGGTCATCGGCCGCGAAGCAGGCTCCGGGGCCGGCCGTTCGATGGGTTCCCGATGGCGCCGCCAGCACTACAAAGGCGGCAACCAGGAAAAAAGGAGTCGCTGTTCTTGAAAGCATGAGGTCTCGAGGATTTTCTGGGGCAGGCAAGCTGCTTTTGCGCCTCAGTTGGTTCCTGGAGGTGCGTCGTCCCACTTCTGAGCACTGGACACGTCCGGTTGTCCCCAGTCCTCACCCTTCCAGCCATCGAACCCGTCCATTCGGAAGGTCCAAAATCCAGTAGACATGTCCGAGATGACGATGAGGCCGTCTGCGTTCCTGACGTCCACTCCGAAGGCTCCGTTGGCGACGTTGCCAGTCATGGCGCCGACGTCGCGCGAGCCGGTGTAGGTGTCATAGTACCCGACCGTTTGGGGATTCTTGGGATCCATCAGGCTGAACACCTGGAGCCCATCGTGGTAGCCTGATACGAACACGAACGGCCAGCGCACCTCGTGGTTGTGGACCAGGTTTCTCCAGTCGGCCGTCCAGGCACTGATCGGCGTGCGAATATTGGTGGTCTCTCCGTCCAGCGCCGGCTTGAGGTCAAAAATTCGGAGCGGCGCGTGCTGATATTCCACCTCCGTGACTGCGTAACGGCCGTCGGGACTCGGGGTGAACGTATGTCCGTAGTTGACGCCAGTGATGCCGGTCAGCGTGATCCGGAGCTCCGGATTGTCGATGTCGGAGATGTCGAAGATGTAATACCCACCGGTTCCACCTCCATAGAAGCGATCCTCGCCCGTGTCAGGGTGAAAGGCCGCGTACAGATCGTGATACGAGAGTCGTCGGCTATTGGCACCCGTGTCATCGGGAACGGGAATAGTACCCACCAGGGAGTTCTCGACGTCACCGCCGACCGCCAGGCCCATGTCGTACACGTGAGCCTGACCGCCGCCGACCGTGGTCAGGAGCAGGACACGCCCGTTCGAGTGCTTGTAGACAAAAATGTTGTGGAAACCACCCGGCAGCTCCGGCTCACTAATGCGGGCCACCTCCCGAACCGTACTTGCGTCAGGCAGCCCAGTCACGTCCAGAATCACAGCGCCCAGATCGCGATTGGGCCCGGGTCCGAACTGAAGAGACTGAACCACATAGTAGCGCCCTTCCCATTTAAAGTGCTTTACGTCCATGGCGCCGGGTCCGGTATGGAGCTCCTGATCTTCGATCCGCCAGCGCGCGATGACGCTAGGGTTGGATGGGTCGGAAATGTCGATGATGTCCGTGCCCCGTTCAATGGATTCGCCAAGCGTACCGCGAGACACGTATACATAGGGCCGGTGCATTTCCTGCTCCATGTCGAGGTCCGTGGTACTCAGCGAGGGCCCGAGGGGAATATGCGCCTCGACGGTCATGTTGTCCGAGCCCGGTTTGAGCGTGGTCCAGGGAGTATCCTCCTGGGCGAAGGCCGGGATCGTGATGGCGATGGTGAGGATCGCTGCGATGAGGTGCTTCATGCTTGATGGATTCGGTTGGTCTGTCGAGGCTGCCGATGCGTAGCCGGACGGCAATCTAGTTCGTGCCTGGTGAGGGTTCATCCCATTTTTGGACCCCGGAAATGAAATCATCGGACTCTGGGCCCGAAGCAAGGCGTACCAGACGGTAGGCGTCGAAGCCAAAAAAAGACTATTCTCCCTCTCCCAATCACTTGTTGAGACGCTCAGATGGCTGAGAGTAAAGCCGTTCAGACCGTGAAGAAGACCATCGCGGCCATCGATAGTTGGGCGAGCGCGATCGATGCCAGGACACGCCGGAAGATTCGTCGCAGCGCGCTTCACGATCATCGGCAAAAAATTTTGGGCGAGTTGGCAACGTATCGGTTCGATGCGCCGCCTGGCGCCGACTTCAGGATGCTGATGAGTAATATCGCGATGGTGGCCAGCCGCGAAAGCAGCGACAACATGCTTGAGCAGTGGCTCCAGTGCTTCTCCAAGTTTCTGACGAAGCAGCTTCGGTCCCGCGACCCTTTCAATTGGAAGGGTGAGTCCAAATCAAGCCTTTACGGCCTGGACATGGCCCTCCCCAAAAAGGATTGGCCCTACGCGTTCTCGGATAAGTAGCAGACATCTGGCGTCCAGCCTCGAATTGGAATCACGCTTGCCTTTTGAGGGACCACGCCCACAAGCCCACGGCCAGGGCGGTGCCGACGGCAATGCCGGCCAGGTCTACGGGATGAGGCGGCCGTCCGAAGGTTGAGGCCGCGACGAGACCCAGGAGTGCCATGATGGCAACGCCAGCAAAAAAGGCCGCGCCAAGCGGGACTAACCGATCCGATAATTGCATGGGTTCTTGTCCTCACTAGAGGAAACGAGAAACGCGGTCGTTTCGCGCCAGCGCGATCAACACTCAGGAACTCTTACCGAGATATTTACAGCCAGGCCACCCTCGGACGTTTCCTTGTATTTGTGGCTCATGTCCCGGGCGGTCTCATCCATGGTCTTGATGACATCGTCCAGGCTGACTTTTGCGGCGGCGGGGTCACCGGCGAGGGCCAGTTCCGCAGCATTGATGGCCTTGAGCGCACCCATCGAGTTCCGCTCAATACACGGAATGTGACTACTCCCCGCCATGAATGGCGAGGCTTCTCGTCTCAACGGTTGCAACCACCAAACGTTTGATGGGATTACGCCTACCTCCACGAGCAGTGACGGATAGCCCTTCCGCCAATAGAATTCGAATGCCCTCGTCCTTGATGTTGGTCGCGGCATTCAGATCCCGGTCATGCACAGATCCGCACGAAGAACAAGCCCAGGATCGGACGCTCAGGGGCATGGCCTTCGCCTTGCCGCCGCACGATGAACAGGTCTTGCTTGACGCAAACCAAGGAGAAACTTGGACGAAGTGCCTTCCGGCTCTCTCCCCGCCCTGACGGGCGAGGGTTCCTGCCTGTAATTGCTGAACCAGGCCGCCCACCGGGTCGCAGGTCAAGCCCTAGGTGGTGCTCCATCGCAATCTCGGCGGCCATGAATGACTGGCTGACGGTCTCCCCCAGGGCCTCGGCGCGTGCCGCCGCCGCCATCGCTGAGGAGACGCCAATTTCCGCCTGGCAACCGCCCATGGCTGCCGAGATAGTGGCTCGTTTCTTAAAATAGGTTCCGATTTCGCCGGCAACCAGGAGGAAGTCATGGATGTCCTTTTCGACAACGTCTTTGTCGGCGAAGCAGATCAGATACATAAGAACCGCAGGAATTACACCGGCCGCGCCGTTGGTCGGGGCGGTCACGACGCGTCCCAGCGAAGCATTCTCTTCGTTGACTGCCAGTGCAAAACAGCTCACCCGGTTGAGCACCGTGCTGAAGCCCGCCCCTTCCTTCCTGAGAAGACCCAGCCATTCTGTGCGGGTGACCCCTGCCAGTCAGGGCGAGAGAGCCGAACAGCTTGATCTGAACATGATCGATCCGGGATAACAAGGCCGCCTCGTCAAGCTCTCCGAGCCAGCGCTGGACGGCCCGCCATGGACCGAGCGTGTGGGAACTGGAGGGCCCCACACCAATCTTGAGCATGTCGAATATGCTGATGGATTCCATCTCTCTGCTGGGCGCGATGGGCCTCGTGCTGTTGCAAGCCGTGGGCCGATCGCTCTATGGGTTTGTGTGCGGAAAGTTGGGCAGTGCTTCCGTGCCGGAAAACATCCATTCAACCATATTCCATGGAGCCATGAAACGACACTATGCACTGGGAGGTGCCCTCCTATTTGTTTTATCCACCCTCGTTGTTGCTTGCAGCGGAGATCTTCTCGAAGATCAAGGCCAGGCCTACGACAATCCTTACCTGGGCGAGAGCCAATCCCTGGTTACAAGCCTGGTCGAAAGCGCAGTCACGTTTACCTCCTCCGGCCGCCAGCGGGGACCCACTCTATATTCTCAGGGAGAGTTTCTTCTGGAGGCGCTGGCGTCCGCGCCGGGCGTCGACATCGACGTGCCTCGGATGAGCGAGATTCTCTCGGCGCCAGCGTACTCTGGAAAGCGGGGGAACGACGATCTATTCCCCGGGGAGGCCACACTCAGTCCTGCGCAGAAGAAACACCTGGACCGCACGATGGCGCGCGCAGCCAAGGCAACGGGTCTGGAAGACTTGGGCCGCCTGCTGTCCGAGTCAGACGCGCGTACCCGTCGAGACCTGGGGGAAGAGGCCGCCCGGCCCATTCTGGTTGTCTCGGCTGGCCTCTTTGCACAGTACCAGTACTTCACCGACCCTGACCATGCGGGAACCATTCGGCAGTTGGTCCGGCAGGTACGTGGTTCCGATGTGCTCGACCAGGTCGACCTCCGTTCGGCCCGGGGCGGGGTTCGCCTGCTAAGAGTTCAGGATTCGGGGGACGGTCGCGGCGGCGATCCGCCACCATTCTGGGGTCAGTTCTTCAACCCGGGCGAGTGGTGGTCGCAGACGGTCCGAGACACGCGGCAAGCCGCTGAACTCGGAATCTTGGGCGGAGCTGGAGTCGGTTGCCTGGTTGGGGGCATTCCCACCGGTGGCGTTGGATGCGGCCCGGGCGGGGCGGCAGGGGGTCTCATCGGAGGTCTCGTCGGAATCCTGGTAGGAGGGATAGCCTCGGGTGTTGCCAACTATGAGGAAGCCCAGCACGCGTTCGAGGTGGCTGAGACCGAGTGGTGTCAGAATCAGTCGCAGATGGGGGCCGTACTACGTCACTTCGCCTACGCGGCTCGATGCAATGCGAGTCAGAACTAGTAGACACATGAATCCCAATCGAAAGAGGCGACGAAACGTCGTCATCGGGAGTCTTCTCTTCGGAGCTGCCATGTGGACCGGATTGATGTTCGGGCAACACGGCGACCTTCCCACAAGTTTTCTCGTGGGGCTGGGCGTGGTTGCCGGAATAGCGTGGGCTGCGCCCGTGATCGGGATCGTGTGGTATCTGGGGAAAGTCGGACCAAAGGCGTTCTGGGGTCGGGAAACGCCTTCTTGATCGTGCATTCGTCCCCGGGCTCGTGAATGCGGGTCCGGGGACGTGGTCCGTGACAGCCAGGCTAACTTTAGGGCCGCGACGGGGGCATGTCCGAGGGACGGCTAGAACGCGAAGGCCAGTTGAAAGGCGGCGCCCCAAACACTCTCTCCGCCCGCGCGATTATTACGGAGTTCAACGCGAACCAACGCGAACGGGTTGATGTCACGGCTTAGCCCGACCAAAAACTGCTCTACATCCTGAAAAGGGAAGTAGGGTTCACCTTCCTCGAAAGACAACCGATCGTAGCGCAGATACGGAGTGAGAGCGCCCACCTGGTAGCCACCATAGGCGTAAGAAGCCACTGTTCGGGTGGTGGCCGTCTCAGCCTGGTTGGAGATGAATAGGATCTCCGCCATCACCTCGAGGCCCTTTTCGCTGAAGATTAGATGGCCGCCCACCATGCTCTGAGTGACCTTTTCTGGCAGCACCACCGGCACTTCCTCGGTACTCTGAAGGGATGGGGTCCCGGCGGAGATATGATCCCGGTAACCAGTCACTCCCACTCGAAGTCGGTCCGAGGCGCTGTGGGTGAGCTTGAGGGTAACCGATTTGCCGTTGTTGTTGTCGGAGACTGGATCCGAGCCAATGCCATTCCCCACCATCATGTCGTACGTAAAGCCATTCGCGAGATTACCCCACGCCCAGAGCCCCGTAGTGTGAATGGGCAACACCCCGCCTTCGTCTTCGAAAAGAAACATCAGGGGCCTGGATATTGTGGGCTGCAACAGTGATCCATGATGATAGGCGGTATTCCACGCGCCAATGGGTGTGTGGTGCTTGCCCAGCACCAGGTTCAGTTGGTCGCTAACAAGGTATCTGATGCCCACCCGCTCCACGTCGACGACGAACGAATCATCGTATTCAAACACGACCTCACCCAGGAAACTCATCCTTTCACTCAACTCCGAGGTCAGATACAGGTCGAACTGACCGAGAGAGAAGGCCGAATTGACGTCGGGATCATCCGACGCGCTGAAGACAACATCCGAGAATCCGCGGAGGCGCAGGTCCTGACCGTAAGCCGGGGCGGAGAAGCCCACCGCCATGATAGCAGCTAACCAAACCAGTTTCAGAATCCGAGTGTGATAATGTCGTTGACAAGAAGACATGGTTATACCAAAGGCAAAATCCTGCAACCCTCTAGATCTCGAGCGAAGGACGCTGGAATGAAACCAATCGACCCTGGGGTGCGGCATACAAACTCGATCACGGCTTCCGGTGTGCGGAATCCGGCAGGGGCAGACCCAGACCCCGAAAACGTCTTTTGGAGCCAGTATCGTTGATATCGCGGGTAGGCCATGCCAATCAGATCTCGGAATCTAGTGAGGTGAATGGCGTCTTCTGGTTTGACATAGGCTGGGTGGGCCTTGACCGTGTGCCACAATTGCCTGGTTCCCAGAAAGATCTCTCTTAGTTGCGAGTGCGACAGGGAGTCCACGGGTTCGTCCGCATGGACAATGAGTACCAACTCATCCTGAGCGTGGAGGGCCCGAGGCACGCCCATGGCTACAAGGAGGGCGAGTAGGCCGGCCTTAAGCATGAAGCTTCACATTCGAATGATCTGTACGCAACGGGTCGGGCCTTCCAGGCATTCTGCCAATATTTCCGCTCCGGCCGATCCTAATGCTGCGGATGACCAAGCAGCTTACGAGGAAGCAAGGTCCGTGCCGGTTCGGGGTCGACTGGCTCGCGGGGACTTCGGAGTAGCAGCTACGTCTGGGCCCCTACGTGTGGTACTGCGCCGACCGGTCACACGCCCTTGGGAGGGCCTGGCCGCGGCCAATTCCAGCGCTGCGGCGAGCGCCGCGGGCCGAACAGGTTTCTCGACAAAGTCGTTCATGCCGACATCAACAGTCTCAGCGCGGCGTTCTATATCTGTGTTCGCGGTCATCGCGACGATGTGAGGCTGGTGCGCGCCGGCTCCGCGTGCCCGAAGCCTACGGGTCGCCTCAAGGCCG
>CAYXSE010000090.1:0-13270 GCA_964466675.1 uncultured Rhodothermales bacterium | reverse complement strand
ATGTAATAATTCGTATCAGCCTCCTCACAACCCGAGGTCGTGACGAGGACAAGAAATAGAACCAGGAAACTGCGCATTATTGGGTTGACGATTCTGTGCTTGTCATGGGTTTTAGGTAGCGGGCGATCGCGATCCGAAGAAGGCGTTCCTGATCGGTTTTCGAAAGGACCGGAACCATCGCCACACGCTTCCAGCCGGCTTCCTCTCGCCGGTAGAGTCCGATCGTTTCGAATACCGCGTGAGTGCCCTCCATGATCAGGTCCTGTTTCATCTCCTTCTTGAGCCGGCTTGAAAAATCGCCCTCACGGGAGTGAATGCCTATTAAGAAGAGGAGAGATTCGACGGAGGGGTCACGTCCATACCGACTTCTTGACCAATTCTCCACCTCTGCCCAGGACTCCAGGGCACCGGACTCATCGGCTAGTAGCTCCGGGATGCCTTCACTGTCACTCATCCCAGATCTTCTGAAGCGGGGCGAATCGGCAGCGCATCAACCACCGTGTCCAGCACCTCGATAGCGTCCGAACTGGATAACCTCGCCGTCCTACGGGCCAAGCGGACAGTCTCAGTCGCAAGGGCGACGTAAACGGTCATGAGGTGCGGGGCCGTCCGGGCGATGTGCTCGACATGCCTCGCGACCGTCGCGGCATCCCCTCGAACAATCGGGCCGGTGAGCGCCTCATCCAACCCTCGTTCCGCCATATTCCTCAGGGTTCCCTTCAGCAACGGCTGGAGCATCTTGGCGATGTGTGATTCGCCGATGGACGTGGTCTGTAACAGCTCTCGAGCGATGGAGGAAACTGCGACGGTGTAGTTTGAAATCACAGCCGCGGCCACATGGATGGCCACACGATCCTCAGATGAAACGGTAATCACCTTGGCGCCCGCCTCCTCGAATATGCGACCGGCTACCAGCCGACCGGACGGGTTTCCGTGCAGCGTGACGTAGACGCCGTCAAGGGCTTCCGCATTGGAGGGAAAAATGAAGGACTGAAGCGGATGGGCGGCCACTGTTCGAGCTCCCCGAGCCGACAACGGGGCCAAGGCCAGAGAATCTTGGACGCCCGACGTGTGCATCACGGTCTTGCCCTCCCAATCCACCTCCGAAGCGGCGAGTTCCTGCACGACTGATGCCACCTCCCGGTCTGGAACCGATATCACGAGGAGATCCGATGCCTGAGCAGCGGCGTCCATCGCCAGACTCGCGTCACCTGAGACGGTCTCTGCCAGAGACACGGCGCGCTGGCTGCGCGGAGTCCTACCGAAGACGCCAATCGCTCGCCAGCCTTGATTCACCAATGCGGGGCCAATACTGGACGCGAGCGCGCCAGCACCTACCAAGCTGAATCCAGACGGACGTTCAACGGACATATCACGTGGTCAGAATGGCGCCGATGAATCCCGGGGTTCCGTCCACCGGGGGCGTGACGCCTAGCAGAGTGACCTCAGTTGCGCGACGATGTACCGATGCCAGGAGAGCGACCAAAATGGCTCCCTTTCCGTGTATTTTGATCGAGTCGGAATTCATCAACTGCATGAGGCCGCTCACATCCTTGTCCTTCAGCCGAATGGAGAACTCCTCGATGGCCTGGGTGTCTCCCTCGACAATATCGGCGCAGGCCACCACCAGAGTCGATTGGTCGTACATGACCTCGCCGATAGCATTGCCAAGCTCCCGGCACATATCCGGGGTCTCCTCGCCCATGACAATCGGGACGACGTCGAATTCGTCCAGCACCATCTGAAGGAACGGCAGTTGTACGTCCACGCCAGCGGTGTGGTAGTGCCCCTCATCGCCTACGAAGATGTCATCGTCCTCGTCACAAAGCTCATCCCGAACGCGCGTACCGACGTTCACTTCGCCCAACGGGGTCCGGTATTGGTCCAGGCTACACACATTGATGCGCTTGAACTCACCATGATGACTCGGCGCGACCACAATCACGTTGCGATATGACCGGCCCTTGAGTACCCCAAAGACCTCCGCAGAAATCGCGCCGCCCGCCAAGGAGTTCGAATCCGGCACAATCACGGCACTCACAATGCCGGCGGCCTCCGCGCCGGAAGCCGTGTCGAGAAGCCCCTGTAATTGGGCCCGTAGAGGCGTTCCCTGGGTCGCATAGACGGCTTTCGCCCTCATGTCAAGTATTATGGTCTTGGTTTGTGTGGCCATCTGTAAGCGACCGCATCGCTTCAGTTAGGGCGTCTTGCTTTGCGAGAGATTGAATCAGACCATCGAGGTTGCTCGGGTACGAGGGTCGCCACTCAACTGTTGCCAGAACCGGAGTCGGTCTGGCGAGTCTGGCCAGAACTTCCGGATTCAACGCTTCCGCGAATCCATCGCCGTACTGCCCAAAGCCGTTTAGGATAAAACCGAGCGGATGAACCCCCCTGACAACCATCATTCGTTGCGTCAATAGGCAGTGGTTGAGCGTACCTCGCGCCGTCCGACCTACGATGATGGATGGGAGACCGATTCTTTCCAGCAAATCGATCATGAAGACGCGTTCCGAAATCGGGACCAGTATCCCTCCACCGTCGACGATGACGAACTCGTGCCTGGAGCGGAGTTCCACGAAAGCATCGAGAATCTTGTCCAGGGAAACCGGCTTGCCTTCGATCCTGCTGGCCACATAGGGCGCCGCCATGGTCTCGAAACGAATCGGGTGCGTAAGGGCGCGCGGATCATCGACGCCGACTCGTTCAAGCATGTCCGCGGCCGAATCGCCGGCCCCACCGGTGGTGATGGGTGTCATCATGGTTGCATCCACGCCCATCTGCCGAAGCAGGCCCACAAGACCGACACCCACAAGCGTCTGACCGACGCCGCGCGAGCTTCCAACAAGAAACAGTCCGTCTGCCATTCAGGCGTTCACCGGGTGCACGATGTGCAAAGTTAGCACCGTTTTTTGGATCCATCAAGAGAACGGGACAAGTTGTATTTTCTTCCATGATCCGCATTCTTCTTCTTCTGGCAGTTGCCCTGGGGCTCGCCGCGTGTACAACGCCTACTCCCGTCACCCCCGATCTGCCGTCTGGCGCCTATTCGTCGTTGGCTTGGTGGTCCGACATGCGCGCCTACCCGGAGCGCGACATTCCAGGGTCGGGCGTCACACACGCATTTGCGTTGAAGCAGGCCTCCGTGCAGAAGAGAAACGGGCCTGGCGCCAGCACCACACCGTGGGAACCGATGGGCCCTCACAACCTCGCTGGCCGCATGCTGAGCGTCACGTACAACCCCGAGAACCTGACCACCCTTCTCGCGGGATCGGCGAGTGGAGGGCTCTGGCGGAGTTATACCTCTGGCGAGGGACCTCAAGCCTGGCATCGCGTAGATATGGGCTTCCCGATTCTCTCGGTCTCGGCCGTGGTCTATGCGCCGGGGGACTCCATGACCATTTACCTTGGAACCGGAGAGGTCTACAACCGGGAGGATCGAGACGGGAGGGGTCTCACCCATCGGCCTACCCGGGGGTCCTACGGTCTGGGGATTTTCATCTCGCGGGATGGGGGCTCGACGTGGCGAAAGAGCCTCGATTGGTCGGCCGAGCAGGGTCGTGGGATACAGATGATCAAGGTCAACCCGCTCAGACCGTCGTCCGTGTGGGCTGCAACCACGGAGGGGCTCTATGTCAGTTATGATTCCGGCGGGTCGTGGCAGGTGACGAACGATGTCGTGATGGCCACGGACGTCGCCTTTCACGCCGCCGACACCTCTCGGGTTTATTCTGCCCACGGAAACTTGAGTTCGTCCGGGAACGGCATCTACCGGTCGACGGACTCCGGAACCACCTGGGAGCGACTCGCAAATGGACTCCCGGCGTCGTACGGTGGCAAGGCGCTGCTCACGATTGCACCGTCCGATCCTGATATCATCTATGCCTCGATCGGGAATGGGTTTTTGTCATCCGATGGGAACTGGCTGGTTCGAACGGCCGATGGCGGCGATTCCTGGGAGACAGTGAACACTACGAACTATGTCGGCTCTCAGGGCTGGTATTCACACGATGTATCCGTTCACCCGGACGATCCGGATCGAATCACCGTGGTTGGATTCCTGATTTTTCGATCCAGCAACGGCGGCCGCTCATTGAATCCGGCCACCGTGTGGCAAGGCTGGACCGTGCCAGCCCCCCCGATCGGAGGCCCCGACGGCCCCGACAATTACACACACCCGGACCACCACGCCATCGTCGTCCATCCGGATGACCCGAACCAGATGCTCTTTGCCACGGACGGTGGAATCTACCGGACCGTGGACGCCGGTCAGACGTTCCGGGCCCTGAATGGCGGCCTCCAGACCATCCAGTTCTATCCGGGCATGTCGAACAGCTTGCACGAGGCTACCACAGCCATGGCGGGTACGCAGGATAATTCGACACTCCTGTATCGCGGACGCCTGGACTGGCGCATCCTGAATGGCGGAGACGGAGCATGGACCGCTATTGACCCCGTAGACCCTGGTCAATTCTACTGGTCCTCTCAGTTCCTGAGAATCCGTCGATCTACAAATCGGGGCGTCGATGCTGCGTCCGTGGCGCCCCCCGAATCCAATCGTTTTACTGGTTTTGTTGCTCCCTTTGTGTTGAGCCGCGTAGATCCCACACGCCTTTATGCGGGGCGTGACCGGGTCTACATCTCTCGGAATCGGGGAGCCTCCTGGATCGTCGGCAACAGCGGTGAGCCTCTCTCGGGAGAACCTCTGGTCAGCATGGCCGCCTCCAATACGGACCCCAATACCGTGTATGCCCTAACGGCTCCCGGAAACGAAAGAGGACGCGCATTCGTCTCCCGTGATGCCGGCCAGTCATGGACCGATATCACGGGTTCGTTGCCGGATCGATATCTGGTGGACCTTGCCCTCGACCCAATTGACCACGATCGGATTTTCCTGGCCGTCGCAGGATTCGGAACCGAGCACGTGTTTCGATCGCTGGACGGAGGAGCAACGTGGCAGGCCGCTTCTAACGGGTTGCCCGACCTGCCCACTTGGTCTGTAACCATTGACCCGGACTTCCGGGAGACCGTTTTTGCAGGCAACGACATCGGCGTCTTTGTGTCTTCCGACTCGGGACAGAGCTGGGAGCCGTTCTCGGAGGGCATGCCGGAGGCCGTCATTGCAATGGACTTGGACGTGTCCCGAGTCTCTCGCCAGCTCCGCGTGGCCACACATGGCAACGGGATGTTTCAAAGGCAGTTGGACGGATCTGGGGAGTTTGTGCCGCCGGTAGCCGTTGCGACAGATTTTTCGTTGTTGACCATTTACCCCAACCCCGCCGTGGCGTCCGTCACCGTGACCTACGTGCTGACCGAGGAAGGTGTGGTACATCTGGGCGTGTACGATTCGGCGGGACGTCTGGTGAAACTCGTCCGCGAAGCCAATCAGGTAACAGGACGATCCTTTCAAACCTTCGATGTATCCGGATTGCCTCCCGCCGTTTACTTCCTGCGACTCGCCTCGCCCTCCCTCACCACGACGACCTCTTTCGTCGTGACCCGTTAGGAGACTTGCCGGCGGAGCGTTGGGGCCGTTACTTGAATCCAGCCAAATGCCTTGAATATGGATGCTCCCGCCCAGCCCGATCGCAGAACCTTCCTCCACCACCTTGGACTGATTGCCGGAGGTTCCATGCTGGCATCGCCGGCGCTTTTGGGTACCATGAATCTGGCCTGCGCGGCCGAGGAGGCGGGCGAATCCTTGAGAGTTCTTGATGCACGCCACGCTTCGTTTGTCGAGGCAGTGGCCGCGCGGATAATCCCGACGGACCACCGGCCAGGGGCACGGGAGGCGGGAGTTATCCGCTTCATTGACATGGCCCTGGACACGCAGCCCAGGCTTGGAGGAGTCTTGGGACTGATCGGAGATACCATGACCGCGCTCGAGGCCGAGGCCGGCGCCCGTTTTGTAGATCTGTCGGAAGTGGAGCAGGACGAACTCCTCGGAGGAATCGAGACTGAACCCACCTTCGCCGTGATCCAATTTCTTACAGTGGCAGGATTCCTTTCTCTGCCGAAACACGGCGGCAACCAGGCCAAAGTGGGTTGGGAATTGATAGGATTCGACGATCGTCCCGCCTGGACGGCTCCCTTCGGTTTTTATGACGCCGCAATACATGACGGTGAGGTACCGGGATGAAGCGCGTCGAAGACACCAAATTCGCCACGCGGGAAGAGGTCGATTTTGTCATCGTCGGATCCGGTTCTGCGGGAGGCATCATGGCGCGTGACTTGGCCCGGGCCGGTTTCTCCGTGGTCGTGCTTGAGCAGGGGCCCTGGATCGATCCGTCCGAGTTTCGCCACGACGAATGGAACGTCTTCTTCGAGCTGGAGGGGCTGGGCGGCCCCGGGAACGGCACTCACGATCAAACCTTCCGCGAATCCGAAGCGGATGAAGCCGCCACAACGGCATTTCCACCGGCTCTGTATGCCCACATGGTCGGCGGGAGCAGCGTCCACTTCACGGCCAACTTCTGGAGATTCCACCCTATCGATTTCAACGAGCGCAGTGTGCTTGGACCCGTGGCAGGAACCAACCTGGCGGACTGGCCACTGACCTATGAGGAGTTGGAGCCGTACTACAGCCGGGTGGACTGGGAGATTGGTGTTTCCGGAGCCCAGGGTCCGTTCGACCCTCCTCGGTCTCGCCCATATCCGATGCCGCCCCTTCCCGTAAAGTCATCGGGGGTCCTGATGGACAAGGGCGCTGCCGCGCTCGGGTTACACTCGCAGCCCGCACCTATGGCGATTCTCTCCCAACCTCACAACGGGAGGGCACCCTGTATCAACTGTGGATTCTGCCTCGGATACGGCTGTGAGGTGAGCGCCAAGTCGTCCACGCTCGCGACCATGATCCCGGAAGCGGTGGCCACCGGTATTTGTGAGATCCGTCCCCTGAGTACCGTCTTCGAGGTGGTGACCGGCGCGGATGGAAGGGCCAAGGAGGTTCGCTATTTCGACAGGGATGGCGTGGAACATGCCCAGGCGGCGAAGGCCGTCGTCCTTAGCGCGAACGGTGCCGAAACGGCTCGGCTGCTCCTTCTTTCCGGAGGACTCTCGAATTCCTCTGGCCTGGTGGGGAAGAACTTGATGTTCAACGGGCAGACCGCGGCGTATGGTCGCTTTTCGGAGCGGCTGAATGAATACAAGGGGCCACAGGTCTCGCGTATCATCCATGATTTTTACGACTCCGATCCGGCCAGGGGCTTCTACGGGGGCGGCGGCCTCGACGCCCGCTTCCAGCCTGGCACACCCGTGTGGTTTGCGACTGCTGGTGGGCTTCCACCCTCCGCGCCGACGTGGGGCATGGGCCTCAAAGACGCGCTGGAACTCTACTACACGAGAACGATGACCATTGCGTGTCATACGACCTCGCTCCCCCTGGATTCCAACTCGGCATCGCTGGACCCCACACATCGGGACCGGTTCGGGACACCCTCCCTTCGGATCACCTACCGGGATCACGACGACGACCTGGCCATGCTCGGCTTCCTCCAGGACCGTAGCAAGGAGATCCTCGATGCGGCGGACGCCGAGGAGATATGGGCTCCACCGGTAGTCCCGGCCGTTCTCGGGGCTCACCTCCTGGGCACAACCAGGATGGGCAATGATCCGGCACATTCGGTGATCGACCGGTACCATCGCAGCCACGAGATACCCAACCTGTTCATGGTGGACGGCGGAAGTTTTGTCACCTCCGGCCGAGGTCAGCCGACCATGACCATCATGGCACTCGCGTTTCGCGCTGCAGAACACATCGCCCGGTTCGCCGAGAGAGGCGAGATCTGATCGGCCTGGCGCAGCAACGGGCGGGCTTGGTTATTCCTCTTTTACGAAAACCTGCCTCGCTACCTCTCGGCCAATGATCTTTTCCCCAGTCTCGAGGACCAGCTTGATAGGGCCCCCAAAGGGTTCCTTTTCCAAGACGCGCAACCGGTTGTTGGGCAGCAGGCCTGTCTGCTCCAGATAGTCCAGAAGATCGGAGTCACCGTCCGCCACGTGGTGCACCACCACGCTCGCTCCCGGCTCGACATCCGCCAACGCCAGCTCCGAGGATGTGGCAATCTGACCATCCTTTGTGGGAATCGGATGCCCGTGTGGATCGTGCGTCGGATACCCGAGCATTTCGTCGATCTTGTCCTCGAATTCTTCGGAAATGTGATGCTCCAGCCTTTCCGCCTCCTTGTGCATCTCGCTCCATGAGAAGCCCATCAATTCCTTCAGGTAGGTCTCCAGGAGCCGGTGATGGCGAATGATTTCCAGAGCGACTTTAGTGCCTGGCGCCGTTAGCCGTACCCCCCGGTAAGACTCGTAGTCAACCAGCTCCAACCTATTCAAGCGCTTGAGCATATTCGTCACAGAGGCAGAGGACACCTCCAGCGCCTTCGCAATGTCATTGGTCGGTACACGCCCATCGCCCTGGAGCTTGTAGATCGCCTTCAGATAGTCTCCTACGGCCTGACTCAGCATGGACGGCTCTGTTTCCTTAAAAATACGTGGCAAACCCAGCCTGAATACCACCCAGACGCACGGGGTTGCCCAACAGATCCCGCTGCCAGTGATATCTGTAGTTCAACTTGAAAATCGTGTCGGAGTTCGGCTGTAGCGTGACCCCGAGGGCGAGTGCCGTCTGCTCATCGTAGATCCGTTCGCCTGAAGAACTGAACGTCCCAACATTCAGATCCAGCCGTTCGATTCGTACGGCGGCTCCGAGCGTGACCTTGTCCGTTTGCCCGAGGGGCAGATCCACGAAAGGATAGACCACATCCAGAAAAGCACCCATCTGCTTGGTCGCGAAGACATCTCTCAATCCATCGGGCACATCTATCCAAGCCATGACGGCCTCGCCGATCAGGCTCACACCGCCGACGCTTGTAGATAGATCAACCGCCAGCAGGCGCAAGCTCCGCTTATCATCAACCGGAACGCCCTCAATCCTCCAAGAATTGTAGACGCCGGTGTAAAAGGAGAGGCCAAGCGTCCCCCAACCCCGTTTTCCCGCATCAATTCGGGCTACGACAGACGGTTGGCCGTTGTTGTCCTCTCCGAACGCCTCCCCGCTTTTCCCTGAAGGGATATGGGTCCGCCCCTCGCTGTTGTTGACGATTCCGTCGCCTAGGCCGTTGACCACATACACCTGATACCCCGCGTCCAAATCGCCCACTGGGACTCGGCCGTGGAAGCCGAATCCAACCTCGGCCAACGTGCTCGGAATAAGCTCTGTCGAGACCAGTGGCCGGTCGATAAACGCCCATTTTGGACTATCGTGATTCTGATTGAAGGCGCCCAGGGGTGGTAGAAGAATTCCCGCTCGCAGGGACAGCGATGGGCCGATGACGAAATCTATGATGGCGGTTTCAAGCCCGATTTCTTCGGTTCCGTGTTCAAACTCCAGTTCTGAAAAGACCGTGATCCGCGATCCGATGGACGAATACAAGAAAATATTGAATCGACGGAGTTCCATCGAGAACCCCTCGCTGATACCATCCTCGGCGAAGTAGTTGGTATTGGCCTCCAGATAACCGCCCACGGCGGTCTGGCCGGCGCCGATCTGTGCGACGAACGGTCGATCGTAGATTGGATCGGTGTCTTGCGCCGTCGCCTCTGCAGCCGCACCTACCAACAAAATTATTGCAATCGTTCTCACGTTCGCTGGACCCGGATCGTGAGCGTGGCTTGGATCTCCTCTACCTCGTATCTCACCAGATCGATGTCGGCGGGGCCCTCAAGCACTTCACCGGCAAACGTGAAGCGACTGCCATGACACGGGCACGCCAGTTCGTTATTTGCGGGTTTGACGACGCAGCCTTTGTGGGTGCAAAGAAGTGAGACCGCCGAGAACGCGCCGGCCGGATCACGCGCAAGAAAAACGGGGGCCCGGTAGCCTGGAACGTTCAATAGCGCGAACTCCATCCCTTCCAAGGATGCCTTTGAAACGTGCATTCCCGTCTCAGAGGGGACGCCGGTTACATACGGAAGGCCGGCGCAACCCGCCAGGAGAGGGGGACAGGCCGCGGCCAGTGCCGCCGAGGACAGGGTTTTCAGGAAAACTTTGCGGTCCATGTGTTTTCTAGAGTGACTCGAGGAAAAGAATCAGCGACTCCTTTTCCATCTTCGAGAGCCGCTGGAATGCAGAGGCGCTCGCCGTGGCTTCACCGCCGTGGAGCGTGATGGCTTGGGCGAGTGAGCTCGCCCGACCGTCGTGTAGAAACCTCGGGGCGCCGCCCTGCGAATCCGCCGCAAGACCGATTCCCCAAAGCGGCGGTGTCCTCCATTCCGAAGTCAGCGCACTGCCTTCGGTGTATCCGTCATCCAGCCCCGGCCCCATATCGTGCAAGAGCAGGTCTGTGTAGGGGAAGAAGGTCACTCGGTCCAACACCGACACGTCAGACGGGCCGGTCTGAAGGGAAGGAATGTGGCAACCCGTGCATCCGACAGATTCGAAATGCAGCTCGCCGGCGATGACCCGCTCCTCGGTCTCGCCTCGACGCGGTGGCACCTTGAGCGTTCGCATGTAGAACACGACGTTCTGGAACTCATCACTGGGAACTTCGGGGTCGGACGCTTGATCACCGGTTCCGACTCCGCCCAACGGATTGAACAGGTCTTCCATGATGAGATCCGTCGTGATGCCCATGTCCTGGGAATAGGCCACCGCTGTCTGGTGCGTCAGGTTCAGGGCGCTCGCCTTCTTGCCGAATTTCCCTATGTACAGGCCGTTGTTCGATATGCGAAGGGGACCTGGGACAATAAACGAAGGAGGCCTGGTCCACCGCGGCACGCCAGAGATTCCGTCGCCGTCGGCATCATTCGGGTCGGCCAGGTCCAACAACAGTTGATCCGAGACCGCTTCGAGAAATCCGAGCCCCGTCACCGCCGGCGGCATAAGCCGCGTCACTCCGGTAGCCGTTTCGGGAATTGCCTCGGGAGGATGTCCCGGAATCGCTCGGTTCTGCAATTGGGGACCGCCTTCGGGGAGCATCGCGCTAAATACGCCACCTTCGAATCGACCAAACCTGGTTAGCGTAGTGACGTCATGACCCTTGCCATTGCCAACATGGCAACTTTCGCAAGAGGCCGCCACAAAAGTTGGACCTAGCCCCTCTACAGCCCCGAAAACGCGGGCGAACTGGACATCGCCTCGGAGGTGCGTGGCCAACTGCGTGTCGGTTAATCCTTCGATGGGACCCGGCAAGAGATCTTCATCCGCGGGCGCCGCTGGAACTACGCTGTCGCACCCGGAGAGGGTCGTGGCCGTCGCTGTCAGCGCCAGGCAGCCAACCAGAAACATGCGTTTGACGCCGGTAGTCAGATTGCTGATATTGGTCACGAAGTCGCCAGTGATGATTTTTAGTCTCGGCTAAAACTTTTATTAGCCTACAAAGATCCCGTACTTCTTGGGTGCCCGACATCGACCCTTCCCCTCGAACCCGCCTCTACGCTCATGCGCCTGCTCCCTTTCGCCATTCTGATAGTTCTCGCCGGCTGCGGCACTACGGACCCAATTTCAAGCCCCCCGCTGGTTTCCCTTCATGAGGCGGCGCCGGACTCGTTCCAGGTCGAGATGAGTACTTCCTCGGGCAATATTTCGCTCCGACTGTATCGCGAGTGGTCTCCCGAGGGCGTCGATCGGGCGTATTACCTGTTCAAGAATAATTTCTACGAGGGCGCGCGGTTTTACCGCGTTCTCGAGGGATTTGTGGCCCAGTTTGGCGGATCTGGAGACCCCGCTACGGACGAACATTGGAGGGGCCAGCCCCTCAACGATGAACCTGTTCGAACGACCAACGCCCTGGGCACGCTCACCTATGCTCGCGCAGGAGCCCGTACCCGCTCGTTCACCATGTTCATCAACCTCTCCGACAATGAGTTCCTGGATAGGGATCGGTCCGCCCGCAATGTCATCGGCTTCCCTCCCATCGGACGAGTGGTGCAGGGGATGGAGATTGTACAAGCATTCTTTAGCGAATACGGGGATGCTCCCATGAGAACCGACCTGAGCAGCGAATCTCTCCGTCGAGACTACCCTCGTCTGGACTCTATCGCCACCACGTTGATCTCGCAGACCTGGTAGAAGGGGTTTGTGTCGAGTGGCCCGGCCTTTTTCGTGGGCTTGTGTAATCTTTTCGCTTACCGTGGCGCCCGAATCGCCGATACCTGACCGGAATCAATGTATCCGGTCCACATGCTCGTTCATCTTCGGAAAGCCGTTCTCAGAACACTCAAGGGGATCTTGCTCCTCGCACTTCTGGCGCCCCCTGCCGCTGCTCAACAGAACGACCACGAGGAACACGACCAGTCCGACGCTTTTTGGGCTGGACTGGCCAGGAGCCGTACCGGCCGGTACGTAATCGGAGCCGGCGAACTCAAGGCGTCGAGCCCTGCGGAACTGGATGACGTCGGGCAGTGGGGCCCCGTGATCGAGTGGCCGCACGTCCCGGTGTCTGCAGCGAATCTGCCTGATGGCCGGATCATCACATTTTCATCCAACGAGCGCAGCTCCTTTCCCGCCGGCCCGGAATACACGTTCTCTGCGGTCTGGGACCGGCTGACAGGGGAGTTTCAGGAAACGCCCAACCACACCCATGACATGTTTTGTGCACACATGGTCATGTTGGAGGACGGACGGCTGCTGGTGAACGGGGGGCGAAATCATGTCAAGACGACCAGCGCCTTCGACTTTAAGACCAATGCGTGGTCAACCTTGGACCCCATGGTTCACGGCCGGTGGTACCCAACATCTGTTGCGATGCCCGATGGTACCGTGTTCACCGCATCTGGAAGCGGCCAACCGGACGCTCCGGGAACGGCCGAAATGTGGACGGAAGGAAGTGGATGGGACGAACTGACGGGGGTGGATTGGCAAACCATCGTGGATGAACCCGGGTTCGAAACCAATTGGTGGCCCCACGTCTTCTTGGACCCCCGAGGGGATCTGTTCCAGGCAGGGCCAACGTCCAACATGCACACGGTTACCACAGCCGGTGAGGGCACCCTGACCAATCTCGGACCGTGGCTCTCGGACGGCTGGTTCTCGAAACACGCCGCGACCGTGATGTACGATGAGGGCAAACTTCTCATCGCTGGAGGCGTCGGGACCGATGGCCCCAGCACCAATCGCGCGGTGGTCATGGACATCAATGGCCCCAATCCGATTGTAACCGAGATCGCGCCAATGGAGTTTTCGCGTCGGTTTGCGAGTGCGATTGTCCTCCCGAACGGGGAGGTATTGGTGGTGGGAGGCAACACCTCCGGCATCAAGTTCAGCGATGAC
>CAYXSE010000089.1:0-13276 GCA_964466675.1 uncultured Rhodothermales bacterium | reverse complement strand
GGGTGAGCTTCTTTGATAGTCGTGGTACACCGCCAACCGGCGGCCTACCCAATGCCCAAATAACCTTTTTCCGGCATTTTGGGCGCTTCATCGCGGGAAGATCAGGTTGCCCGAGGGTAATGTCAACTCCCCGGGTCATCCAGAATTTGATGGAATCGGCAAACCGCCCCAAATGTTGATTGTCGATGGGCAATCCCACGGTATCTTCACGACCGCCATTCAACGTTAAGCGTGTGAGAGGAGAACTGTTATCGAGTGTGAGAGGTCATCTCTTGCCTGGTGTGTGCCTGCTGGTCGGGTTCGCTTTGGCGCCCACATCGACAGCCGCGGCCCAGAGCTGCGATCTCCACGTCAATGCGTCTGACGGCCACGACGACGCCACTGGAGAGCTCGCGCGGCCCCTCCGGTCGTTTGAACTGGCCTATCGGACTGTAGCCGAGGGCGGACGCGTCTGTGTAGCAGCCGGCGAGTACTACTTAGGAGATGATTCCGATGGCATTCGGCTGGACGAATCAGGCAAATCGGTGACGTTCGAATTGAACGCTTTCGCCGGCCAATCCGAGGTGCGCTTCTCCGAGAAGTCATTTCTGGTAGACGCGGGGGGAGGCAGGATTGTGTTTGCCTCCGGGACGGCGAGTCAGTTGGTCTTTGGCAATGGCCTGCTAAACGCCGATCTGCCTTCCGAGCCCAATCTTATCAATTTCCTGCACACGATCTCCTTCACCTCCGGCAGCGTTCAGTTTGAGGGCGTTTCTGCTCTGATTGAATCGGTGGTCGGTATTCCGGGGAGGGCCAACCCTGCCAATTCCGCCAAGGTCGCGCCGGATAGCGCGCGCGTGTCCTTTGTCGGCGCCTCGCTCTCAGGCACTCTTTCGCTCGCGACCGCACCGCGCACCATAGAGATTGCGGATTCACAATTCCGCCTTCCGCCCGACCTCGCGGATAACACCCTCGTATTCTCAGGGGGGGCGGTGACCATGGGGAGTCTGAACCTTCCCCGCGGGAGACTTCGCTTTGAGAACGACGCGCTCGTCACCTTCAGTTCCCTGGTGGATATCGCGGAATCGGACGTCCCCATAAGAGCGGAGCAGTCCTTCGCGGGCACGGCTACGTTTCAGGACGAGGTCACATTGACTGGCGCGTTCCCTCCATTGGCCGCCATCCTGAATCTCGGCAGCGGGTCTCTGGAGTTTGCACAACTCGCACTGGGCGCCGCCTCTCAGGCTGTCCTCGGCGCGACCCCGATAGAAAACAGCGGAGGCGGTCAAACATCCATTCTCCGGTTCGCGACAGGGCGGGCATGGGCACCCGACGTCAGGAACCTACGGGGCCAGCTGAACCTGGGCATCGGGACCGCGGAGATGAACCTGAATGGTGCCCTCACCAACGCGGCCGAGATCCAGATCCGAGGGCCGGTCTTGTTGTCCGGTTATTCGGCGCTCCCCAATACGCTGAACAATACGGGCTCCATTGAACTGGTCGACTCGAACCTATCCCTCACCAATACCAATGGGACTCACTTCAACAGCGGCGCCATCACGGGCACGGGGAGATTGATCATCCCGGTTGCCATAGAGTTCGGAGGCGCCGGCTCCCTCCCAGCCGTGCTCGTCGAAGCGGCGGGCGTGCTGGAGCTGGGGGCGGGCTCCTTTCGGTTCGGCGAGTCGCTGACGGTCGACGGTACGCTTCGATCTGTTGCCGGGGCCAATCTCGTGGTCGGAGGAGATCTGTCCGTATCAGGGAGCCTGGATGGTATCACGGGGGTCACAATGGCGGGAACTGATCGTCAGAACTTTGATACGCCAGGAGAGGACATCGCCAACCTCACGCTTGACGGAGCAGGCGTAGACTTCGCCAGTGCTCTTGTAGTCAGCGGGACCTTCGCTATTCAAGCGGGGAGCCATGTCCTCGGGGCCACAGGTACCGTTGGACTCCTCCACATCTCGGGCGGGGCGCTCACCACCGCGGGGGCATTCATCGCGAATGGAATCGACCTTAGTGGCGGTATTCTGACCGTCTCCGCTGGAGGGCAGCTACGCGTAGCCACATCACTCGCGGTCACGGGGGGTGAACTGACGGGAGGTGAACCCTATCAGATCTTGTTTGGAGGAGACTTGAGCGCGACGACCCCGATCGGAGGGAGTCCAACGTTCCGTGCGACCGGGCCAGGAACCCAGCGACTCGCACTCGGGGCATCTCCGACCCTCGCGGCACTTGAGCTTGGGCCCGCGGCAACGCTGCTGGTTCTCGAATCAGACCTGACCGTCCAGGCGTCGCTGGCGCTCGGATCTGCTACCATGCTCCTGGGTGCGGACCTAACTCTCGAGTCGGACCTTTCGTGGTCCACTGGCGGCTTTGACACCAGCGGCGTAGGAAGGCTGATCCTGAGCGGCGCTACAGTCACGGTCAGTCCGGGGGGGGATCCAGGATTGCCGTCCGTTCAGATTGCTGGAGCGGACGTACTCCTCGACGGCGACGCACGGATAGCGGGGAGTTTCTCGCTCCAAAGCGGGTCGCTGTCCATCGGACCCGCACGAACCCTCACGGTAAGCGGCTCCGGCACGATCAATGGAGCCGTCTCGTTGGATACGGGGGGGCGTCTCCATTTGATGGGCTCATCTACGATTGCGGCAGCTATCTCGGGAGGTATGAATGCCGTGGTTCAGTTGGATGGCGATGCCGCTATCGCTAACGGCGCCCTTGAACTGGCCAGCAGCACACTCGAACTGGGAGGCACCAACCAATTGGTGAGCTTCTCCGGCGAACTCGCCCTTGACGCCCTGCTCGTCTCCGGAGCATCCGTGACATTGACCGGTGGGAGCACCGTCAACGTCGGAGCACGCCTCCAGGTCGATGGTATGCTGGACTCGGGCAGTACTTCGGTCTCCGTGACTCCTGTCTCCGGGCCGGCGATCCTCCAGGTTAATACCGGAGGCACATACACCGGCCTCAACCCCGTTCTGTTAGCCGATCCGCTGGACTTGGGCATTCGACTCTCCGGAGATGGCGCCTTTGGAAGCCTGACGGTCGGGCTCCAGAATGCGACGAGGTCGATTAAGTTGACTGGTGCCAGCCTGGGCCTAGCCGGTACGCTCCGCCTTGAGCTCGGAGGATTGGATCTGAACGGCGGCACTCTCAACTTCATCGGACCCGAGGCTGGCCTTGCGCTCAATGTGGAGGATGGCTTGCCGACGGACGGAGCACCTGACGGTACTCGAATTGAGGGCGGGAGCATCAACCCTGGTGGAGACACCTTCCATCTAGCATGGTTCGGAAGCGTCCGACAGTTCTACTCCCCCACCTCGGAGTTCATGTTCGGCCCCATCGGCGACCTGTCGTTTGACATCCGGGATGCCATCAATTCGCCCGCGGTCTTCGGGGCCCGGATCGATCAGGACCTGATCGCTTCAGGAGACCTGGCCGTGGCACCCGGTACGGTCGTTCGGTTGTCGGCCGATCTCTCCATGCTGGGATCCGGTCGGGCACATTTCGTTGGTGGCCGGATTGAGGGCACGGGATCCCTTCTCATATCCGATGCTGTCCGTGTTTCCGGTGGCGCCCAAGGCCAGATTTCCGCGCTGGCGTTAACCGGCCCGACCAATCGGGTGACCGAGCTTTCCGTGGGGCAGGTGGACTTTCTTGACATCCGGGGTGTCCATGCGCGGGTGCTAGAGTCGGGAAGACCCGGTGGCTTTGTGGTGACGCACCTTGCCCAGATTTCTGATGCGACTCTCGAGATCCGAAGCCGAATGGAGCTCGCCACTGACGCCTCCCTCGTCGCAGCCTCAGGAAACCTGGTTATCGGGGCGGACCACGCCCTGTACCTGGGTCATAGTTCGGTACTGGAAATGGACGCCGGCTCCTCCGTGACGCTGTCGGAGGCGCCTACAAGCTCGGCTATTCCCGACGGCGGTTTCATTGTGCTGACAGGCGACACCGAGGTTCTTGTTGGCACACCGATCCCCCGCCTTCGGGTGGCGGCGCTCCAGCAGTCCGGCTCAGACGACATCTCTCTGGGACGAGATCTTACGATCACCGATCAGCTGGTGGTCGTGGATGGAGACCTATTCCTGGATCGTTTCACGCTGTTGTTGGAGGGCGCAGATTGGCACTCGGACACCAATGGCTCCCCGTTCGACGGGCCTGGCGATTCTGTGTTCGGCGATTTCTCCGGCCTAGGTGGAGATGTAGTGCTGTCTGGGCCCGGCTTTTTGCGGCTTGGAGGAGACCTGGATCTATTCTCAGCTAACCTCCGCATGCGTGGCGTCTCCGATCAGGACACCGTTCGGGTGCGCTCCGGTGACGGGCCGCACTCCATCCGGCTGTCCAACAAGCAGTTCAGCCTCGAGCGAGGCGTTCTCGATCTGGGTCTCAACGACCTGGTGCTGGAAGGCTCATCGGAAGCGGTTCTCCTCGTATCCGGTGGACGCCTAGTGGGCGCGGCTCAGCCGACGCTGCCTCTGGAGGTTCCGGGCTTTCTCACGGCGTCAGCCCTCTTCCCGTACGACGACGATGACTACGGAGAACTGGTCCTCGGCGCGGGGAACGCCTCCATTGAGCTCGCGGCATCCGCAAGCCTGGACAACGTCCGCCTTCGAGGCAATCTCCGCATGCCGGACTCGGGAAGAACGCTGACCGTTAACAAGCGCTTGGCGGTCGGTCGACGTGGGGCCGTCTTTCGCACCATCGGCGATGGACAGCTCCAACTGGGCGAGGGAGCCGTGTTAGTTCAACAGGGGGACGGGAGACTCACGCACCGGCCAGGGTTTGGAGGAGCCTATGACTTGTTCTACGACCTGCACGATGGAACGCTGGCCGGTACGGCAAGCGGATTTGCAGGCGGCACCTTCTCGGCGGGCCTTGAGTTGACCGCGGGCTTCGGTGAGGTCCGAAACCTTGGCGTTCTCGCCTCCGGCGGTTCGTCCGTCGGGGTGAGTAGTGACCTAAGGGTTTCGGGCTCTCTCTTGGTCTACGCGGGCACGGCTGCGTTCGGCAACTCCGAACTCTCCATTGCAGAGGGAGGCGGGCTGTACCTAGTGTCCCTCGACGCCTCATCGCTTCCCGTTCTGTCCACCGGCATCGCGTACACCACGGAAGGGGCTATTTCCGTGGGCCTCTCCCAGCCAGCAGCAGACTTGATTCTCTCCGAAGCGATTTGGCCGGCTTCTGCCCAAGTCGGCTCGCTAGACATTCATGCGGGCGGTACGTTCGACTCGCGAGTGTTTCTCGTCGGAAACCGGACTGCTGGAAGCATCACCATCAACCTCGCCGATCCGAGCGACGTCTTCAACCTCAACGGCCACCAGCTGACCGCCACCGAGTCCTTCCGGCTTCAAGGCGGGACCATGACCAGCGGCCCGCTCGCTACGGTCTCCTCCCGCGGGGGGTTCGAGGTCTCCGAGCCCGCCCTCATCACGGGAGCGGTGGCCGTGGACGTTGATGGGGATGCTCTGATATCGGGCCAGTTCGGCGGGCTCATTCTCCAGGTGGCGGGCGATTTGACCGTCGCCGGCGACCTGGGGGCCTCGGCATCTCTGGTCTTCGCCGGCAGCGACCAGCGCTTTACGCTGGCGGGTGGAGACGAGCAGGTCAGCTCTGTCTCGATGTCCCAATCGGAATCCACGGCCTTGCCGGTGGTCCGCCTCATCGGCGGCAACCTCGGCATTTCTTCGTCCCTGAGACTCACGCGAGGCCTTCTGGACTCGGGGAATCATCGCATAATATTGCCGGCAGCTTCGGAGTCCGTGATCCGTCTCCAGGGGGCGACGAGCCATGTCGTGGGGACGGTCAGCAGAACCGTTCTGGCGGGCACATCGGAGTCCTATGAGTACCCCGTTGGCGGGCGGGAAGCCTACCGGCCCATTCGAGTCGCATTCGACAACCTCATTTCGACAACGACGTTCTCGGTGAATCACATAGACGAGATCCCCATCGGTAAGGCGGGATTCCCAGTCGAAATTGTGGGCCGAGGTTCTGTGCGAGACGTTGCACCGTATGGCTGGGCCATCTCCAGCTCAGTCAATTTCGCCGAGTCGCAGCAGTACGATATCGAGGTTCAGGTTGCGACCGCCGACGCAGCGGTTCCCGCCCGCGCGGCCTTGGTGGCCCAGAACGCCGGGTCTCTGGCCTCCTGGACGGCACCGGGCTCCTCCTCGCCGAGCCAGGTAGTAGATGATCGGCTGGTGGTTTCTTCGGTCGGCATCACCGGAGGCTTGTCTCCGCTTGGCTCGCTCTACGCGGTTGGAATCGACGAACTGCGCCAGAGTCAGCGCGGGAGCTTACAGGCCATCCATGCCGACGCTTCCCCAGGGTCCGAACGGATTCAGTTTTTTCTTGACAGCCGTCTGGGCAGGGAGTTTGATTTCGGAGAGACCAGCCCGGCGGTCCCGTTCGAGCTTGAGCAGCCGACTACCATCGATGCGGCTTCTGACGCCAACGGGACGAGACTCGCGGAAGCGCCTCTCGAACTCCGTGTAGACCGCCGCACCTACGCGGTCCTGGGTCCGAACGGACGAATTCTGTCTGTGGAAGCCGCCCCGGAGATGTCTCCGTTTCTGGCTCGGGTAGTGCCGATCCTGTTCCATTCCGCCTCCGACCTCGGCCGCGTGGTCTTCTCGTACGGCGATCAATTCGTTAGCATGGATCCGGGGGAAGGTATCGCGGTCACGTCCGTACTCGCGGTCGAAACAGATTTCGTCGTCTCAGACCCCGATGGCAGAGTTCTCGTGGCTCATCGCTTCGACCTCGCCTTGTTTGCCGGCGAAACCGTGGCCATCATCATGACCGGGTTCTTGAGCCCGCCCTTTGGCGTCGAGGGCAATCGCGAACTCGCTATCTGGCTCGTGAGAGAAGACGGCTCCGTGGAGACCGGGCTGGTCGTCACCGCTACGGAAGGCTCCCCAGAGACGCCGCTCGAGTTCGCTCTCCGGGGAAACTATCCCAACCCGTTCAATGGGAGCACCACGATCCTGTTCGATCTGCCCCAGGCTGCACAGGTCAGGCTCCTGGTCTACGATCTACTCGGACGGCTGGTCGGCCAAACCGCCTCGGGTGAGTTCCAGGCGGGCCGCAAGATCGCGCTCCAGTTCGACGGATCGGGGCTGAGCTCCGGCGTGTATCTCTACCGAATGGAAATGCGCTCGGCCACGGGACCCCAGACCAGATCGGGTCGCTTTCTTCAGCTGAAATAGGGGCGCGGCGTCGCCTCAGAGTCTCGGGGGCCCAGAGCCTCGTCGCCTCAGCGCCTCAGACGCGAGCGAAATCGGCGGGATCCGGACCCGGACCGTCCCAGGCCGCTTCCTTCTCCGAGAAGATCTCGCGGCTCACGGCATGGAACGCATCGCCGTCATAATCCCGCCGTTCCACCTTGACCGTCCGCTCGTCGATAGAGACGACGTTGTAACTGTTCGTAGTCCGATCCGGCCCTCTCCCTCGACTGGAGGTGGCGGTGCCTGCATGAACCAGGATCGGACCTTCCTTCGAGCGAATGTTTTGAACCACATGAAGGTGGCCGGACAGGACGACCCGAATGCTACGCCTGGCCGCAGCTTTCAGGAGCAGGTCGCCGCCATGACAGACGTCGGCAGCACTTGCAAATGGCACGTTGATCAGGGGGTGATGCACCACCAGGATTCGACACGTAGGAGCCCCGTTCAGCGCCTTTCTCATGGCGTCAATGTGGCGCCGATCGACCCACCCCCCTTTCACCGTTCTTCCGTGAGCGGAATTGAGTCCAACGATCCAGGCATCCGGCAACTTGATTCGAGGGGTCGCATCGTCCGTTATGATCTCCTGGAACCTGCTGACCGGCGTGTGCCACCTGCGCGCTGGCCACCACATCGGCCAAACGTCGTGGTTTCCAGGAACAACCAGGGTGGGTTGAGGGAGCGCATCGACGAACGCACGAGCGTCCCGATACTGCCAGGAATAGGCCCGCTGGGTCAAATCGCCGCTGATGACTACCGCGTCCGGCTCTACCGCATAGACGTCCTGCAGGAGGGCCGAAACGACCCCTTTTCGGGAGATACGGCCGAAATGCACGTCGGAAATATGGGCGATGCGCGTCAATGCTTTTGAGCGGCCGCACGGCGCCCGGTCCGCGAATCGCATTCCTTGGAACGCCAATCGATCACTACAACAAGAACCCCAGCGGTTCCTCCAGGTATTGCTGAACGGTAGACAGGAATTCGGACCCACTGACGCCGTCCACAATCCTGTGGTCGCAAGAAAGCGTGAGCTTCATTCTCTTACCGGCGATCACCGTACCGTCCACAACGACGGGCGTGTCACGGATCGCACCGATGGCCAGAATACACGCGTTCGGCGGATTGATGATTGCGGTGAACTCTTCGATCCCGAACATGCCCAGGTTGCTGGTCGAGAAAGTGGATCCCGAATACTCGTCCGGCTGCAATTTCTTCTCTCGGGCCCGGCCGGCCAATTCACGAGTCTCGGCAGCAATCTGCGCGAGGCCCTTTCGATCCGCGTGACGAATGACTGGTGTGATCAGCCCATCCTCAATGGCCACAGCGATGGCCACATGCACGTCGGCATGGTGGTGAATCTGTCCCTCCGCCTCCATCCAGGATGAGTTCACCCACGTATGTTGCCGGAGCGCCAGCGCACACGCCTTGGTGATGAGATCGTTGAATGAGACCTTGGCCTTACCCTGATCCAGACCAATGGCGTTCAGCTTCTTCCGAAGTGCGACGGCGTTTTCCATCGCCACGTCCACGACCAGGTAGAAATGAGGCGACGTGTACTTGCTCTCGGAGAGGCGACGGGCGATAGCCTTTCGCATCTGTGAGATTCGCTCCGATTCGTACGCGCTGTCTGGCTGCGAGGCGACGGGCTGTGCAGCAGCCGGCTGGGGCGCGGCGGGTGACGCCATCGCCGTCTGGATATCGCGTTTGATAATCCGCCCCTCGGGACCGGACCCGGTCAGCGCTCCGATATCGATCCCATGCGTGGAGGCCATGCTGCGAGCCAGCGGCGAAGCCTTGATGCGACCGCCGGACGCGGACGCGGACGCCGGAGCCGTGCCGGGCGCGGCCACAACAGACGCAGGAGCGGGAGCAAGAGCGGGAGCAGCCACAGCCGACGCAGGAGCAACAGCAGCCACAACCGGCGCCACCGGAGCAGACGCACCGCCCCCCGAAGAATCCCCACCCGAAGCCGCCGCAAGAATCGCCGATATATCCTCCCCCTCCTTCCCGAGAACCGCGATCAACGCACCAATCGGCACAGAGGCACCCTCGGCAATGACCTTCTTCAGCAACACACCATCGTCATAGATCTCCAGATCCATGGTGGCTTTGTCCGTCTCCACCTGGGCAATCACATCGCCCGCAGAAACCGACTGCCCTTCCTCGGCTAGCCACTCAACGAGCACACCTTCTTCCATGGTGTCGCTCATCTTGGGCATTTCGATCGCAATAGCCATTGTTCGTAATCTCGTTCTTCGCGATTGACTCTGTCAGGATTCAGGATCCGGTACGCTAGACGTACATCACCTTCCGGCAAGCCTCATACGCTTCATCTTCCTGGGGCATATAGTAATCCATGAGATTCTTGGCGTACGGCGCGGGGGTGTCCCGGGTCGTGATCCGAATGATGGGCGCGTCCAGATAGTCGAACGCCCGCTCTTGAATGCGATAGGTCATCTCCGAGGAGATGCTCGCATACGGATTCGATTCATCAATGATGACGCACCGGTTGGTCTTCTTGACCGACTCCACGATCGTATCGATGTCCAGCGGCCTCAAGGTTCTCGGATCGATCACCTCGGCGCTGTAGCCGTCCGCCGCAAGTCGATCCGCCACCTTCAGCGCAATCCAATAACTCTTGGAGTGCGCCACGATGGTGACGTCCGTCCCGGCCCGTGCGATGCGCGCTTTGCCGATCGGAATCGTATAGTCCTCGGCATCGGAGACCTCACCCTTCCATCCGAACATCACCTCCGACTCGAGGAAAATGACCGGATTGTCGTCCCGGATCGCAGACTTCAGGAGTCCTTTCGCGTCGTCAGGATTTGATGGGGAAATGACCTTTAACCCTGGAATCGTCGTGAAAATGGATTCGGTCGACGTGTTGTGTGTCGCCCCCAACTGTCCAGCCGCGCCGTTCGCGCCCCTGAACACGATGGGCACGCGGAATTGACCGCCGGACATGTACCTAATCTTCGCCGCATTGTTGATGATCTGATCGATCGCCACGAATGCGAAGTTGAAGGTCATGAACTCGACAATCGGCCTGAGGCCGTTCATGGCCGCACCGATGCTCAAGCCGACGAAGCCGTTCTCGGCAATCGGCGTGTCGATGACCCGCTTCGGACCAAATTTGTCCAGCATACCCTCGGACACCTTGTAGGCACCGTTGTATTCGGCCACCTCCTCGCCGATGAGAAATACGCTCTCATCGCGCTCCATTTCTTCGACCATCGCGGCCCTGAGGGCTTCCCGGTACTGTAGTAATGCCATGTCTCGTGTCGAATATGTGTTGGATCATCCGGGCCCGCAGGCGGACCTCCGGATCCTTTCAGTCAACGCCCGATGTAGGGGTAGTCGCTTTCTTCGTAAATGTCGTCGTAGATCTCGGAAAGATCCGGCCGGGGGCTGTTCTCTGCGAAAGCCACCGACGCCAGCACCTCCTCCTTGACGTCCTCATTGACGGCGTCCAGGGCATCTACATCTGCCATTTCGTGGTCAATCAGGTACGCTTTGAGCCTGAGAATCGGGTCCTGGTCCTTGTTTTCAAGAAGCTCTTCCTTGGTCCGGTATTTCTGTGGGTCCGACATGGAATGTCCACGATACCGATAGGTCCTGATTTCCAGCATCGACGGTTGGAACGCACGCGCCATCGCCGCATGGTCCTGGACGGCCTTCATGACGGCAAAAACATCCATGCCGTTCACCAGAGATGCGGGTAAGTCGTACCCGAATGCCTGCCTCGTGAACTCCGTCTCGGAAAACGCCCGATGAACGGCCGTGCCCATGGCATATTGATTGTTCTCGACGACCAGAATTGCGGGAAGATCGTAGAGACCTGCCAGGTTGGAGGCTTCGTGGACGGCGCCCTGAGCCGCGGCACCATCGCCGTAGAACCCCACGCAAATACCCCCAGTCTCCCTGTACTTGTGTCCGAAGGCGATTCCGACCGCGACCGGAACGTGAGCTCCGACAATGCCGTGGCCTCCAAACAGACCATGCTCCTTGCTGAAGTAATGCATCGATCCGCCTTTTCCCTTCGAACAGCCATCGACTCGCCCGAAGAGCTCGGCCATACATTCGTTCGCGCTCATCCCGAGAGCGAGACCGTGCCCGTGATCCCGGTAGGCCGTGATCACGGAATCTTTGCCGATCTCAAGCGCGGTAGCCGTACCCGTAGAGATGGCCTCCTGCCCGATATAGAGATGCAGGAATCCGGCGATCTCCTGCTTCCCATACATCTGCCCGGCCCGCTGCTCGAACCGACGCTGGAGGAGCATGTTGCGGTACATCGCAAGCACATCGTCCACCGATAGTCCGAGTTCTTCGTGCCCATAGCGACCCGCAGGGTACGTGTTGAAACGGACCTTCAACTCTATGGGCGATTCGGGAAAGTCTTTCAACTGTCCCGAGTCGATTGCACCGTCTGGACCAGCACCGTCGGCACCAGCACTGTCTGCACCAGCACTCTCGGTACCAGCACCATCGGCACCATTGGTAGCCGATGCCGGGGGCGCTTTGGATGCCGGGGCTCGTTTCGTTTTCCTGGCCATAGAGAACCCGAATTAGTGAGTGGGATTGTCCGCCAAGCTCCTTGGGACAGCGAAGTGAACAGCGTGACAAGGTACGGAATTTAGAGCACATTATCCGGCGGGCGGACCGGTTCAGTGCACATCAACCTCGCGGAACCCGGATGGCTACCGGGGCATTGGGTAGATTCCCGCTCGAACACAATCCACGCAGCCGTGTGGTTATTGCCCCTCATCCCCTCCCCTCTTGGACGCCTCTCCAGCTCGCTCTCCGCTCGATATAGAGGCCCTTCTTGCCGGGGACGAAGCCGCCTTTGAGCAGGTGGTTCGGGAAGAATCCGCGAGGCTCTTCCGAGTCATCAACCGGATTGTGAACGACGACGACGAAGCACGCAGCCTCATGCAGGAGACGTTCTTCCAGACCTACAAGCGGCTGGATACGTTTCGGCGAGAGGCCAAGTTCACGACTTGGGTCTACGCGATAGGCATCAACCTGGCTCGGGCCTCCCTGCGGAAGTCCAAGCGTTTTGCTGTTCTGGACGAGGCAGCGGTCGAGCGTATGCAGCCAGAGTTCTCAGGGGGCGTATTCACCAATCACTACGACACCTGGAATCCCCATCGCCTGGCCGAACTCTCTCAGAGAAAGGATCTGGTGCACGCGGCCATCGCCCGCTTACCCGAGACCTACCGCATCGTGATCACCTTGCGAGACATCGAGGAAATCAAGACGGAGGAGGTCGCGAAGATTCTGGACCTCTCAAACGGCGCCGTTCGAGTCCGCCTGCACCGCGCGCGACAGGGGTTGCGCAAGATTCTGGAAAAACACCTTGGACCGTAACCATTCGGGTCTTTCGGCCACAAATCCCGTATGAAGCACCTACTCTATAGAATGATGGCGCGACTCCGCCATCGTGTATTTTGCGGGCCCAGTTGCCAGGAAGTCGCCGGCTTCCTGACTCAGCTCGTGGAGGGGCAGTTGAGCGAGGATGTGGTGAAACGATATGAGAGACACCTGAGGACCTGCCCGCCCTGTGGGAACCACTTCCAGCAGTACAAGCAGAGCATGGAACTGGCTCGACAGAACAAGGAAACGAAGATTCCCGCAGACCTGGTGGAGCACACCCTCGCTTTCCTGCGAGAACGCCGAGCAGCCGAGTAGCGTGAAGTCCGAGTCCCTGGTCATAATTCCCACCTTCAACGAAGCCAAGAACATTGCGTCGGCGCTCACGCAGGTTCTGGAGATCCCGGACCTGGATGTGCTCGTGGTAGACGATTCCTCGACCGACGGGACTGCGGAGATTATAGCCTCCATCCGGTCTCGCGAACCCGAGCGGGTAGCTGTCCTCACCCGGCCGGGGAAGCTCGGGCTGGGCACCGCCTACCTGGCCGGCTTCGAATATGCCCTTGAGAACGGATACAACCATATTTGTGAGATGGACGCGGACCTCTCGCACCAACCAGCCGACCTTCCTCTGCTTCTGGGTCCCGTCAAGTCCGGCGCCGCGGATCTCGTGATCGGATCCCGTTATGTTCAGGGCGTCC
>CAYXSE010000088.1:0-13308 GCA_964466675.1 uncultured Rhodothermales bacterium | reverse complement strand
CGGCCTTCTCTTCGAGGCCGGCACGGTCCCGGACCCACACCCCCGAGCTGTTCCAGTAGACACGGCCGAGAATGATATCGCCGATCATGCCCGCATGTAGCCTGGAGACCCACTCACGGTAAACCGTCTCGTAGCGCCGCTGAAGGCCGACGACCACGTTTAATTTTTTTCGTTTGGCCTCTCCGGCCGCGGCCAGCACTCGTCTGATGCCAGGCCCGTCGGTGGCCAGGGGCTTCTCCATGAAAATCTGCTTGTCGGCAGCCACGGCCGCTTCGAAGTGCATCGGCCGAAACCCCGGGGGCGTGGTGATGATCACCACGTCTACCAGCGGGATCACCTTGGCGTAGGCATCGAACCCCGCGAACTTGTGCTCCTCAGGCACTTGGACCTGGTCCCGAGTCGCGGAATTGTCTTCGCCGGTATTCGCATCCGGGTTCGTGAGGTAGTCGTGACACGTGTCCAGCTGATCCCGAAAGGCATCGGCCATGGCTACCAATTGAACGTTCTGCGCCGTGGTCATCGCCTGCGTGGCCGCGCCAGTTCCGCGGCCTCCACAGCCAATGAGACCCACCCGAATTACGTCATCGACTCCATAGTAGGCGCTCGTTGGACCGGCGAGGGCCGACGTCAGCGCCCCGGTCGCAGCCACTCCGCCGGCAACCGCGGTGGTACGTTGGAGGAATTCCCTTCGGGAGATGGGTGACTCTATCATGAGCGCGGCCGGTCGGTTGAGGGCTTTAGGTTAGTGCTCCAAGGAGATCGGGGCAACGACATCTGGCTAGTCGCCGAGAACCGTGGAGAAGAAGGCCGCCGCCTCCTGTCGTGTCGGTTGTGCGGCCGGCCTCACCAACCGGAAGCCGAGAAAGGCCGAATCGGTATTCCACCAGAAGCTCTTTGGAATCTGCGGGTCTCGCCTTTTCCAAGCCAGACTTGACTCAAGGCGGTCCCCGCATCTCAAATCATCCGGCCCGTCATCGAACGCGCCGCCCCGTACGGTTCGCGGATGCATCGAAGTGGGCTGAACCCATGGATCGATGGGCTGCTCCCGGAGAAAGGCCCCATAGTCCGCCCGGTACTGGTCCAGGGTCCACTCGGATGCGTTACCCAGCATGTCGAAGAGGCCGAGATCGTCCGCAGATTTGGTACCCACCTCGTGCAGTGCTTCCGCGCTGTTGTCCAGATACCAGGCGTAAGTCTCGAGCGGCCGTTCGCCTCCCAGGCGACATGCATGCTCCCACTCGGCTTCGGTCGGAAGCCGATAGAAGTCCCCGGTCTTCTCCCAGAGCCAGCGGGCGTAATGAAGCGCACCCCACTGAGTCATTCCCGTTGCCGGAAGCCCCGACCCACTCAGGCCAGCCGACGGATCCTCGTAGGGAGGGCTCGGTCGGGCCACCGCATCCGCATCGAAGCCCTCGCCCGCCGCGGTCGAATCTGAATCCCGATCCCGAAATCGGAAGACGGCGAACTCGTCGAAGGTGACTTCATACTGGCCAATCCAGAATGCGGAAAGCGTGACATCGGTAGGCTCGGGCTCGTCTTCGCCCCTCAAGGGCGCGCCAGCCGGGGTACCGATCATCGCCGTCCCGCCGTGCACGTACACCATCGAAAAAGCCACCCCGGATCCGGGAATTGTGACCTGCATGACAGCGCCGGTGGAGTCGATAGCCGCGCCCGAAGCCGCGTCCCGACCTGGAGCCCGAACCGCGTCCGGATCGGCGCGAGCGACTTGGTCCCGGCTCGCGTCCTTTGGCACCGCGCTACACGAGGCCAACGCGGCCATGGCGAAAACCAGAAACCGTCTGGGGGCGATCATCTTGGATCAAATGGGAGCGGGTTCTGCAAAGTAGGTCTCCCCCAATACCCGAGTGAGTTTGCGAATCAATTCGTCTGCATCGGCCTGCGAGAACACCATGGGAGGCTTGATCTTGATCACGTTGTGCCGTGGGCCGTCTGCGCTCAGCAAGACACCGAGATCTTTCATTCTTTCGACCAGGTGGGCCGCAGCGGATGCGGCTGGCTCTCTTGAGTCGGGGTCAACTACCATTTCGAGGCCAAGAAACAGGCCTTCTCCGCGCACGTCGCCGAGAATCGGATACCCTTCGGCGAGGCGCGCCAGGCGCGCTTTCAGGTATTCCCCGACCCGCAGTGCCCGAGCCTGGAGGTGCTCTTTCTCGATGGTCGCGAGCACCGCCGTGCCCACAGCGCTCGATACCGGATTGCCGCCATACGTGTTGAAATACTCCATGCCTCCGGCGAAGGCGTCCGCGATGGCCCTCGTCGTGATCACACCGCCCATGGGGAACCCGTTGCCCATGGGTTTGCCCAGCGTCACGATGTCCGGGACTACGTTTTGTAATTGGAAGGCCCACATGTGTCGGCCGACTCGCCCGAATCCCGTCTGAACCTCATCCGCAATACAGAGCGCGCCCGCTGCGCGCGCATGCGCATAGGCGGCGATCAGATAGCCGGGAGGTGGAACGATCTGACCTCCGCAGCCCAGGATACTTTCCGCCAAAAACGCGGCCGGTGGCCGTGAGCGCCGGTTGAGGGCGGCAGCTGCGCGCTGGATATCGGCGGCGAACTCCGCGCCCTCAATCCCCGAATTTCGATACGGATCGGGAATGCGAACCACTTCCACGTGGGCTGGGGGGCCCTCACCGCCGGGTCCGGAAAACTTGTAGGAGCTGAGGTCGACGAGGGACGAGAGATTGCCGTGGTAGCCACTCTCGACCACAATCATTCCCTCTCGGCCCGTCGCGGCGCGTGCCAGTCGGATGGCCAGGTCGTTGGCCTCAGAACCGCTGTTGACCAAGAAACAGACATCCAGGCCCTCGGGCAGGTTCGCCGTCAACGCATCGCCGTACGCCACAATATTGGGATGCAAATACCGCGTGTTGGTATTCAGGACCGAAAGCTGACCGGCGGCGGCCTTGACCACGGCCGGGTGGGCGTGGCCGAGGTGGCAGACGTTGTTCACGCAGTCCAGGTACGCTCGACCCGCTTCGTCGAAGAGGTGCACACCGATGCCTCGAACGATGTGAAGGGGGTCTTGGTAGGACAGGCTCAGGTTCTTGCCGAGTCGCGACGCCCTTGCGACGCGAAGTTGCTCTTTTGTGGGCCCCTGGAAGGTGGTTGGCTTCCCGCTTCGGAGGATCAGTTCCGGATCGGGGCTGACGGAGCGCCAGGTTTCAGCCTGTGATGGGAACGCCACACCCGGCAGATTGCCCTTGGTGTCGAAGACGTCGGCGAAGATTTGCAGATGCAAGTGGGGTGGCCACCCCCCGTTCTCAGCAGATGATCCCAATTCCGCGAAGGCATGCCCGGCCTTCAGGATGTCCCCGACGGCAAGGTGGGTCAGGACGCCGGGTCCGAGGTGCCCGAACAGGGTCCAAAACGGCCCGTCCGGGGTCTCGTGTTCCAGAATAACCGTGGGGCCGTAGTCCAGGGGCTGGCTGTTGTCAACAACAACCAAGACTGTGGCGTCGTAGGGCGTCGAGACCGAGGTGCCTTCAGGCGCGAACAGATCGATGCCGAGGTGAATGGTGCGCTGCCTCTCCGGGGTGTCGGTCGTGGCCGCGAACTGCTCGGCCTGATAGCATATTCTCGGCTCCAGGTATCGGCCGAAGGCGATCTCTCCACCCTCCGAGCGAATTCGCTCGGAGAAAGGAGTCTCCCACTCCGACGCCTGGGTGGGATCCAATCCCCCATCGAACTCGACCGTCCCCACACTCAAATCGAATACAGGACCCTCCAGCGGAAGTCCCAGGACTGGTACTGGCGACGAGTCGGTCAACCATGTGCGGAGGGACGGCGTTCGCGGGCATGGCTCCAGGCCACACGCATTCCGGAGACGGTACGTGATCAGTCTGGGGTGAACACGGGTCAGTCGCTCGAGGAGATTCCAGCCGGGGACACGCGAAATGGTTTGGTAGGTGTCTCCCGGCTCTGTTTTCGACCGGAGTTCGCTGTGACACAGGCTCACACACAGCCTTGCCGCTACCAGGTACGGAAATACCTCGAGCTCGATTTCTGAGAGCGGGGAGACCGCATAATATCCAGCAACGAGGTGGCCCATGGCCCCCACCGGGTCATCCTGGTTCGTAGCCAGATAGGCGGCGGCGATAGCCGGGTCGGCTACCCGCCACGAGTAGGTCAGGTCGCCGAAATCAATGAGTCCGATCTGACGGCCGGTTGCCGTGCGGCGCTCCGCGCGCGACGCCGAGCGCGACCCCGGGCGGTGCTCGGCAGCCCTGGACTGCGCGTCTTGGGTACCAGATAACAGGACGTTGTGGTCGTTGGCATCGCCATGGATCAGCTGTACGGGAATCTGCGCGAATAGCGCGGCCTGATCTGCGTACGCCTCCATGCAGCGATTCACCAGCTCCCTCCGGCCGGCGTCGGAGATGTGATGGGCCAATCGGTGGACCACGGGAGCCGCCATTCTGAGGTCCCAATCGAACGGGCGCTCTGCCTCGGGTTCATCCAGTTTCGCCAAGACCAGATCTACCTGGGCCAACGCCTCCCCGACCGACCGCAACATCGCGCCATCCCGCGGTTCGTAGGCGGCGAAACGGATGCCAGGCACCCAGTCTGCGAGCACCACCCCATACTCGATGCCGTCCTCCCCCCTAACCCTCGCTTCCATGTCCCCGGCGGTGGTTGGCACCGGTCGCGGAACCATCGGGCAATTCTCCGCATCTGCGACGGCCGTCATGACCCGCTGCACTGCCGCGGTGAGCGACGCCGAATCTTCCACACATACAAACTTCAGGACGTAGTCCCGGTCGGCTCCATGGAGTCTGAAGTTGCGGTCGCGATCCCCCGGAAGAGGGCTTGCCGAGCAGGCCACCGACCAGTGTTCCGCGGCCGCCTCGACCGCATGTTTGGCTTGGAACGGCGGGTGTTTACGAGCCTCGCTGATCATAGGATATTCTCCGAACTGGTCTCGAAATAGTGATTTTACGTCTCATTTCCGTCCCAAGCCACGACCTAAACCGCCCATATTCGCGAAATTTGATGCGATAGCTGGGCCGGGGTCCGATTGGGAACCGGGTTTGCGTCGGTCCTGCTGGAATACCTGAATTCTAGCACGATTGGCATGAACAGCCCACGTCGAGTACGATACCTAAATTTTGTCGCACTTGCTCTCCTGGTCACGGCGGCCGGTTGGCAGATCGGCGTCAGATCCGACAGCCTTGAAACCCTTCGGGGTAAGCAGGTGCCACTGCCGGAGAACCTGGACGACTTCGTCAAGGACCGCTCGGCTGCGATCCAGCTCGGCAAGGCCCTGTTCTGGGACATGCAGCTGGGCTCGGATGGCGTCCAGACGTGTGCAAGTTGCCACTTCAATGGTGGTGCGGACAACCGTGTCAAGAACCAGATGAGTCCGGCGGGTCGCGACAATCCGGACCGGACGTTCTCGTTTGGTGGTCCGAACTACACGCTCCAGGCATTCAACTTCCCGCTGAACAAGGGTTCGAACGAGGTGATCTCGTCGCAGGGTGTTTTCCACTCCATTTTCCTGGGCGTCGAGCCGGGCGCTCCGAGCGACATCACCGATCCCCAGCCTGACCCAATCTTCAATGTGAACGGCATCAACACGAGGGCCGTCGAGCCTCGTAATACCCCGACGTTCATAAACGCCATCTTCAATTTCAGGAGCCTGTTGGCGTCCAGGGCCAACAATCAGTTCAACGGTCGGACTCCGTTCGGGCCCCGTGACCCCGACGCAAAAATCTGGATCCAGAACGGCAGTTCTGTCTGGGCGGAGCGCGTTCTGCTTCGAAACGCCAGCATGGCCTCGGTAGCCGTGGGACCACCGGTTGACTTCCTGGAGGCCGGCTCGATCGGACGCTCGTGGCCGTTTATCGGCAAGAGACTTCTCCCCGCTCAGCCGCTGGCGGGTCAGGAAGTAGACCCCTCCGACTCTCACCTTTCCTACATCCGGGCCACCTACGGCAAAGGGCTGACGGGGACGTACGAGGACATGATCAAGCGGGCCTTCCACGATAAACTATGGAGCGATAGGCCAGTGGCTTGGCGCGTGGATGGCAACAATGTCACTCGCGAGTTTACTCAGACGGAGGACAATTTCTCGTTCTTCGTGGGCGTCTCGATCATGTTATACGCCTCAACACAGGTGTCTGATGACACGAGGTACGACGACTTTGTTCAGGGCAACCAGTACGCGCTCACGGACCAGGAAAAAGCTGGTCTTGACGTCTTCATGGGCAAGGGCCGCTGCATAGACTGCCATGCCGGGCCTGATCTGACGGACGCCGGATTCAACCTCGGCCTCGATGCTCAGGGCGATGAGTTGGTGAACACCTTCCGGCGTGCCGACGGCAAGATTGTCGCGTACGATCGCGGAAACTATAACATCGGCGTTCGCGCCGTGGATGACGATCCTGGGCTTGGGAGGAATGATGATTTCGGGAACGTGCTTTCCTTCACCGAGCAGTACCTGTCCAACGACAAGGTGGACCCCTTCTGGGTCGATCCGAACACCTTCGACGAACCATTGAGTGGGTATCCGATTGCGGGCGTGGAGGGTGCGTTCAAGACCCCCGGGCTTCGCAATATCGAACTGACCGGCCCCTACATGCACAATGGAGGCTTCGCGACGCTGCGACAGGTCGTGGACTTCTTTGACCGCGGCGGCGATTTCGCCGAAGAAAACGCGGACTATCTGCATCCGGCCATCCAGGCCCTGTACCTGAATGACTATGAGAAGGACGCCCTGGTCTCCTTCATGCTCACGCTCACCGATGAGCGCGTCCGCAGGCACAAGGCCCCCTTTGATCATCCGCAGATCTTCGTCCCCAACGGCCATACCGGCGATCACACCTACGTGGTCGATAGCGGAAATGGCGAGGCGGTGACGACCATGATTGAGGTACCGGCGGTCGGTCGATACGGCTATTCCAATATCCCATCGGTGCTTCGCGGATTCCATGAGAACCTCGGCCTCACACAATTTGATGGAACGGCGGGGATGGGCGATCAGGCCGATCTCGCGATCTTCAAGCGTATCCACCACACAGAAGGCGCGACGGTTGGCGACGCCGTCCTGATCGAAATCCAGGTGACCAATAGTGGTCCAGGTGGCGCTCCGTCCGTCCTGGTGACTGACGCCCTTCCCAATTCCCTCGCCTTCGCATGGGATACCGAGATCGCCAGCCAAGGCACCGTATCGGTGAACGATGGAGTCGTCACATGGGATGTTGGCGAGGTCTGGCCTGGCGAAATGGCCATGCTGTCCTTCCTCGCCACCGTGCAGTACCCGTACTACGGAACGATCACCAACACCGCTGAGGTGCGCCATGGGTCGGCGGCCGTCGATCCGTTCCCGACCAACAACACTTCTTCCGCGTCTTTCGAGGTTCTAATTCCGCAGCAGTTCCCCGCTAAGGTTCAGATCCAGGCCGGGACCTTCTGGCGAGACGGCGCCGGCAACGTGCATCCGATTGTTGGCACCTTCAACCGCGGCGTCTACCGCGGCGTGCCTCCAGGACAGACCTCGGTGCAGCTTTGGGTCGAGGCCAATGCGGGACTACCGGCGCCGATTATTGTGAACGATGCGATCACGACCGCGAACAACGACGTCTATATCGCGACTTGGGGCTACGAAGGCATCTACCGGTCCAAGGATGGGGGCCGCACCTGGAACGGGATGATCTTTGAGGACGAGACCGGTCTCACCACGGGTAGTCTGATTGTCTACGCACTGGATGAAGGCCCGGATGGGACGCTCTACGCTTCGGCAGACCGAGGCCGGATCTTCCGTTCGTTGGATGGAGGCGAATCATGGCATCTGGCCGGAGACCTGCCGGGCGCAAGTTCTGACGTCTCCTGGGCGCTGGCGACGCATCCCACCACTCCTGGCTTCGTGTTTGCCGGGACCTTTGGGAACGGGGTGTACGCCTCGGACAATTATGGTCTGACCTGGTCTCGCCTTGAGGGCAACGGCCTTGGGTCTGACGGTCGCATACAGGTCTTCGACCTCGAATTCGACCCGGCCACGCCGGACAAACCGACCCTCTGGGCCGCTACCGCTCAGGGCGTATACCGCTCGATGGACCTCGGTGGCAACTGGCAGGAATTGAACGGTGGGCTCTACCCCTTCCGCGAGGCGCGGGCGCTGGCGTTCCATCCGTCTGAGGAAGGTGCTCTGTTCGTGGCTGTCTGGGGTGGTGGCGTCTACAAACTGGCGAATCGCAAGTACAACACCGTCTGGGAGTTCGTCGATTTCGACGGAAGCAACGTGACCACGGTTTTCTATGAGCCCTGGAACGGTACGCTGGCTGTCGGGACGGATGTCGGTGGACTCGCGCTTGTTAATACAGGGAGCGCGCTATCGACCGATGCCGAGGTCACCGATGAGGTGCCTGTGGCCTTTGCCCTGGAGCAGAACTACCCCAACCCCTTCAATCCGACTACGGCGATTCGCTTTGATCTACCTGAGGCTTCGGCCGTCAGGCTGGCCGTCTTCGATATTTTGGGCCGCGAGGTCAAGGTCCTGGCCGATGGGCCCATGACCGCCGGACAGCACGAGGTGCAATTCGACGCCGGACAATTGCCAAGTGGGACTTACCTGTACAGGCTGGAGACTTCCAGCGGGTCATACAGCCGGCCCATGAGCTTGTTGAAATAGAACACGCCCAAGCCCCTCGGGGGCTGTGGGCCATGGCCCGCGCGCCGGGTGCCGTGGCCGGGCCGCCGGGCGCCATGGCCGCGGCTATGGCCGCTTCAGTACCGCCATGGTGAGTCGACCAACATTGATGAGTCTGTCTTCCTCATCTCGGATGATGGTCTCCCAGACCTGCGTGGTTCGCCCCAGGTGATGGGGCCGCGCGGTTGCAATCACCAACCCCTGCTTCACGGCGCGGATGTGGTTGGCATTGATGTCCACCCCCACGCAGTAGAAGAGACTCGGGTCGACGCAGAAACTCGCGGCGATCGACCCCACTGTTTCTGCCAGCGCCAGGGATGCCCCACCATGCAAGATCCCGTGCGGCTGCCTCGTAGTATGGTCCACGGGCATCGACGCGCTCATGAAATCTGCGCCTACCTCGACGACCTGAATGCCCAGGTGTGATACCATAGTGCCGACACCCAACTCGTTGGCTTGCGAGACCGAGGGCTTCAGAAACCAGATTTCGTCAGGCATAGATCGCTTCGATTAGCTCCTTGTGTCGCTCGGCGATGGCCTTGCGACGAAGCTTGAGAGTCGGGGTGAGCTCCCCCGCCTCGACCGTCAGCGGCTCCGGAAGCAGGGCGATCTTCTTGACGCTTTCGGCCGATGAGAGGTCCTGGTTGACCCGCTGTACATGAGCCCATAACTGACTCTCCGCCTCATCCCGATCCACCCCCGGATTCAGGGCGATCAAGACACTCAAGAACCTGCGGCGATCTCCGATCAGTACCGCTTCCTGCACCCAGTGATGCGCCTTGACGGCCTCCTCGATGTTGCGCGGAGAGATGTTCTTCCCGCCGGCGGTGATCAGGATTTCTTTCTTCCTGCCCGTCACATACAGGTACCCGTCCTCATCCAGATAACCCAGATCTCCCGAATGGAGCCAGCCGTCATGCACGATCTCCGACGTTGCTTCGTCGTCCCGAAAATAGCCCATGAACACATTCTTGCCTGATACGAGAATCTCGCCGTCATCGGCAATTCGAACGTCAACTCCGCCAAAAGGTCGACCAACACTCCCCCACCGGGTCTCGCCCGGACGGTTGTTCGTGGTCGGCCCGCTCGCCTCGGTCTGCCCGTAAACTTCCCTGACGGGCAGGTCCAGCGACGCCAGGTCCTCGATAACATTCTGTGCCAGCGGAGCTGCACCAGAAAGCAATACGGTCGCGCGGGACAGCCCGATCGCATCACGAATACGAGAGAATAGTAATTTGGACGCCAACCGGTAGCGCAGTCCAAGTAGTCGCGGGACCGGTCGGCCGGTGGCGATCCGTTCGTGATAGGCAAGCCCCACACATCTCGACCATGTGGCCACCTTGGCGCGGGCTCCCGACGCGCCATCCAGCCTACCCATCAGGACGGCGTGGATCTTCTCCCACACCCGCGGAACGCCAAGGAACAGATCCGGCTGAACCTCCTTCAGGTTCTCGGTCATCTTTTCAATCGACTCGGCATAGTAGACGGCATAGCCGTACATGGCCGGCCCCAGTAGCGTGAGCGCGAGTTCTGCTGCATGCGCCATGGGCAGGTAGGACAAGTACCTGCATTCGGGTCCCATCTGCCGGGGAAGGAGTTCTCCACCCATCTCCGTGGCCGTCTCGAGATTGCCATGACTGAGCATGCTTCCCTTCGGGGGGCCCGTGGTGCCGGAGGTGTATATGATGGTCGCCAGGTCGTCTTCCTTGATATCCCTGAGTCGAACATCGAGGGCCGCATCGGACACCGCACCACCCCCCGTCAGCAGGGTTTCCCATGATATCGCGTCCGGGTTCGCCCCCAATCCCATTATTATAACGTGTTGGAGGTCAGGCAATTGATCCTTTTGATTGAGAACCTTGTCGAGGGATTCCCCATCCTGAACCACCACCATTCGTGCCCTGGCATGGCGCAAAATGTAGGCGATTTGTTCGGCGGCGCTCGATGTATATATGCCCACGGGCACCGCGCCCGCGCACATGGTTGCCAGGTCGGAAGCAGTCCACTCAGGGCTGTTGAAGCCCAAGATCCCTACGGTCTCTCCGGGCTTAAGACCCAGACTCATGAGTCCTTTGGCGGCGCTCCGAACCTGGCCGGCGAAGGATTCCCAATCGGTAGTCTGCCAACCCTCAGCCCCACGAACGGCATAGGCCGTCCGGCTGGGTTGTTGATCCGCCCAGGCCAGGGCTCTTTCGGGGATGGAGGTAAAGGGCATGCAGGCTTGGTGAACTAAGTCTGGATCACACCCGGATTGAACTTGGGGATCTCCGGATTGTGGTCCGCCATCTCAATCCCTGTGGCCAGCCACCTGCGGGTCTCCGTTGGATCTATGATCTCATCCACCCACAGCCTCGCCGCAGCATAGTACGGCGACGTCTGCGAATCGTATCGATCCGTTATCTTCTTGAGCAGCGCTTCCTGGGTGGCTTCATCGGGCTCTTCCCCAGCTCGCTTGAGCTTGGCCAATTGGATCTGCACAAGCGTCTTCGCGGCTTGAGCCCCTCCCATGACGGCGATTCGGGCCGTCGGCCAGGCCAGCATGAGGCGCGGATCGTAGGCTCGGCCGCACATGGCATAGTTACCGGCGCCGTAGGAGTTGCCCACCACCACGGTGAACTTCGGGACCGTGCTATTGGCCACCGCATTGACCATCTTCGCCCCATCCTTGATAATTCCGCCGTGCTCTGCGCGCGTACCCACCATGAACCCCGTCACGTCCTGAAAGAACACCAGAGGAATCCGCTTCTGGTTACAGTTGAGAATGAACCGAGCGGCCTTGTCCGCAGAGTCTGAATAAATGACCCCGCCGGCCTGCATCTCGTCGGAGGTGGCTTTCACGCCCGATTTGGCTTTCACAACTTTCCTTTGGTTAGCCACCACACCTACGCTCCAGCCGTCGATCCGCGCATAACCGCAGAGTATGGTCTTGCCGTATCCAGCCTTGTACTCGGTCCACGAATCGGCATCTATTATGCGAGCGAGGACTTCTCGCATGTCGTACGGCATGTTCCCCGCGGTCGGTACCACAGAGGTCAGTTCGCTCCCGGGAAATGCTGGCTCCAGAGAGGAGGTCCGATCAAACCCGGCTCGTTCCCGCTTGCCGAGTCGCCCCATGAGATCACGGATGGTGTCGATGCAGGTCTCGTCATCCGGGCACTGATAGTCGGTCACCCCCGATATCTGAGAATGCGTGGTTGCTCCACCCAAGGTCTCCTTGTCCGCGGACTCGCCGATGGCCGCTTTCACCAGGAACGGCCCGGCCAGAAAGACGGACCCGGTGCCTTCGACAATGAGCGCTTCGTCGCTCATAACAGGCAGGTAGGCTCCTCCGGCCACGCAGGACCCCATGATCGCGGAGATCTGGGGAATGCCTTTGCTCGAAAGAATGGCGTTGTTTCTGAAAATCCGACCGAAGTGATCGCGATCCGCGAATATCTCGTCCTGCATCGGCAGGAATACGCCCGCCGAGTCCACGAGATAGACGATCGGCAGGTGATTCTCCATGGCCAAGTCCTGGGCCCGGAGGTTCTTCTTGGCTGTGATGGGAAACCACGCGCCCGCCTTGACGGTGGCATCGTTGGCCACGACGATGCACAACCGTCCCGAAACGCGGCCCAGGCCCATCACCGTTCCGGCGGCGGGGCAGCCTCCCTGCTCCTCGTACATTCCGTGGCCCGCGAAAAGGCCAAGCTCCAGAAAACTTTCTGGCTCATCGAGCAGGCGGGCGACCCTCTCCCGGGCGGTCAATTTTCCTCTGGAGTGTTCGCGGGCGATACGCTTCTCGCCTCCCCCCTGCCGAACCTTCGCAGTCGCTACCCTGAGAACCTTGAGCAGTTCGGAGTACTCAGATACGCGCCGTCGTGCACTCCCCGGAAGCGGCTTCCCAATTGATGCCATGCGCCAGTTTTGAGGTGGTCTGGGGTGTAGTCGAGCCGCGCGCTTGAGCACAGCCCTAAAAAAAGGCCTCGCCCGGAGGACGAGGCCTTAGAATACGACCCGGCGATGTCTCTAGAGGAACGCCGAAATTTTTTGCAGGATGTCCGGTTTTGGCTCGTCGGTCTTCTCGTGAATGAGATCGACCATGCGATTCAGGCTGCCTCGAGCCTTTTTCATTTCTTTCGCACCAAACTCAATATCAGGCCAAACCGTTGTGATCTGGTCTTGGACGCGTCTCCAGCTCTCGTTCATCGCCGTGGTGGCCATGGGTACTTGGGTTTCTCAGCTCTTGGGATTCAGATGGATTGGGTACCATTTCGAACAGGTCATGTTTCGGAATCGGCTCATTTTGTGGCCGCAGTACTATGCAGCTCCGCCTTGCCTATACAGGTAGCGCATGAGCTTCCTCTTTGCGATGGGCATGACCGTTGCATCGAACGGAAATTCCAGGTCGCTGGCCACGTAGTAGGTGGCCGGATTCGGCAACTCCGGCTGCTCCCGGGCAAGTTCCAGCTTGAGATGCTGGGGCGGAATAACCTTTCTGTCGGGCATCCGTTTGATCGCCCTTGTTCGCAAGCTCCGATATCTTTCGTTGGCCCGCGTGACGATGGACATCGTATACCGAAACACACATAGCTCGTCCGTGCCGCAGTCAGGGATAATCATGTACCCCTCGGCCGTGTACCCGGGAAGGATTCCAA
>CAYXSE010000087.1:0-13446 GCA_964466675.1 uncultured Rhodothermales bacterium | reverse complement strand
GGGGGGATATCAAGGATACCCGATCCCTACCTTAAGGGGGTCCTGCTATAGTATCTAGCCCAAGCGCTAGCCCCGATGGCTACGAAGGGTCCAAACTGCCGTCTGCACCGTCCCCGCCTGGATCGAAATGGTCGTAGCCCGAGGCCGAAAGCGGCACCGTCGACCCGTCCTCGGTCTCCACAACCACCCCCTCCTCGGCCAGCGTAAACTGTCCGATGATGGTGAACAGATTCTCGTCCAGTCGATCCGCGTCCGCGGGGTCGAGGGCGAATAGGAGTTCGTAGTCCTCGCCTCCGAAGAGCGCGTACGTATCAACGTCAGCGACGCGTTCGGCCGCCGCCGCCTGGGTCTCCGCGTCGATTGGAATCGCACCGGCCGAGATGATGGCGCCACAACCGCTTGCAGCACAGATATGGTGGATCTCGCTGGCCACACCGTCGGATACGTCGATCAGCGCTCGCGGCCTGATCCCGACGCTCCTCCACGACATCACGGCGTCCAGCCGGGCCGTAGGCGAGAGTTGGCGGTTGATGACATTCCGATAGGGTTCGATGTTGGGCTCATACTGAACGCCCAGTTCCTGCATTTCCCGTCGCTGATCCAGCAGCACCTGCAGACCCGCGAACGCGCCCCCTACATGCCCCGAGATGCAAATCAGGTCTCCGGGCCGCGCCCCGGATCGGAAAACGATCTGCTCCAGGTGCGCCTCTCCGATCGCAGTCACGTTGAGCACCAGTTGCGGCGCAGCGGTCGTGTCTCCACCCACGATCACGAGCCCGTATTGCTCGGCCGCCTCCGCGATGCCGGCGTAGAGGTCCTCAACCATCTCTACCGAAAGATTACGAGGCATGCCAAGCGTTACCACCGCGTATCGAGGGATCGCGTTCATGGCGAGGATGTCCGAGACATTTACTGCGATGCTCTTCCGTCCCAGATGCCGCATGGGCACGAAGGATCGATCGAAGTGCACCCCTTCAATGAGCGCATCGGTGGTGACCACATGACACCGATCCTCTGAAATGCGATAAACCGCCGCGTCGTCGCCGATCCCCGCGATGACATCCCCCGAAGTCGTGGGCCCCAACTGTCTCTGCATTCGGTTGATCAGACCAAACTCTCCAATTTGAGAGGTGGGCGTGAACGATTGATCCATGTTTGCTGTCGAAGTTCTTTTCGGCGAGCCCTTGCGGCTACGGCCAGGATTGCGGCTACAGCCAGGATTGCGGCTACGGCCAGGAAATGGCGCCCAGGATGGCGGCTCGTGAAGCGCCGGTCACGTTGGGCAGGCTCGTTGCAACGCCGTTCGCGGTCTCGTGTGCCAGGACGGCGAACGCCATGGCCTCTTTGTAGTGTGGATTCAGGCCACTCTCGGCCGTGGAGGAGACGACACCCGACTGGGACTGCAGTTCCCGGATCAGGAATTCATTGAATGCTCCCCCGCCCGAAACCAGAATCCTGTCGGGGGTGAAAGGCACCCAGCGATCTATGGCGCGGGAGATCGAGACTACGGTCAACATCGTCGCCGACGCGAGGATGTCGTTGGCCTGCATCCCGGAAGCGGCCTCCAGAAACTGGGTCGCGAAAACTTCGCCGAAATCCCCGCCACCGCCGGTACGCCGACCGGCAGATTTTGGCGGAGCGCGCTGGAAAAATGGCCTCTCCAGGAACTCGGTGACCAGGTCCCTCGACACCTCCCCTTCGGAAGCCAGGCGCCCGCTTTCATCAAACGGTAGGCCGTACAGCCGCCTGCAGATCGAGTCGATAAGCATGTTCGCCGGGCCCGTATCGAAAGCCAGCACATCATCGAGCGCGCCTCCCGCCGCGAGCGCGGTCAGATTCGCGATGCCTCCCAAGTTCAGGGCGACCCGGTTTTCGACCTCCGATGAAAGCATCACGTAGTCCACGTAGGGGACCAGGGGTGCACCCTGGCCTCCGAGCGCCAGATCGGCCGACCGAAAATCCCAAACAACCGGGATCCCCAATTCTGCGCTAAGCACCCCTCCGTTTCCGAGTTGCAGTGTCGAGGCCACCTCTTCCCCTGCAAACACCGTTGGCTCGGGATGATGCCGAACCGTTTGTCCGTGGCAGCCGACCAGAGTCAGAGACTTCAGGTCAATCTGCGTAGCATCCACCGCCGCGCGAACCGCACCGGCATACTCCAGCGCAAGTCGGGCATTTAGCCTGCAAAGCGTGTCCACATCAAAGGTGGTGGAATCCGCGCAGTGGGACAGCATGTCCCTAAGCGACTTCTCGAACGGAAGACTCGCACTCGCGAGAAGCTCACAGCCCAGGCCCCGTCCGCTCCCGGAAATCTGAACGATGGCGACATCGATTCCATCGAGCGATGTGCCCGACATCACGCCGGCAACAAGGCGTGTAGGCGAACCACTTCCACCAGGTTCTGGAGGTGGATTCCGGAGGAGATACACTACTTCGGCGGGGCCTTGCGAACTTCCTCTGCCTTGGCCAGAAACTCGTCTCGTCGCTTGGGCTGCTGTTCCGAAAGTTTCTCGTAGACCTCCGCAGCCTCCTCGAAGAATCTCTGGTTCGCATAGATCTTTGCGAGGGTTTCCGAGACCACATCACCCACATCCGGCTCCAGTTGGTCAGCAGAGACCGGCTTGATCGTCGGGTCCGGCACAATTCGCGCCGTTTCCAGCTCCCTAATGAGTTCGTCCAAGTGGTTGTCGGGCGAGTCTTCGTACGCCGGCGCTTCGGAGGCCATCGCTGCCCGACTGGCTCGAACATGCCCGGCCGATCGCCCCGCGATTTCGGCGGCGAGCCTCCGAAGTTCATCTTTGACAACCGGACTCTCTGGACAGAGCAAATAGGCCGATCGCCAGGATTGCAACGCCTCCAATGGGCGGTCCAGCTTCTCGAGGGAGCGAGCCAGGAGGACAAAACAGGCCACCTGGCCAGGCTCAGACAAGACGGCCTCTTTCAGCTCATCCAGCACGCCTTCAGCATCACCCTCCACAATCCGCTCATTCAGAGCTCGGATATCTGGTCTGGCCATCATGGTCTATGGTTGGAGGATGTGATCATCAGCGCAAAATAGAGGTCAAGCCGGGTGCATGCTCTCGGCCTGAGATTCGCCCTGGACGCGAGCCCCGTAGGCCAGCCGCACGTCGCGAACGGAGAGCGCGACCAGAAGCCAACTCCCGCTCGCGAATACCAGCTGAAAGGGGACCGAGGCCCATGCCTCGACCGTGATGAGTGCCACCAAACCTGCGGCTAGATAGAACGCCATGACCAACTCGGCTATCGCCTTCGCCTTGAATCCCGCCATGGCATAGGACGTGCGCCACCAGGCGGTCGCTTCCAGCCCATCGAGGCTGTTGAATTTTGGCGTGCGAACGAAGGGGGTCGAGCGTCTCAGCAGCGCCTCTGCCACGGCGACGGTGTTGGCCAGCGCCATTCCGGTTGAGGCCGCAAGGAAGATTGGAAACCTCCAGAGTCGGCGCCCCCAGTCAGGATATAGGGCGCGCTGTGCGAGAAGGTGGAGGCCGAAGAATCCTCCGAATCCCGCGACACCGATGCCGAGCAGTGAAAAATACAGTTCCCCGGCACCGAGTCCGACCGCTCGCAGATACCCCAAAGGCGCGTGAAGAAGAGCCAGCATTAACATGAACGGAAAGCCGAAGTTGGCTGTCAATTGAATCGCGCCCTGGACGCGAAACCGACGGGGTCTATCGCTCCGGACGACAGCACCAACCAATTTCCCGGCGGTCTGGATGGCCCCCTTGGTCCACCGATGTTGTTGGGCCCTGAAACCGCTCGTTTCGACCGGCACCTCTGCCGGCACCACGATGCGCGTCAAGTAGGCCATTTTCCAACCCTTGAGTTGGGCCCGATAGCTAAGATCCAGGTCCTCGGTCAGGGTGTCGGCTGACCAACCGCCGGCATCTTCTATGCAAGACAGCCTCCAGATTCCCGCCGTGCCGTTAAATCCAGCGGGGTAGCCAGATGCGATGCGGGACTCCTGCTCGATGGCAAAATGTCCGTCCAGCCCGAAAGCCTGGAGCCTGGTCAGGGTCGATGTGTCATCGTTCAGGTGGCCCCAACGAGCCTGCACGAGACCGATACCTGGGTCCTCGAATGATGGCAACATTCGGCACAGGAAATCGCGGGGCGGGACGAAGTCGGCGTCGAACATGGCCACGAATTCCCCTCGGGCGACGCGAAGTCCATCGGCCAACGCCCCTGCTTTGTACCCGCGCCGTTCGGTACGCCGGAGGTGGACCATTTCGACGCCCTGAGACCGCCAGTATCTGACCGCTTTTGACACCACCGAGACCGTGTGATCTACCGAGTCATCCAGGACCTGAATTTCGAGTCGAGATCTGGGGTAGTCCAGTCTCGCACAGGCCGCAATGACCCGGTCAGCCACAAACGCTTCATTGTAGAGTGGGATCTGGACGGTGACTCGCGGGAACGACTTGAGCGGCGCGAGCGGTCCACCCGGATCGGGAACTGGGCCGGGAATGAGTGTTCTGGTGCTCGCAAACCGCCACGCCAACCAGAATTGATTGAGCCCGAAGAGTGTGACTGCTCCCAGCGCAATGGCGTAAATGGTGATGATTACCAATTCGACGTCGCCGCAGTAAATATATCGTCCGCCACCTTCTCCAGGGCTGCGATGGCCGCGGCTTCCTCCAGGCTCGGATCGAGAGGGTCATACTCCTCGAAGCCTGAAAATACGCGCGACAGGATTTCGTCTCGCCTGGTGTTGTCGAAATACGTGGCCGTCACCGATATGGTGACCCTGTTTCTCGTCGCCCTCTCGTCACCGCTCACAGAGGTGGGCTGGTTCACATAACGATCGATGATCGTAGTCAGAACGGCATCGGCTTCGTCCGGGGAGGAGTCCAATGACAATCTGGTCTGGCCCACAAAACGGGACAGCAATAATTGTGTCATCTGCTCATCCAATCCGCTTACCGTACTCACCGAGTTGTCCTGGGCAAGCGGGATGGCGATGGTGGATAGGTGGGCTGGAATCGTCGCCCCCGAAAAGCTGTAATAGCTGCATGCGGCCAAGAACAACGGCAATAGTCCGATGACGAGGGCATTCCTATTCGTCGGCATCTTCGAACTCCTTGATCTTTCGGTATAACGTCCGTTCGGAGATGCCTAGCGCCTTCGCGGTCTGTCTTCGATTGCCCTTGAAGCGCTCCAACGCTTCGGTGATGAGGGATTTCTCTGCCGCCTCCAGCGATTGCATCGGCTCGTCTACTGGATCGGCAGGTGGATTCAAGCCGTCATGGTCGGTATCGATCTCGAACACGATGTCCTCGACCATCGGAGACATGGTCGCCTCAGCCGGTGGGCGGTGCAGGACCATGGCCGCGCCGCCGCTGCCCCGAGCCGCGGCCAGCAAGGCCGCCAACTGTTCCTTCATCCCACGAATCTCCAGCCGCAGTTCCAACAGCGCCCGATAGATCAATTCCCGCTCTCGATCCGGCTCTGCAGGCGCGCCGGCCGTCTTCAGGACAGGCAGGAATCCCGCTTCCGGACCCTCCACGGAGACACCGCGCAGATAACTCCGCAGGTCCTGCGCCGTAATCCGGTCGCCTGTCATCAACACGGTGCTCTGCTCCGCCACATTGCGAAGCTCACGGATGTTGCCTGGCCAGCGATAACGGAGGAGCAACCGTTTCGCCTCATCCTCCAGAGCCTTCGATGGCGTGTTGTATTGCTGGGCGAACCGGTGCTGGAAATGCCGAAAAAGCGTCAGGATATCGTCTCTGCGCTCCCGAAGCGAGGGCACCTTGATGATGACGGTGCTCAGCCGGTAGTACAAATCCTCGCGGAAGCGTCCTCCTTGTACCTCGCGGGCCAGATCCTTGTTGGTGGCCGCAATAACCCGGACATCGGTCTTCAGGACCTTGGACGAGCCGACCCGACTGAACTCGCCGTTGTCCAGAACGCGAAGCAGCCGAACCTGGGCAGGTAGCGGCATCTCGCCTATCTCATCGAGAAAAATGGTGCCCTGATGCGCTTCCTCGAAATAACCACTCCTCCGCTCGACTGAGCCGGTGTAGGCTCCTTTCTCCGCGCCGAAGAGTTCCGATTCGATCAGCCCTTCAGGAATGGCGCCACAGTTGACGATGAGCAGTGGCTTATGCCGCCGATTCGACAGCCCATGGAGTGCCTTGGCGAACAGTTCCTTCCCCACCCCGCTCTCGCCCTGGATGAGCGCGGAGATTTCTGTTTGAGCCACGCGGCGGACTCGATCCAGTGCCTGCCGAATCTCGTCGGAGCTCCCGATGATGCCGAAACGTTCTGAGATCGAGGAACGGTCCATGTCACGCTACGGTCGTTCCGATCAGAGTGGCCGATGTGCAGTCCTGTATTTTTACTTTCACGTACTCGCCGGGTTTGGCCCCGGAATAGTCGAATACTACCATCTTGTTGCCATCCGTGCGGCCTTTCAACTGGTCCTTCCTGCGCCGGCTCACACCTTCCACCAGCACCTGCTCCACGCTACCGATGTCCGCACGATTGCGGCCAAGCGAGATTCCGGCCTGAAGTTCTATGATCTCGGTAAGCCGTCGCTTCTTGACGGCCACCGGGATGTCGTCCTGGTATTTTCGGGCTGCGTAAGTGTCTGGCCGCTCGGAGTACATGAACATGTACGCGTGGTCGTAGCCAACAGCTTCCATGAGGGACAGCGTCTCTCGATGTTCCTCTTCGGTCTCGGCGCAGAAACCCGCGATGATATCCGTGGAAAGGGAGAGATTCGGAACGATGCCGCGCGCACGATCGATGAGGGACAGGTACTGGTCCCTGGAATAGGTGCGTTTCATCCTCTCCAGGACCGCCGTACTTCCGTGCTGAACGGGAAGATGGATGTAGTTGCAAACGTTCTCGTGCTCACGGTGAACATGCAGCAGTTCGACCGAGCAATCCTTCGGATGACTGGTGGAATACCGAATCCGCAGCTCTGGGGAGGTCCGGCTTATTCGACTCAGGAGTTCTGCGAAATCAATCCCGGCGCCCTCGTAGTCTACCCGGTAGGAATTCACATTCTGGCCCAGGACGGTCACTTCGCGATACCCCCGGTCGACCAACTCGCGGCACTCGTCCAGGATGCTCAAGACGGGACGACTCCGCTCGCGGCCTCTCGTGAATGGGACTACGCAGAAGGAGCACATGTTGTCGCAGCCCCTCATGATGGACACGTAGGCGGAGACACCGTTCGTGTCATACCGCACCGGTGCGATGTCCGCGTAGGTCTCCTCGCGGGAGAGCTGGACATTCACAGCGGCCTGTCCTGTCGTGCTGGACTGCTCGAGTAGCCGCGGAAGATCCCGATAGGAGTCCGGCCCCACCACCAGGTCTACCAGCTTCTCCTGCTCGAGGAGCTTGTGACGGAGGCGTTCCGCCATGCAGCCCAGGACGCCCAACATCAGATCCGGGCGGTCCTTTCTCTTTCGCGCTCGAAGCGCATCCAGCCGACGCCGCACCTTTTGCTCGGCGTTCTCGCGGATGGCGCATGTGTTGAGAAGGATCACGTCGGCCTTCGTCTCGTCATGCGTCAGTCCGAAACCCCCGGTGCGCAAGACAGAGGCCACGATTTCGGAGTCCGAGACGTTCATCTGACAGCCGTACGTCTCCAGGTATACGGTCTTGCGCCCGGCCACTTCGGGGCCCGCCATCTTCGGCTCGTCCAGGTCCATCGGACCGTCCAGGACAGGTATGTCGGTTTGCAGGTTGGTCATCCTTGTGAGTTGCAGCCCGTTTTAACGACCAGAATCGCGCTCGGTTCGACGGGCCACGTGCCGGACGACGTACTTCCCGATCATGTCGAACTCGATGTTCACGATCGAGCCATTCCGCCATCGTGAAACGGTTGTGTTCGCCCTTGTGTGCGGAATAATGGCAACCGTAAGCAGGTCACGCTCCAGGCGGGCGACCGTAAGGCTGATTCCATCCAGGCAAACGGATCCGACGGGAATCAGGTAGTCGGCGAACTGCTCGTCGAACCGAATCGAGAACAGATGACTGGTCTTCAGTTCATCAACTCCCACCACGACGGCGGTCGCATCAACATGCCCCTGGACCATGTGTCCGTCGAGCCTGTCGCCCAGCCGAAGCGCACGTTCCAGATTGACGGGGGACCCGGAGCGGAGCTCGCCGAGGTTCGTCTTGGAGAGCGTTTCCTCGACCGCGATGACGACAAAAGATCTGGCATTCTGTTCGATCACGGTCTGGCATACGCCCGATACGGACACACTCTCGTCGACCTTGAGCTCCGCTGAGAACGGGGCGTCAACGCGCAACCGCATTCCCCCACCCTCTGGAGTAATCGAGGAGACAGTGCCTACCGATTCAATGATGCCGGTGAACATGATTAGGGTTGTCGGAGTGTGAGGATGGCCAGATTATCGTCGCCCAAGCGCTCGTACCGAATGTTTTTGGCTCGAATGGCGTCGCTGAGCGTGGCCCGGCCGGGCAGGGTGAAGGACGGTTTGCCACCGCCCAAGATAATTGGTGCTGTGAATATCAGCAGTTCGTCCACGAGTCCGGCCTCCAAGAGGGACGAAGCCAGGGTAGGCCCGGACTCGACAAGAAGGGCCTGTATTTCGAGACTGCCGAGGGCCTGCATGATCTCCCCCAGCGACAGGTGACCATCCATCTCCACGACCTCCATCACCGCCCCGCCGGCTGCCTGGAGTTCTGAGAACGCCTCGGCGCGCCCATTCGCGGTCACGGCAATGGTGGTCGCGAGGTGGTGATCGCAAAGAAGATTCGCGGTAGCCGGCACCCGCGCCCTTCGATCCAAAAAGATCCGACGGGGCTGTGGTCCTTCGACATGGCGTACGGTGAGAGCAGGGTTGTCGGCCAGCATCGTTCCCGTGCCGGTCATGACGGCGTCGGCCTCTGCGCGCATCTCGTGCACACGTGTCCTGGACTCCTGGCCGGTTATCCATTGCGAGGTTCCGTCTGTGGGGGCCATGAAACCGTCGAGGCTCTGGGCGATCTTGAGCGAAATCCATGGGCGGCCCAGTCCCATGTGGGTCAGGAATCCGGCGTTCAATTCGCGGCATTGTGCCTCCAGGACCCCTGTTTCAACCGCCACACCCGATTCTCGGAGCTTGAGCACCCCAGCTCCGGCCACCTTCGGGTTCGCGTCCAGGGCGCCGACTACAACACGGCCGACACCCGCGCGGAGGATCAGCTCCGTGCACGGCGGTGTCTTGCCGTGGTAACAACATGGCTCGAGATTGACATACAGTGTACAGTCTGCCAGGTCGGCGGCGGCGCTCCCCCTCCGGGCGCCTACCTCGGCGTGCGCCCCCCCGAATGAGGCATGCCATCCCTCACCGACCACCCTCTCGGACGAATCTACCAGCAGGGCGCCGACGCGTGGATTCGGGCGGACATCATGCCCACCCCGCGCGGCCAGCTCCAGCGCACGCGCCATCCACGTTTGGTCTCGACTTTCCGGCATAAGACTCAGGCAACCCAGCCCGGCACGGGACGTTTCAAGAAATCTGAGGCCTCCCCGCCACAACCTGGGCTCCTCAGAAACCGTTACCTTCGGCGAGGCGCACGAGGTGCCCGCCACACAATCCCGCCAAAGACAACACCGAATATGAGCGGCCACAGTAAATGGTCTACCATCAAGCGGAAGAAGGCCGCCACTGATGCCAAGCGTTCCAAAGCCTGGGCACGCATCACCCGGGACCTCATGGTTGCCGCGAAAGAGGGAGGCGGCGATCCGGGGATGAATGCACACCTGGCCGTAGCCGTAGACAAGGCCAAATCGGAAAACATGCCCAAGGACAACATTGTCCGGGCCATCAAGAGGGGGACGGGGGAAATCCAGGGTGCCGACTATGAAGAACTCTCCTACGAAGGCTACGCGCCCGGCGGAATAGCCATCTACGTAGATGCGTTGACCGACAACACGAACCGAACCGTCGCGGACTTGCGAGCCATATTCAGCCGATCAGGTGGCTCGCTGGGCCATGCCGGATCGGTGGCCTTTCTGTTCGAGCGGAAGGGGATATTTGAAATCGAATCTGAGGGGCTGGACGAGCTGGAGTTGTTCGAACTGGTCGCGGATGCGGGGGCCGAGGACTTGACGGAAGAGGGTGAGCACTTCGTCGTCACGGCACCGATCGAAGCGTACGGATCCGTGCGACAAGCGCTGGAAGGGGCGCGTATCGAACCGGTCGAGGCCGGCCTACGGCGAATCCCGACCCTGACCAAGTCGCTTCCCGTCAGTGATGCAACCAGGGTGGCCGCGCTACTTGAAAAGATCGAGGAGCACCCGGATGTGCAGGCTGTTTTCTCGACACTGGAGTTTGACGACACGCTGTTGGCTCAGCTCAGCTAGCCTGCTCCCTAAACACCATGATCATCCTCGGAGTCGACCCCGGATCGAGAGTCACCGGATACGGAGTTATTCAGGTGGTCGATGGGACTGAAACCGTGATCGAGTTTGGCGTTCTCAGCCTGGCGCACACGGACAGTCACCAACTCCGGCTCAAGCAAATCCATGATCGCTTGTTGGCTGTCATCGACCGCTGCCTGCCGGACGTCTGCGCTGTCGAAATGCCGGTCTACGCGAAGAATGCCCAATCGATGCTGAAACTTGGTCGGGCGCAGGCGGCGGCCATGCTCGCGGCGTTGGGCCGCGAGATCCCCGTAGTGGAGTACACCCCCACGGCGGTCAAGAAGGCCGTCACCGGGAGCGGCAGGGCATCCAAGGAACAGGTTCGGTTCATGGTCAGCGCCGTCCTGTCCCTGAAGGACGACCCTTCAGCTATTCCCTTGGATGCGTCGGATGCGCTTGCGGTGTCCTTGTGCCACGCCCATCGCGGCGGCGGTGTTGCGGCCGGCGGATATTCAGGCTGGGAGCAGTTCGTAAAGAAAAACCCGGGACGCGTGGGGTGACTCAGGCGTCGGGCGCTGCTTTCGGGCCTTTTGATAGGCCTCGGATAGTCCTGGCTCTTGGGGAGCATAACGACGGCGGAATTGTGGGCTCCATCCACCATAATCAACGCCCAACCTTGGATAGGCCAACTGCAACTGAAAAACCCACGATTGTCGTCCCAAAGGCTGGAAGGTATCCCACATATGACGCCACCCTTAGGGATTGCGTGCCGTAGGTCTCGTTCGTGCGGTGGAAAACAACTCCGCGTAAGCCATACGAATCGACCTTCAGGCGGGTGAATCCGTACTGTTTTGGTCCGTCGTAGGTGAGCGAGTCGCGCCGATAACCCAAGCCGACCGCCACCCCGATCCTTCTACGGAAGTAGACCCGGTTCTGCAGATAGACTTGCGCTCCGCCTGCAGAGAGAACTCCAGTCAGGTACGTCGGACCGACGATTCTAAGGGTAGCGTCAACTCCGGCGGCGAGCAGGCCGAGGGTGAACGACGCCCCCACTCTCCCGTCCGGATCGAGAACAGCCCGATTGAATCCAGCACTTAGGCGAAGCGGGTTGAATGCCAAGCCGTCGCGAACAGGCTCTCCGGGGTAGCTCCGAGGATACTGTCGCTCGGCCAGCGCAAGTGCCTGCACTCTCATCGGGGCGACGGTTGCCGAGCCTCCGGCGTATGATGTCTCGTGGCGGGCGACCCCGCCTTGAAACATTATTATCTCACTCGTAGGCGCGTGATTGACACAACCAGCGACCAAGCAGAGCCAGCATCCCAAGGCGAAAGCTTGCCGAATCTTTGGGGCTCGTATAGTTAGTCGTCGGAGGCAAGAATCTGCATTGACCATCGTGTACCCAATGACTCTGTAATGTCAGGAAACAACCAGAAACCAGCAGATAGGATTCCAGTGCGGTACGCATGCAGCGAGCGCCATCCGGTGACGAGCCCAAGAGCGGCGTTCAGTCCACGAGTCCCGCAGTGCCAGTCTTGGGAATGCCGCCACGGCGCCTCCCATCGCCAGGGTGGCTATTTCCAGGAGGACGGGTCTCAGTTTCGGTATGGGCTGACCTCAGGCGTCGGGGGTGGGCTGACTCAGGCCTCGGGGGCGGGCTCCTCTTCTTCCTTCTCTTCTGGTTCCTCCGGCGGAGACGGGCCGTACCCGCGCTCCGCATCGCGCACGCGCACGATTTCGGCAACCTCGTCGGTATTCAGTTGACCGAGTGACATCCGGAACACCAAGTTGGCAACCTGCCGATCCTTGGTCGGGGACTGGTTCCACTCCGGGTGGGCCTGCTCGATAATGCTCACCAGGATGCGGATGTACGGGTACCGTGCCTCCTTGGTATCCATCTCCGCGATCGACTGCGCGAGCAGATCGGAATTGCGGCCGACCTGCTTGTCGACGATTTTAGTCTTGTTGTTCATACCGAATGATACTGTACTGGCGTATTCTGGCCAACCCCGATGCGGTGGTCTCGGTGCACTCTGTGGCCGAAATCCGCGTCGAACTGACCCATGTTTAACCCAATTCCATACCGTCTCGAGCTCCTTCCAAAGGTGCCGGCATTCTACCGCCGGGCCCGGCATTCAAAAGAGTTGGGCCAAGGCGAATTGGTCTACTATGGACCGATGCCAATCTATTACGGCATCGGCGAGGTCAAACACGTCTTGGATGGTTTCGTTGCAGTTGATTTTCGGGGAACGGGTCAATTTGGAGTTCATGAAGACATGTTCAGGCCCGAATACCTGATTCCAATTCCGCAGCGAACCCTTGGCCTGCTCTAGTTCGAGCGACGCCCCCTTCTAGGCCGGCGTGAATCTCGCGCTCCACTATTCCGTATCCGCCTCCATGTCCCTGGTTCGCTCCCTGCTCGCGCTTGTTTGCCTGATTCTGGTCTCATGTACCAACCAGCCCCGCGTCCTGCCTTTGGTCGGAGGCACCATCGACACATTCGAGGACGGCGACGACATTAATGCCGCTGACAGGCAATGGGAGGCGATCGCGGAGGGCTCTGGCATTCGAGCGAGCCTCGATATTGTCCCGGGAGGATTCTTCCGCGTGTCCAAGAGCCACCTGGAGCTTTCAGGTGTACGGCCGGCGGGATCGGGCGGATCCGGCGTTGTCGGTGTCCGTGGCTCAATCGCCGAGCTGCCGCCTGCCGCCGACCCTTCCCGAGTGGCCATGGCCCGAGACGTCACGGCCTATCACGGCCTGACCATCGCCCTTAGAGGCACTCCAGGGAGCTACATTATCCAACTGGGAACCTCCTCGGTGGCTGATTTCGACTACTACAACGCCTACGTCGAGGTTGGAGAGGGATGGAACGAATATCGGCTCCCATTTTCCGCGTTCAACCAGGAAGGATTTGGTACTACCGTGCCCTGGACCGGCCGGGACGTAACCCACATCGCCGTCTTCGCCAACCTGGAGGGCTATTTCATTTTCGGCCTCGACGACGTCCGATTCCACAAACAGAACTAAGAATGTCACATTTGATCGTCAGCGGCGCCACCACGCGATATGGCCGCTTCTTGGCCGTAGACCATGTTTCT
>CAYXSE010000086.1:0-13563 GCA_964466675.1 uncultured Rhodothermales bacterium | reverse complement strand
TCCGTTCATGGGTATGCCGGCCTACGAGATCTCCTACTCCCATGGCGTGCCGCAGATAGACAGTCTGGCGAGAATGGCTCGCGCGCTGTTCTGGCCCACATCCCATCTGCTCATTCTTTTCGCGGGCATGTATGGGCTGGTGTTCTACCTCACCAGGGACAATTGGGCCGGGACGTTTTCCGCCATTGCATTCGGGTTGACCACTTACCTGCCGATCCTGCTGGTCGCCGGCCATCACTCGAAGTTTGTGGCGTTGGCCTTCGTTCCCTGGCTGTTCTGGTCGTTCGCACACGCTCGTCGCTCACCCTCCCTACTCTCGGGATTGTTGTTCGCCATCGCCACGGCCGTCTCCCTTCGCGCCGGCCACATCCAGATCACCTACTACGCCGTATTCGTCATGGGCGTGTGGTGGTTGACGCAGGCCATCGCGGACGTGAGAGACGGCAATACGCGTGAACTGCTGAAGTCGACTGGCTGGCTTGTTCTGGGGGGATTGCTCGGGCTTCTCATGGTCTCGCACCCCTACCTCGCCAAAGCCGAGTACAAACAGTTCACCATCAGGGGTGCTTCCCCTGGTGCCGTGGAGGGCGGGTTGGCTTGGGACTATGCTATGGGGTGGAGTCAGGGTTGGTCAGAAATGCTCACCCTGGCTGTTGCCAACGCCTTCGGGGGCGGGTCGGGGACGGGGACCTATTGGGGCCCGAAGATATTTACGGCCGGACCTCACTATGTCGGAGGCGTGACCCTGCTGTTGGCCGCCTATGCGGTGGAGGTATCCAAGAGCCGGGTGGTGAGGGGGCTGGCGGTGGCCGTGCTCGCCATGGTCGGTTTCGCACTCGGAAAGAATCTGGAGGTGCTCAATCGATTGATGTTCGATTATTTCCCGCTCTTCGCGGCATTCCGGGTACCCGAGACCTGGCTTTCCATGGTCGCGGCTGTGATGGCGGTACTCGCGGGATTCGGACTGAGGGCGATGACCCGGAGATTCGCCGACCCTGAGGAGGAGCGGACCACGAGCCGCGGCATTGATCGGTTGTGCATCGTCGCGGTCTCGCTGGCGGCCGTATTGATGCTGGTCGGGGGGAGCTTCATGAGTTTCGAGCGTCCAAACGAGTTGGAGAGTTTTGCCCGACAGGTGGCGACGGCCCAGCCCGATATCTCTCTGGATGATCCAAGGACTATTCAGTTATTGAGGCAAGAGATCGCTCGGAGAAAGGATGAACGGCGGGACCTGTTTTCAACGGACGCTCGGCGGACCTTCTTTTTCGTCCTGCTCGCCTCCGGCCTGCTGGTTCTGATGCGGCGTCGGCGTCTGCCGGGCTGGGCCGCACAGGCGGGCCTCGTCTTGTTAGTAGCGGTCGATTTGGGGGGCGTGGGTCGAAGGTTTTTCAACGAGGATGTGCTCGTCCCGCTCCGCCAGGCGGACAACCCCGTGAGGGAATATGGCGTCGATGTTCATCTGAAACAGCTGAGGGACGAGGCGGGAGGGCTCGGTCGTTTTCGAGTCCTGTCCCTGGAGGGCAGCCCGGTCGTGACGGCCCGGCCCGCGTTCCACTACGAGACGCTCGGTGGATACCATGGGGCAAAACTCCGGCGGTACCAAGATTTCCTGGACGAGGTGCTGTTCGACCCCCGGACCGGGCTTCCGTCCCGGAACGCGCTTCTGATGACCAACACTAGATATGTCGTGGCACCCGGTACCATCCCCGGGATGACTCCGGTTTTTTCCGACCAGGACGGTTTGCTGATCTTCGAGGTACCCGGAGCCCTTCCCCGTGCCTTCTTCGTGGACAGTCTCGTGGTTCGAGAAGAGGCAGAGCAGCAGTGGGCGCTGCTCAGAGATCCGGCCTTTGACGTCGGTGCCATCGCGGTGGTAGACCGGTCCTTGAATCTGCCTTCCGCGCCGGACAGTCTGTCCTCCACGGTCGAGTTGGAGAGCTACGCTCCGGATGAAATCGCATGGACCGTCAGCACCGAAGTCCCAAGGCTCCTGGTGGTCTCCGAGACTTACTATCCGGCCGGGTGGGAGGCCACGGTGGACGGGGACCCGGTTGAAATCCATGCGGTTGACTACCTCCTACGTGGCGTTGTCGTGCCAGCCGGCACCCACCGGATAGAAATGAAATTCGCCCCAGCGAGACAGCGAATCGGGATGATGCTTTCAACCGGCTCTACCGCCGGGGTCTATGGACTGACTCTCTTCCTCCTCGTGATGGGCTGGAGGCGAAGGGGTTCGGGACCATGACGGGAGTAGGCTTCGGATGAAAAAAGTCCTCTTCGTGGCCTACTATTTCCCCCCGGCAGGAGGGCCTGGGGTCCAGCGGACCCTCAAGTTCGTCCGTTATCTGCCGGATCTCGGATGGCATCCGACCGTGATTTCGGTTCGACCGGAGGCCGCCGCCTGGCCTGCGGAGGATCCTTCCATGCTGCCTGAAATCCCGGAAGACGTGTCCGTCCTCCGGACGGGGTCGTGGGACCCCTACGCGGCTTATGCGAAGCTGAAGGGCCGGTCCAAGGACACTGCTGTGGGCGTCGGATTCGCCGATACCGGCGCTGTGGGAGGCTTCGAGCGTTTCGCCCGGTTCGTCCGCGCGAACCTGTTTCTACCCGATGCTCGGGTGGGCTGGGTCCCGTTTGCTCGTCGCCAGATTGCGCGGCTGCTGAGGCATGAGTCGTTTGATGCCATCATCACCAGCGGCCCTCCGCATTCCACTCATCTGGTGGGACGCTGGGCCCAGAAACGATTCGGGATCCCCTGGCTCGCTGACTTCCGCGACCCTTGGGGCGAACTCAGCTACTACGAGCAGTTGCCTTTTCTTCCTTGGTCGAGGGCCTTGGATGGATACCTGGAATCGAGAACGCTTCGCGAGGCTTGCGCGGTGGTCACGGTCTCTCCCGCCGTTGCAGACCTCCTTGTGGCCAAGACCGACCGGCCCGTCGAGATCATCCCCAACGGATTCGACCCCGCAGATTTCCAGGGTATCCAGCCGGTTGGGCCCGCCGAATTTCGCATCGTCTATGTAGGGACGCTGACCGCCGCCCAGAACCCTGTGCCGCTCTGGCGGGTGATCGGTAGGCTCAGGGACGAGGGCAACGAGATTCGTATCGGACTGGTTGGACGCATCGATTCTTCTGTGCTGGACTCACTAGATCAGAACGGTCTCGCGGCGGCCACGGAGCGCCTCCCCTACGTCTCTCACAAAGAAGCGATATCCTACATGATGGGGGCTGGAGCGCTGCTTCTGTGTGTTCCGCGAACGACCGACGACAAGGGTATTTTGACCGGAAAGCTGTTCGAGTATATCGCGTCTGGTCGGCCCGTTCTGGCGTTCGGACCGCAAGGATCCGATGCCGCCTCGGTGCTCGATGAAGCTCAGAAGGGGGTGATGTTCGACTACGAAGACGAGGAAGGAATCCGAACATTTCTCGTAACCCAACACACCTCCTGGACCGCTGGAAATAGGGGGAGTGGACCCGCCGGGGGGTATCTTTCCCAGTACACGCGGCCCGCGCTCGCCGGACGCCTCGCCTCGATCCTGGATACTATCTCTCGCACATGACCATCGTTTCTGTTGTTGGGGCCCGGCCTCAATTCATCAAGGCCGCCGTCGTGAGCCACGCCGTGCGAGCGGTTGGCATTCGCGAGATCCTGGTGCACACCGGACAGCACTACGATCGTTCCATGAGCGGCGTGTTCTTCGACGAGTTGGGTATTCCGGAACCCGATGTGAATCTCGGAATCGGCTCCGGCACGCACGCGGTTCAGACGGGCGCCATGATGTCTGCGATCGAGACTCTTCTCATGGAAGGCGATAGGCCTGACTGTGTGCTGGTTTACGGCGACACCAACAGTACGCTGGCTGCCGCGCTGGTGGCCTCCAAACTTCATATCCCGCTCGCGCACGTCGAGGCTGGCTTGAGGTCTTTCAACAAGAGAATGCCAGAGGAGATCAACAGGATCGTGACGGATCGGCTATCGAATATCCTGTTCTGTCCGACACCCACGGCCATCGAGCATCTCAAGAATGAAGGCATGGAAGACGGCGTTTTTCTTTCGGGCGACGTCATGCTGGATGCGACGCTCTTCTACTCTGATCGCGCGGACGGGCAGGTGTCCTTATCCGACCTGACCGACCTGGAGCCAGGCGGCTACCACATCGCCACCATCCACCGCGCGGAGAACGCGGACGTGCCCGCACGGCTCGAGGGCATTCTGAAAGGGTTGGGTCGGCTGGACCGTCCGGTGTTACTTCCCGCACATCCGCGCGTGAAGGACCGCTTGGAAGCCGGAAATCTGCCCAGCAACGTGTTCCTCCGTGAGCCTGCCAGTTACTTGGAGCTACTCACCCTGGTCAAGAACGCGGACAGAGTCCTGACCGACTCGGGTGGACTACAGAAGGAAGCGGTGTGGCTGGGCAAGCCGTGTGTCACATTCCGGGAGGAGACCGAATGGCTCGAAAGCCTTGAGGGAGGGTGGAATCAGGTGGTTGGGGCCAGCGCCGATGCCCTGGTGGAGGCGGTGTCCCGGAACCCCGTAGGCCCACCGCCAAAATTCGGCCGCCCGGCGACCGGCGAGAGCGCATCCGAGTCTATCGCCAAAACCCTGCTTGAGCAGGTCAAGTCTTAGGGTTATGCGCATCCTGATGGTCCTGGATCATTCTTTTCCGCCCGATATACGCGTGGAGAATGAGGCTCGGACCCTGGTGAAGGCTGGATTCGAAGTCACGATTCTGGCCATCGGCCCCGACAGCAGGCCGGTTCTGGACCAACTCCACGGCGTACGGATTCGCCGGGACATCGTCCCCAACAGGATTCGAAACTGGATGCGAGGCCTGGCTGGTACCTTATCCCTCCCCTCCCTCCTGCTGTCGCGACGCATCATCCAGGCCCACAAGGACTGGCCCTTCGACGTGCTCCACCTGCACGATCTGTATCTCTTTGGCGGGGGAATCCGGGCCGCAAAGAAACTCGGTGTCCCGCTGGTCGGGGACCTGCACGAGAACTGGGTCGAGGCGCTCAAACACTGGAAGTGGAGTTCGTCCTTTCCGCGCAATCTGGTCGTGAGCGTACCCCGATGGGAAAGGCTGGAGCGGGCATGGATAGCGGAGATGGATCGGCTGATTGTGGTCGTCCAGGAAATGGGCCAGCGAAATGAGAGCCTGGGTTTTCCCGCTGACAGAATCATTGAGGTCCCCAACACGATTCTGATTGACGAGTTTGCCTCCTATCCCATCGATCACGAGTTGGTCGAAGCGGTGCGCTCTCCTCTGACCGTGGTCTATACCGGAGGCATGGACATCCACCGAGGCCTGGATCGGGTCATCTCGGCCATGTCCCGAGTGGTCGCCGAGCGGCCAGATGCCCGACTCTACCTGGTCGGCACCGGCCGAGTTCGCCCGGAGCTTGAAGCCCAGGCCAACAAAGCGGGACTGTCGGAGCACGTGATCTTTCCGGGCTGGCAGCCCCAGCCGTTGATCCGGTCCTATATCGAGGCCGCGGACGTCTGCCTGGTACCTCATCGCCGTACAGTCAATACCGACGCCGGGTTGCCTCACAAGCTCTTCCACTACATGTATGCGAGGAAGCCCGTCGTGGTCACAGATTGCCGACCCCTCGATCGGATCGTCTCCACAGAACGGTGCGGCCTTGTGGTGCCTGACGGGGATCCGTCGGCCATGGCGGGGGCCATATTGGAACTGGCGGCGGACCCTCAAGCCGCCGCCGAGATGGGACGATTGGGCCATGAAGCCGTGAAAACACGCTGGAACTGGGATGCAACGTCGGCGGGAATGGTCGCGATGTACCGGGGATTCGAGGCTGCGACCGGGTCCTAGCGGATGTACCTTTCGGCCAACGGACGGATAAACGCAGCAGGCGATTGCCCGACAAGAAGAACCCAGCAGACAAGCAGGCGGGCATGCTCGGCCGATTGATTCGGCAGGGAGGGGCGTACGCCATGGCCGGAGCGCTGCTGAAGGGGGCGGGTCTGATCCTGGCGCCGCTGCTCCTGAACCCGGCTTACCTGTCCGTGGACGATTTCGGGAGTTTTGCGCTCCTGATGATCACCGCCCAACTGGCCATCTACCTGGCCGGTCTGGGCCTGGCGAGTGCGCTGCTGAGATTTCTCACCAGGGAGCAGGAGGCAGACATCGCGGGCAGCCTGCCGGCGACGGCCTACCTCCTGGCGGTGGGCGCCTCCGTGATCGTTGGATTCGGATTTGTGTTCTTTGCGCATCCTCTCGGGAGTGCCCTGATGGACGGCGGAGATACTTCTGCCCTGATGACATTTCTAGCCGTGTATGTGGGGTCCAAATGTGTGGCGTCCGTCCCGCTGGCCTGGCTTCGGGTTCGGGAGCGCGCCGCGCGCTACACACTCGCCGTTGTCCTCGAGATGATCGTCCTGATCGTCCTGGTCTACCTGGAACTGGCCGTCAACGGGACGGGCCTGATTGGCCTGATCAGAGCCTACGCCCTGGCCGGAATCGTCGCGCTGATCGTACTCACCGTGATGATGATGAGAGAGGCCGCCTGGAGCGTGGACGGCCGCGCGGCATCGGCGCTCCTCCGATATGGCGTGCCGTTGGTGCTTGCCTCCCTGGCGGGTTGGTTTCTGAACGCCGGGGATCGGTATCTACTCAACTGGCTGGCCGATCGAGGCGCGGTGGCTGGGTACGAATGGTCGGCCCGGGTCGCCGGGTTGGTCAACATGCTGTTGGTCCAGAGTTTCCAACTGGCGTTTACGGTGGTCGGCCTGAAGGCCCTCGAGGCCGGTGCGGCCGGCTTCTACCGGAGGGCGTTCCGCCATTTTATCATCTGGACAGGGGCCGCGATCCTCGTCCTGTCCATCTGGACGCCCGATGGCATGAGGATCCTCATGGCTCTCTTCGATATCGATCCGCACTACCTGCAGGCCCGGACGCTCGTATTTCCGCTGGCACTGGGGTTCGGGGCCTACGGCGTCTACATCATCGCCAACAATGCCCTTCTCGCGTCCGGCCGGACTCGGATCATCGGCGTGAACGTGCTTATTGTAGCCCTGCTGAACGCCGGCCTGAACATCATCCTGATCCCGTATTTTGGTGCGATGGGAGCCGCGGTGGCCACGACGTTTTCGTATGCCGCGCTGGCTGGTCTTGCCGTGTGGACCTCCAGAAGGGACCTCTCTGTCCGCTATCCCTGGCGGATCCCCGCTGGAGTCACCGCCTTGCTGCTGGTTCTGTTTTTTGCCGGGCTCATGGTGGATCCGTGGCCTCTTCTCCCGCGAGTCGCCTCAAAGTTGGGCCTGACGCTGGCCTATCTGGTGGCCATCCCCGTGCTCGGCCTATACTCCCGCGAGGAGATCCGGTCGGGTTGGAATCAGGCAGCCTTATTCCTGAAGTCGGCAAAGAGGCGGTCTCGAAACCCGTAACTTTTCGCTTGCAATACTCGCCAAGAAACACCGTTCCATGACTCAGACCGATTGGCAGGATGCGGGATCGTATTCCGACATCTTCTACCACAAAGCCGAAGGCATCGCAAAGATCACAATCAACCGTCCGGAGGTGAGAAACGCCTTTCGACCGGCAACGGTTACCCAGATGCGGGCCGCGCTTCAGGACGCCCGAGATGATCCGGAAACGGGCGTCATCATCCTTACCGGCCAGGGCCCGGATGCCTTCTGCTCGGGAGGTGACCAGAGTATCCGCGGTGATGCGGGGTACAAGGAAGAGGGGACGGGCGTCATGCGATTGAATGTGCTCGATTTCCAACGTGAAATCAGGACCTGCCCTAAGCCCGTTATTGCAATGGTCGCCGGTTGGGCGGTCGGCGGCGGGCATGTACTCCATGTGATCTGTGACCTGACCATCGCCGCGGACAATGCCCGCTTCATGCAGACGGGCCCCAAGGTCGGGTCCTTCGATGGCGGCTACGGATCGAGTTATCTGGCTCGGATCGTTGGCCAGAAGAAGGCGCGCGAGATCTGGTTCCTGTGCAGGCCGTACGACGCGCAGCAGGCGCTGGACATGGGGCTCGTCAACACCGTCGTGCCATTGGACCAACTCGAGTCCGAAACCGTCCAGTGGTGTCGCGAGATCCTGTCGAAGTCGCCCCTGGCCATCCGCTGCCTGAAGGCCGCCTTGAATGCCGATTGTGATGGACAGGCCGGCCTCCAGGAATTGGCGGGTAATGCGACACTTCTCTTCTACATGACAGAAGAAGGGCAGGAAGGTCGAAACGCCTTCAACGAGCGCCGGGCTACCAATTTCGAACAATTCCCTAAGCGGCCTTGACCGCCGAAAGATTCCTGCCGCCCGTCCGCGTTTTGGTTCAGGCCACACGACCGAAGACGCTCTGGGCCGCCGCGTCTCCCGTTTTTATTGGGTGGGCGATGGCCGTTGGGGACTCGGCCTTCCATGTACTGTCAGCGGTGCTCGCACTGCTCGGTGCTCTTCTCATCCAGGTGGCAACGAACTATCACAACGATTACGCGGACTACCTGAAAGGGACGGACAAGCCCGATCGTGTCGGCCCCAAGCGTGTTACCGCGGCCCGATTGGCGACGGTGGATCAGATGAAGCGGGCCACCATCCTGGCCTTCGGACTGGCCGTAGGGAGCGGTGCCTATCTGATGATGCGAGGGGGACTGCCTATCGTTGCCATCGGGGTCTTTTCGATTCTGTTCGGAGTCCTGTATACCGCGGGCAAACACTCGCTGGCCTACCTGGGTGTCGCGGACGTGTTCGTGCTGATCTTTTTCGGGCCGGTCGCCGTGGGTGGTACCTACTGGGTGCAAACGCTCTCGATTTCCCCGGAGGTACTTCTCGCCGGTCTGGCCCCGGGTCTCCTGGCGATGGCCATCCTGCTGGTGAACAACATCAGGGATGCGGAGGAAGACGAACTCGCCGGAAAGCGTACGCTGATCGTCCGTTTAGGACGACGCACCGGGGTTGGACTCTATGCGGTTTGCCTACTGGGGGCCGCGTTCACTCCGGTGGTGATGTGGCTCATGGGATCCGGCAAGCCGATGGCTACGGCCGCAGCCCTGATCCTGATTCCTGGCGCGGGGTTGATCAGGAAGATTCAGGCGGGCGGCCCTCCGGCGGACCTGAATCCGGTTCTCGGAAGAACCGCGCAGCTCTTGCTCTTGTACTCCGTGCTGTTCTCGGCGGGCTGGGTACTGTCTTGACCCCGAGGGAAATAACGGGATTCGCGCGGAGATTCTACCCTAGTCGATCCGGTTCAGGCGGCCTGCAAGGTTGGGGAACGAGGTATTCGGGTCCAGATCGGGTTGGCTGCTGCGTCTGAAGGACGAAGCCGGCAATATTGGCTGGGGTGAGGCGGCTCCGTTACCAGGTTTCTCGAGGGAGACACCGGCTCAGGCGGTGGACGACCTGGAGCGGATTTGCACCGAAATCAATGATCGAGACCCGCTCGAATCCGGTCGGATCGGGAGTATCGCCGGCACCCCATCGACCACCTTCGCGGTGGAGTTGGCCGTGGCCAATCTGGAGGCTTGCCGCGTCGGCTTGCCGGTGGCAAGGGTTTTTAACCCCGACGCTCGCCCGAGTCAGTCCATCAACGCCATTCTCCTGGCCGAGGAGCCCGTGTCCCAGGTTCAGCGTGCGATTGATGCCGGCTTTAGGGCCGTCAAGATGAAGGTCGGTCGCGGCTCCGTCGACGACGATGCGAGGCGAGTTCGCGAAGCGTCGGTGGCCATCGAGGGGAGGGCTACCCTGCGCCTGGACGCCAATCGAGCCTGGCCAGTTAGGCAGGCGGAAGCGTTTGCTGACCTCATCTCCGGCGTCGACCTGGAATATGTGGAAGAGCCTCTCGCCGACGCCGCCGGACTGCCCGGTCTGGTTCGGCGGACTGGACTCCCCGTCGCCATTGACGAGTCTGTTGTCGACCTGTGGCCGGATGGCCCGGACGATTGGTCCTGGTTGGTGGCCGTCGTCCTGAAGCCGACGATCCTAGGGGGAATCTTGAAAGTGCAGGACTTGGCGGCGCGAGCGAAGGCTGAGGGCGTCGGAGTCGTTATCAGTTCATCCATAGAAACGAGCGTCGGCCTCTTCGGCCTGGCCGCTCTGGCCTCGTCCTTGGGCCAATCTGATTCGCCCGCGGGGCTGGACACCTTGAGGCTGCTTTCCGCCGATGTCGCTATCCCCGCATTCCCGTCCGGCGTTGCGACGGTGAGTGTAGCGCAGCCGGCGAGTTATCGAATTGTGGGGCTGACATGACCTCAGACCTAGTTCGGAGAGCGGCCGACGAATTCGGCGGGCTGACGGCCATGGAGTGGGCCGGCGGGTCCATGAGCTTCCAGGAGTTGGACGAGAGAGTGAATATCGCGGTGAGCGCATCTCTCCCCGGCAGGCGAGTCGTTGTCGAGGCTCCCCGGAGCGCTGCCGACATCGTGCGGTTTCTCGCCGTGCTTCGGCTGGGCGGAACGGCCATTCTGGCGCCGCGCGGCGCCGGGGCCGGGGTCGGCGCAGGAGCCGAGGCGGGAGCCGGGGTTGGAGCCGGAGCCGCGGGCCAACAAACGGATGTTGGGCGCCAGGATACAGGGTCATCGCTCTGGAGTTCTTCCCGGATCGTAGTCCCGACGTCGGGCTCAACCGGGACGCCCAAGGCTGTGGTACACACCACCGACTCCATGGAGGCCAGTGCTGCGGGCGCCGTCGAGCACCTTGACTTCGGACCGGGAGGACGATGGCCCGTCACACTTTCCATGCACCACGCAGGCGGGCTGGCCATCTTGTTTCGCGTACTGGTCTCAGGCGGGACTCTCGTCTGGCCTCGAGATGTCAGGGATCTGGAGGCTACGATTCGCGGCGCCAGTCACGTGTCGTTCGTGCCTACGCAGCTCTACCGGCTTCTGAGTGCGGGGAGTGCATCGCCGCCGCCTGAGCTAAGCCGAGTGTTGGTGGGGGGAGCCTCGGCTTCGAGTCGCCTGGTCCGCGAGGCCGTCCGACTCGGCTGGCCCGTAGTCCTGAGCTACGGACTCAGTGAAATGGGATCGCTGGTGACCGCGACCGATGTGCGCCACTATGAGTCGTCAGGCCGGGTCCTGACGCATCGGAAACTGCGCATTTCCAAGTCGGGAGAGATTGAGGTGGGTGGAGCGGCACTCTTCGAATCCTATCTGGACGGTCCCGCAACCGAGCCGTGGCATCCAACCGGCGATCTGGGTAGTCTTGACGACCTGGGTCAATTGCACGTCACGGGTCGTCTCGACAACATGTTCATTTCAGGCGGCGAGAACATCCACCCAGAGATCATAGAAGCCGCTTTTCTCGACCTTGACGGTGTGGTGGAGGCCGTGGTGGTGCCGGTCGAGGACGCGGAATACGGAGCGAGGCCTGTAGCTTTTGTAGAAGGCACCCCGTCCGCGGATTCGATGATTGAGGCTTTGCGGGGGCAGCTTCCGGGGTTCCTGGTACCCGTGAATGTGTTTCCCCTCCCGGCGGGGCCCGCCACGGGCGCGAAGCGGAATCGAGCCCAACTGGTGGTTCGCGCCCGCGCTTTGCGAGCAGGACACATTTAAGCGTCCGAGATCCTCGACCGATACCTCAGAGGCAACCCCTTAACAAATCGGTTCGCAAGTGGCCCATGCTCACGCAAAGGCCGCCGCGACACGAAATGCAAGTTCCTCAGCACCCTGAGATGGCCGGCCCGCGCATCCGATTCGATCGGTTGCAGCTGTCAAATATATACACCCACTTCAAGTGGAATAATGATCCTGAGTTGAACAGGCTGGACAGTGAGGTCCCCTACTCAGAGGAGGCCTTCGGTGCGTTCAAGACCCGCTTCGAGCGGATGATAGCTCACCCTCAGGGTGACTGTGAGGACTTCGAGATCTACGCCGAAGATGGTGCGCTTATCGGAGTCGCGTTCCTGGTGGGGATCAGCGGCCACCACCTTCACTGCTCTATCGGCCTTACGATCGGCGAGAAGGAATATTGGGGCCAGGGATATGGCCGAGAGGCGATGAGCATCCTGCTGCGCTATTGCTTCGACTCGCTGGGTATGCACCGCGTGACTGCGGACGGCTTCGAATACAACAAGGCCTGGTCCCATCTCCTGGAAGCCATCGGGTTCACCTCAGAAGGAACGGATCGGGAGTACCTATTCCGTGACGATCGATTTTGGGACAGGATTCGGTACGCCATGCTGGCGGACGAATACGCGGTCTCGATTCGCCCCCCGGCCAGATCCAGGCCCACCCTTAGACGGAAAGCAAAACGCCAGACGCGCGGCGCGGCCTAGGTCCTGACCGACACGGCCGGGGTACCAAGATTGGGATGATGGCGGCGTAACCAAATCGGCCTCGCTCCGTACCAGGGGCAGAACTTCAGCTACAACTTTGATGCGCGATTTTTCCCGACCGGCACTCCTGATTGCATTGGTGCTTTTATTTGTCCTGTTGGCAAACGGGAGCGGATTCTTTTTCGGATTCGGCCTTGGCGGATCGATTCGCTGGTTGCTCATCGGCATCGCGCTCTATTTCTGTTTCAGCTGTGTTAGTGGCGGCTGCTGCCGCGGACGTTGTGCCGTTGAGGACGACGAAGAAGCTGAATCAGACGACTAGTCTTTTTCACCGCGACTACGGGGCCGGTTCAGCCCTGACGATCCTTCATGGACTCTTGGGTGCGGGAGGAAATTGGCATTCGCTCGCGCGGAACGTTTTCGGGGAGCTTGGTCGTGTCATCGTGCCCGATCTCCGGAATCACGGACAGTCTCCCCATTTACCGGACATGAGCTATCCGCTCATGGCGGACGACATCGAAGATGTCTGGGATGAATTGGACATCTTCCGGTCCGACCTGATCGGTCATTCGATGGGCGGAAAAGTGGCCATGGAACTGGCTTTGTCCAGCCCGGATCGTGTGCCTCGGTTGGTGGTTGTCGACATCGCTCCAAAGCGGTACCAAGGGCGCCACATGGACCTTTTTTCGTCACTCAGGCGAATCGACCCGGCTGATTACGAGTCCCGAGCTGGCGTTCAGACGGCGCTGTCCAAGGATATCTCAGACCCGGGAGTGCTCCAGTTCCTGATGAAGAACCTCCGGAGAACGGGCGACTCTTTCGAGTGGCAAGTGAACCTCGATGCGATTGAGGCCAACTATGAGTCGCTCGCCGGCGGACTCCAGGCGTTCGCCACCTTCCCGGCACCGGCGCTTTTCATCCGTGGCGGGAGATCAGACTACATACTGGACGAGGATTTCGAAATCATCCGTGCCTATTTCCCGAGCGCGGAAATCGTGACCATTCCGGATGCCGGCCATTGGGTCCATGCGGAGGCGACAGACAAGTTCGCCGCCATTGTGGTCGAGTTTCTGAGCGGCTGACAGCCCGTCCGCGAACCGCCTCCGAGGAGGGTCGTTGACCTGGACTTGTTTTCGTATCTGGGCAACAGCCTTGTTGAACCGACTCCTCGAAGAAGCTCTCCAGAAGCGCATCCTGATCTTGGATGGCGCGATGGGCACCATGATTCAGCGATATTCGCTTGATGAGGCCGCGTTTCGCGGACATCTATTCGAGAATCATCCCAAGTCGCAGGCTGGAAACAATGACCTCCTGAGCCTG
>CAYXSE010000085.1:8583-13627 GCA_964466675.1 uncultured Rhodothermales bacterium | reverse complement strand
ATAGGTCCATCCCTCCGCCCTCACAAAATTGCACCCTGCTCCCAAGGCCACCGCAAGGGCCGTCTTGTTGGCCTGGAACAGCACCTGAATTCCAACAGGAAGGCGACTCGCGCGTCGTTTCACGGCCCGCGCCACCCGGGTCATGAATGCGCTGACCTCAGGTCCCATTTCCCGCTCATGTAGGCAGGGGAAATCGTGCATATTCTCGATGATGATTCCATCGACCCCGCCCTCCACGTACGCTTCCGCTTCGGCGACGGCCCGGTCAACCGCACTATCGACACAGATGAAGCCGGGAACGCCCGGACTTGGTCCCGTGTGAATCACGCCAATTACGGGTCGTTCGCCGAAAAGGCTAGTGAAACTCTGCTGCATGGGGTCGTCAGGTGTGGATGCCCTGATATCCTCGCAATGCGCCGCCTGTTCCGGGCTGGAACCATCAAGGACAATCTTTCCAAGCGGCTGTCTCACCGCAGCCTCTGCAATTCATCCTTTCCTAGGACCTAGGGTTTGGGACACAGGCGTCCCAAACCAAAACATCGTGGGCTACTTTCCGGTATGAAAAGCCCTGATACGCGAGAAGCCCTGCTGGCAGTATTGAGTTCGGGAGTCGCGCTAACTCAGAAAGAGCTAGCTCTCAGACTAGAGGTCTCGGTAAGAACCATCCGGCGTCATCTGGTTACGTTGGCTTCTGAAACTCAAGTCGAAGAGCATCGCGACGGAATGTTGAAGCGATTCCAGCTCGCGGCCGGTGCCCATCTGCTAGCACCCATCTCCGTCCGATTTTCCGAATCCGAGGCGGAGGCTCTCACGATCTCAGCGCTCGCCGCCTGGGAGCTTCTTACCCCAACCCCGTTTGCGCGGCCCATGGCTTCGGCGCATGCCAAGATCAAACGCACCTGGTTATCCGAGGCCTTTTCATTTGAGCCAGAATCCGAGTCCGGCGTCTGGGATTTCAGCGAGCCGAGTTCTCCTTCTGACGTCTTCAATCAGGCAATCTTCCGCGCCTTGCTGACGGCGGTTCGCGAGAAAACCGTTGTGGAGGTGAGTTACTACACCGCCTCGCGCCGGGCACTCTCGACGTCTCGCGAGCTCCACCCTCTGGGTTTTCTGGTCCGCTCCCAGTCCTGGATCTTGACGGCGTTTGACGCCAAATCCAAGCAAGTGAAGGATTTTTCCCTGTCGGGCTTCCGGGCCGCGCTCCTGCTATCCGGCCACTTCTTCGAATCCCCTCCGAACTTTGACCTGCACCGATATGCCCGGGACCGATTCCGCTCGCTGTCGGGAAAGACGGTGCGAACGATTCGAATCGAGGTGAATCCTTCCGCTGCGCCATACTTCTTGCGGAAGATCTACCATCCAACCCAGCAAATTGACCTGACGCTGCCAGACGGTAGCCTGCAGGTTTCCTTTGAGGTCGAGGGTTTAGACGATCTTGCAACATTTGTTCGCTCCTGGGGACCTCGCGTACGGGTTCTTGAGCCCACAGAACTGCTGCAGATCGTCGCTCACGATGCTCGTGAAACTGCCGAACTGTATGCAGTCGATCAACGGGAAGGTGGCGAATGAAACCAAACAAGCCGCCCGTCCTCCCCCTCAAAAGCCGAATCTCAGTCTTTTCCGTGGAGCGCGGAAGTTTGGAAGTGGATGGCGCGGCCCTGGTGGTCACGGACGTCCGAGGAATCCGCGCACAACTTCCTGTCGGAGCGACGACCGTTCTCATGCTCGAACCCGGAACCACCATCACTCACGCGGCCGTCAAGCTTTGCGCCGAGAACCGCACCCTTATTATTTGGACAGGAGAGGGGGGCGTCCGCCTCTACAGTGCCGGGCAGGAAGGATCTGCTCACTCGTACAGACTTCTCCGGCAGGCAAGACTCGCCCTCAACCCACAAAGCCGGCTAGCCGTTGCCCGCGAGATGTATCGCCGACGTTTCCTCGAGGAGCCACCACGAAGGCGTTCCATTGAACAACTCCGTGGAATGGAAGGCGCTCGCGTTCGGGCCTTCTATCGCGACCTAGCCGAGGAATACGATCTCATCTGGGAGGGAAGAAATTATGACCGAAACAACTGGGGAGGTCAGGATGCCGCGAACCGCGCGCTGTCGGCCGCCAACGCGTGCGTTTATGGAGTCTGTCACGCGGCGATTCTGATCGCGGGCTACAGCGCGGCCCTGGGGTTCATCCACACAGGCTATCCAATGGCGTTCGTGCACGATCTGGCCGACCTGTACAAAATGGAGATCGCGGCGCCGACGGCGTTTCGTATTGCAGCGGCCGGAGGCGATCACATCACCAGACGCGTGAGGCATGAACTCCGCGATCGATTCCGAAGTGGGAAGCTTCTCAGTCGATTGGTTCCTGGGATTGAGTCGCTTCTCGACGCCGGAGAGGGAGAAGAGGGCATGCCAGAACAACTGGGTGGATGCCCGCAAGAGGCCGTGAAACCAGAAGACGCCCCGTGGCAACGGAGACCACAATTGCCGGATGCTCGCCAGTTGGCCGTGGAATTACAGGGTGATCGACCACCGACTCAACGAACGTCCTAGTCCAGCTTCAACTATGGTCGTGTACAGTCTGACGAATGCGCCAAAACGAACCAGAGGCCTTCTCTCCCGCTATTGCATGGAGATTGGCGCGGGTCTCTTTGTGGGTCGCCTGAACAAGCGAACGCGCCTCAAACTATGGCTGGCGGTGATGGGCGATGCGACTGCCGCCTCATCGGCCGTGATGGCCTGGAGCCAGCCCTCCGAGCAGGGTTATGCATTCGAAAGTTTCGGGTCTACCACTCGTAGACCCGTCTTGTATGACGGATTGTGGTTGGTTGCCGAACGGGGTTCTCATTTGAACAAGGATGCGGAAATCGATGCACCCTGAAGAACTTCAATACCGGCTTTGGGCGAAGACGAACGAACGTGATCGGGATTTCGTCGAGGAAAACTGGACGCGTCATCCGCTGCCGCTTCACCTCCTTGATGTTGGCCACGTCACGGAGAGTTGGCTAGAGGCTGACGAGCAGCTATTCACCCGCTTCTGTCAGCTGTGGCCCGAGGCAGATCCTATAGACGTCCGCCGTGGTCTCGTCCTGGCGGCCGCGGTGCATGATCTGGGCAAGGCGCACCCGGACTTCCAGGCCAAGTCGGAGAAGGGCTGGGCGTATGGGTATGGGTTGGAGTGGGAAGGCGCGATTCCAAGTGGCAGGGGATTTGACCACGGGGCGGGGACGGAACGAATCTTCAGGGCGCTTTTCGGTCGGAGGTACGGGGCCCCGAAAGGCGACCCGGCATGGAAGTCTTTGCTGCCAGTGATCCGCGTTGGAGCAGGCCATCACGGGACCCTCTATCCTGACGATGCTCTACCGTCTGATGTGGCCGCTCGCGGATCCAAGAGGCTCCCCGTTCTGATAGCCTTGCTCAATGAGTTGGTCTATCATTTTGGTCCACTGCCAGAACTACCGCCAACGCCCCCGAACGCGTTTCTTTTGCTGGCTGCCGGGCTGGTGTCAGTCTCCGACTGGTTCGGATCGAACACGGATTACTTTCCGGCCTGCCCCGACGTCGACGGCCGCAAAAGCGCGACAGCCTATTTGGCCGCCCATCGGCAAACGGGGACGGGAACGAACGCGATTCGCGATGCCGGGCTGCTGACGAGCCTGAACCCTCCGACGGAGTTTGCGGACCTGTTCGGCGAACCGGGAAACAGGTGGAATCCCAGGCCTGGATTCCAGGCGGCCGCGTGCGCGGTCCCATTCGGAACACAGCCCGGGCCCGAAATCGCGGTGATAGAAGCACCCATGGGGCTCGGAAAGACGGAGATCGCGCTTCACCTTTCCGCCAAATCGATCAGAGCACGGAATTCGAGCGGCTTGTACTTCGCCCTGCCAACTCAGGCTACTTCCAACGCTTTGTTCGGCCGAATTGTGCAGTTCGCTGAACGCATCAAGGGGGATGAAGACCTGGCCGTGGTGCTGGCACACGGGGCAAAAAGTTATTTCCGGGAATACCGCTCTCTCTGCGAACGTACCGGCCGCTACCCTTGGAATCAGGCTCGCCGTGCCGAGCGCGGTGATCCCAACCCACCATCAGAGATTATCGCGCCTTCCTGGATGCAGCCTGCGAAGCGGGCCCTACTGGCTCCGATCGGACTGGGAACGATCGACCAAGCCTTGCTCGGAGGAGTAGGGGTCAAGCATTGTTTTGTCAGGCTGTTTGGCCTGGCTCGTAAGGTCGTGATTCTCGATGAGATTCATGCCTACGATGTGTATATGGGCGCACTCCTTGGCCACTTGCTCGCCTGGCTGGGTGCCCTTGGTGCCAAGGTGATCCTGCTTTCGGCGACTCTTCCCCTCAGTCTCAAAGCTCGCCTTCTGGAGGCCTATGGAGTATCCGATATCCCCAATGCCGACGGATACCCACAATTGATGCATGCCTCCGGGTTCGAGCACGCAACTGTTCTGCTTGATCCTGACCCGGGTTCGGCGAGACAATCCAAGGTCGAAGTCCAAGCGCTGGAAGCCTCAGGAGACTCCGCCGCGCGCACCGAGGTCGGAGGTGCATGGATCGAGGAATCCTTGGCGCACGGTGGATGCATTGCCTGGATTCGAAATACGGTCAAGGAGGCGCAGGACGCTTACGAATTGCTGCGAGCTCGGGGCATCGCCGTGGACCTCTTGCACGCCCGTTTCGCCAGGAATGATCGAAACGAGAACGAGGAAGCTCTTCTCAAACGGTTCGGCCAGCCCGCGCCCGTCAATTCTCATCGTCCGGCCAAGCGCGTGGTAGTCGCCACCCAGGTCATCGAACAGTCCGTAGATGTGGACTTCGATGCCATGTTGTCGGATTTGGCTCCCGTTGACCTGCTCTTGCAACGTGCAGGCCGACTCTGGCGGCATGATCGAGGGGGACATCGCCACGAGCATGAGGCTCCTCACCTTTGCGTTCTCATGCCCGACGCCGACGGACGGAAGAATCTGGATTTCGGCGGAAGCGCATACGTGTACGATGCCGACATTTTGGCTCGCAGCGCCGTGTTGGTCCTGGAAAAC
>CAYXSE010000085.1:0-8572 GCA_964466675.1 uncultured Rhodothermales bacterium | reverse complement strand
ATTGCCGGCTGCCTGTCGGGATCTGGTTGCCATCTTGTATGACCATGATGAATCGTACTGGACGGCCAAACGCCTGATGGTGGACAGCGACAAGCTAGATAAGGCCCGTGAACGTCTGGCGGTTCAGCAACGGCGGATGCAGCAAGCCGCTCGGCGGATATTCCTCTCGTCGCCAGACCAGTTTCCCGTGATGCGCGACGCAAGGAACGATCGGAGCGAGTCCGGTGGGAATACTGCCCTGGTCACCCGGTACGGTATTCATACGGCCTCCGTTGTGCTCTTTCATCTGACGGTGGATGGTCCTGCCACAGTCGGCCGGACCAACGGCCCCGTTCGACCGCCTGCAGACGGGGACTGGCCCGGGCGTCTGGAACTCGACGAGGTCATCGCGCTAGCCACGGTAAGTTTTCCCTGGTACGGCCCGAGACCTACTGAAATCGAACCGCCTTCTTCTCTGGCTGAGTTGCACCAATGGTGGACGGAGACGCATCCTTACGATGACCGCGTGTTTGTTCTCCTGGGGGACGATGACTCCTTCGAGAATGAATACATTGCTGGCCGGTATTCGAAGGAGACAGGCCTGATGGTTACACGCCGGAAGAAAGCAGCCTCTGATTCCATTCCATTGGAAGATCTCTGAGCACCCATGTCTGAGATACTAAACGTCTTCGATCACCAGCGTTTCCAGGTTCGCACCCCGGACGGAGTCCGACTCAAGAAATCCTTCAAGGAGATTCTCACGGAGCCCGACGCGGCGTACGCGCTGGATTATGCACAGACGTACTACGATGTCGCGGCTTTGAATCTGCTGGCGTTTCTAGCCCAGCTGGCGTTCGAGCCTGCGACGGGGGAGGAGTTGGCCGAACGCATTCGTGCTCCCATGTCGGAGGCAGAGTTTGAAGCCGGTGTTTCGAAGCTGCGGCCGCTTTGCGCCATTACAGGCGACGGTCCGAGGTTTATGCAGGGGCCAGAGCCGGGGGATGTGAAGGCTAGGAAGGGTATCGAAACCGCGGTCTTCGTGACGTCCTCAAAGCCTGGAAAGACTCAGAGCGACAAGCGCTTCCTGTTCAGGGCTGATTCCGACTGGGCCGTCTACCCCGAGCAGGCATCGCTCCTCATGTTCGCACGGAACACGTTCTATGAGGGAACCGGAGGGCGAGGTTTTCAAAAAGGAACGAACGGTGACACCCCGATTCGTGCCTTGGTAACGCTTCCAGCAGAAAGGGATACGATCTGGCTTCGCAAAAGCGCCTGGCTGAACGTGTTGTCTCGTGAGCGACAGCACGATTATTCCGGGGGCTACGCGGAGGTCGGCGAAGGATATCACGGCTTGTTCTGGGTCAATCCACCCGAACGAGACATTCCTGTCGGCGGCATTTCCCTTCCTTCTGGATTGGGTTGGATGACGGCCTTTCATTGGCTGTGGTTTGAGGAAACTGACGCTCCCGGGATTTGTCCTCTGACCGGTGAGACAGTCCGCGGCCTTGTCGCCCGGGAGCTGAGTAAACAAACCACCGGCATATCGTATGGTAGCAAAGGTGACCTCGAGAAGCGTGTTAGAGCAGATCGTTTGTTTCGTCACCCGAACGTGCCCACGCAAAAGATCTTCGACAAGAGCGGAGATCCAATAGGGGAACGGCCATTTTTTGTCCACCGAACCAAGGGCTTGGTCGATTCGATCGGAGCCTCGATGTTCGGAGGCCTCTCGGATCGAATGAAAACTCGGTACACGCTCGCGCCGGTTGTCGCCCAACTGTGCACGGACCCCGTTCAGAACCTGGGCATCTCGCCCACGCTCACCGTTTTCGGTTTCCACATGTTAAGCGGCCAAAAAAATGTTCACGGAGGCATCGAAGCTCAGGCCGTTCGCTTTCCGTATCTGACACATGATCCTGCAAGAGCCCTGGTGTTTATCGAGTTGGCAACTCACCTCATGGTCCACGCTTCGAACTTTGCCAATGATTCCGCGCGAGCGTTGGGTCAGGCCATTCAGCGCACGGCTGGAGCGGGGGTTCGAGCTGACGAGAACGAGCATGGGGAAATCAAGCTGAAGAAACTGGAAAAAACGCCCTCTATCGACGATCCGTTTGGTGGAGATGCACTATCTGCGTTCTGGAGAGCTCAGAAAAACCACGTTACGGAATTTGCCGCCTTGATTGCTACGGCCGCCAGGGACGAGCCCGAAGGTTTCCTGGATTCCGAGCATAAATTTCGAAACCGCTGCGAAGAGACCGTCGTCAGCGAAGTCTGGCGCCAGTACGATCCAATCTTCAACCACTACAGCGTGCTCCCCAGAACCATGCCCTACGCTCACATCGCGCGGCGCATGCTGGGTGGTGCCGTCAAGAAACTCCGGTCCACTCAATCTGAACCCACAAGCTCATGAACAACCGTATTCCCGGGCCTGAGTTTGACGCCGAACTAGGTCTGGTTCGCCATCTTGTCAGCGAACCTCCCTGGGTCCGAAGCGAAAGCAAGGGGCTGCGGGCGGCTTTTCGACGCTGGACGTCGGCGGACTTAGAGCCTTCGTTAGAGATGCTGGCACCGTTGTGGAGGCGCATACCTGCGGTAGGCTGGAAAGGACTGAATGACCCATCAACGGTCCGATCCGTTCACCATGCCGCCTTTGTTCTCCACCTTCTGGCACTCGGTCTGGATCCCGGCGGGAAACAAAGCTTCAACCTCGGAAAGGCCGCCAAGGACGCGCGTGTTGGTGATGGGCGATTCGCTCGTCTGATGAACACGCCGTTCCCTTCTCGGATGGAAGCGCTCGGACGCCTCTTTCGCCGTTTTCGTTCGGAAGGGATCTACCTGAGAATTGCGGCACCTCGGCCCGATGAGGACGAATTCGACTGCAGAAGCCGACGCTGGACGGCCCGCGATCCTCGGCGGGATGATCTAGCTGCAATGCAGATGTTCCTTTTTACGAACGACCCGAAAATTGCCGTGGCTCGCTGGGCCGCCGGCTACTTCCGCTCTGAGACATCCACCGAGCGCACGGAAGCACCAACTGAAGCCAATTGACCCCTGTTACCATGCTCGTTGAACTTCATCTTCTCACTCCTCACGCCCCATCCAATCTCAATCGAGACGACTTCGGACGGCCCAAGACGGCCCTCTTCGGCGGCACAGAACGCGGACGCATCTCATCACAGGCTCTGAAGCGAGCCATTCGGAAATCGGGCTTTGTGGCAGACCGCTTGGGGGGGAAAATCTCCACTCGCTCATTGCACATTCCGCAACTGATCTACGACGCGGTCAAGAGTCGTTGGAAGGACGAAGACATCAACGACGCCCAATTGGCTAGGCTCGGGGTGGTATGCGAGGCGGTGGCCCACGGTCTCGGGAAGCCCGAGAAAGCGAACAAAGAGGACGAGTACTCCCTGAAGACGTCTCAGATCGTCTTCCTGACAAAGAAGGAAATCGCCCACCTGACAGACTTCGTTGTTCGCACCGTCGAGTCCGATACGAAGCTGACCAACGCAGAAATCAAGAAACTTGGCGAGAAGGTGGCCATCGAATCCGGCCTCAACACGCGACCATCCGACGGAGTAGATGTGGCCCTCTTTGGGCGGATGACAACAGACAAGTCAAACTCCTTCAAGGGAGTTGATGCGGCCATGCAAGTGGCTCATCCGATTGCTACTCACACCACGACAACCGAAACCGATTACTTCACTGCGGTCGATGACTGGAACGTAGACACAGGAGAGAGGGGGAGCGGTCACATCGGAGAACTGGATTTCAACAGCGCTGTCTACTACAAGTACTTTTCCTGCAACTTCTCACTGCTCAAGGAGAACCTCGGGAACGACGCCAGCGCCGCCCTGGAGGCATTGGAGGTGTTTCTAGAAGCTGCTTGCCGGGTCAGTCCATCGGGGAAGCAAAACTCATTCGCCTCCCACAGCCCTGCCGATGCGGCTCTTCTGATAGTCCGTTCCTCAAAGATGCCTTGCTCTTTGGCAGCCGCGTTTGAAAGGCCTGTACCCGCCACCGAGGAAGGTTATTCGAAGGCAAGTCTTGGCCGAATGCTAACTCGTTACGCCCGGCTTGTGACGGCCTACGAGTTCGACGACAAGGCCATTGCATTCGCTTTGGAAGAGGAACTCCCAGACGGTCCGTATGGCCGCGCCGACAAACTTTCGCAACTATGGAAGTTCCTGCGAGATGTTCTTGGCGAGGATGGCGACGGTCAGGAATAGCCAATGTCAGGATTCCTTCTTCATCTTTACGGCCCCATGCAAAGTTGGGGCGATACAGGGTTCGGCCAGCTTCGCGGAGCTGGAGAATTTCCCAGTCGCTCCGCCGTTCTCGGCATTATCGCAGCCGCCCAGGGCATTCCGCGCGCGGATGCTCGTCTTCTGGCCCTGCACGAGATTTTTAGGGTGCACCTAGCGACGACTCGGCCCGGACGAGTTCGACGAGATTTCCACACAGTCGAGACCCGGGAAGGCAGTCCCCGGACGCTCACGTCTCGGGATTATCACCATGACGCTCATTTCGTCGCGTTGATAGAAACCGAAGACAAGGAGGCCTTGCGCGTGGCAGAAAAAGCGCTTTCGCGCCCGGTTTTTGCGGGATTTCTAGGACGCCGCTCCTGCCCGCCTTGTGTTCCGTTGATTCCTGAGAAGGCACCCAACGCTGATTTCCAGGATCTCCGAGACGTGGCCGTTGCCACCGGTAACGCGTTCCCACGGATGGCCGGATCAGCGGAGCGGAGATGGGGCTGGCCCTCAAAGACCCTGACCATCTGGTTGGACGGACACTTTAACCAGAGCGAGATCCCAGCCTCGTTTGCTGACGCCAACGTTCCTACCTACGGCTCACGGCGAGCCCGGCTTGTTGGCGTTCGGCGCGCATTTGTCGCCTCCCCGTTTACGCGGCTCAGCATTTCGAACACCGAGCCGGCGGAAGTCGACTCTCCGCACCAGAGCTTCTTTGATGCTGCACCTTAGCCTACTTCGGTTTCCCCGAAATCATTCCTCTTGGCGCCAGCTAGACCCGTACCAGGCGCACCAAGTTGTTTGGAAGGCCTTTCCTGGCGTGGACCTGGGGGAGCGGCCTGCTCTATTCAGTTTGGATACGCGCGCAGCGCGGCACAGCCTGCTCGTTCAGAGCACGCTCCAGCCAGAATGGGGGTTTCTCGGGAGCGAGGTGGCGGTGGTCACGAAGAATTTTTTGCCAGCCCTAATCCCCATGGACAGTCCTCTTCGGTTCTTCCTCAGGGCCAACCCGACGGTGGATCGACGCGGATTTGCCGATGGCAAGAAGCGACGAGTAGCCGTCGGCATCAATCCAGAACTGGCGTTCCGGCAGATGGGTCGACCAGAGGATGCTCCTGGACCCGCGCAGGAACGAGATGAGTGGCGATCCAGAGAGCTCAAGAGCTGGATGGACCGGAAGGGCCAACTAGGCGGTTGAAGAATGTGCGCCAGGACCCATTGCTGAGCGCCGAATTGTGCGTAGGAGCGGCAACCGGCCCGACGGTAGACCCATGACATTTCACGAAGTTGAATTCACCGGCACGCTTCGCGTCACGGATCAGGCTGCTTTCTGTCAGACTTGCGCCAGAGGTATCGGAAGAGGAAAAGCTTTCGGATTCGGCCTGCTTATGGTTCGGCCCCAGGGGCGACAATGGGCTCGCGGCGCCAAGTAACGTTCCGCCCCATTTCCTCACCGGTAACGCGGCCGGCCGAAACCGCAGACGGATAGTTCGTGTACAACAATTGTCTTTCTCCGCCCGCCTACTTTCTATGAGACAGCTACAATCGACATATCTGGCGTACCTCGACTATGATTCGCGGGCACGCGAGCTGGAGGAATTGGTCGCTGAGGCCCGTACTACAAACGGCTCGGCCTCGGTCTACTTAGAAGCACGGGTAGAGCAGTTCGAACTCCGCTACGAAATAACCTCAGCCGAACTGCTGGAGAGGCTCTCAGCAGGTCTTCAACAGGAAACCGCAGAGATTGCCGAGTGGCTATTCCTGCTCGATGCGCTGAAGACGCATGCCGGGTAAGCACGGGCCAAACCGCCTGTCTAGCTATATTGAAGTGCACGAAACGGTCATGATGCATTTGCATCGCGGCGGCATCGTGATTTCGGACAGCCTGGTGTTTACGCCCCTGCGTGAATCGATACTTCTCGAGGGGCGCGTGCATTGTCTTGGAGGCGTTACTATCGATGTCCGAAAGGTGCTGTCCATTCTCGAACGCGATGGCGCCAATTCGCTCGTGCAGACAGTTCACTATTCGTACAACGTGTCGTTGGAGGGATTCGGCAACCTATTTCGATACGATAGCCCACATGCAACGCACAATCGGCATCACCATGTTCACCGCTACCAGGTTCCAGAAAGCGACAAGGACGGAAGCGTTGAATTCATTCACGACGACGAACAGATTCCAACTCTCGGCGAAGTGATAGGCGAAGCCATGGATTGGTACTACAGGCACTTCGAGGACCTGTCCGGCAAGCGGTAGCGTGGTGCGACCGTAGGGTTTGACCTCGTCTGTTCACTCTGTCTACCGGATTGGTTTCTCGTTCTTTGACTTCATGAATAGCGTTTTTTGGCTAAATTGTTAGTCTCTTCCCCGCACACGCGGGGATGATCCCGATCCCGGAGTCGAAAGGCTTGCGCCCGTGCCCTCTTCCCCGCACACGCGGGGATGATCCCCATGCGGCCGGGTATCAATATCGGCTAATCGACTCTTCCCCGCACACGCGGGGATGATCCTGGATACGAAATCGGATGCGGAAGGCAGCGATCCTCTTCCCCGCACACGCGGGGATGATCCTAGGATGCTCATCCTTCTTCTCCGTCTGGCACCCTCTTCCCCGCACACGCGGGGATGATCCGCCTCAGCGCAGGTCTGGGAGCCGATGAACGGCCTCTTCCCCGCACACGCGGGGATGATCCCCGCTCGGAGATGCACGCCATTCCTGCGACGATCTCTTCCCCGCACACGCGGGGATGATCCTACTTGGGAGGATGTTCAGTTGCTCATCAACCGCTCTTCCCCGCACACGCGGGGATGATCCCCGAAGCTGCCGAGAATGCCGCCGCCCTCCAAACTCTTCTCCGCACACGCGGGGATGATCCGTCAAATGACTGACGGCGTGTATACCGGAAAGACTCTTCCCCGCACACGCGGGGATGATCCCCGAGGAAATACAGGGAGAGCGTCGCACTCCTCCTCTTCCCCGCACACGCGGGGATGATCCCGGGACCACCAAGGGTAAGAGTGGCAAGATCTACTCTTCCCCGCACACGCGGGGATGATCCATCACCGAATTGCACGAGACGCCCGGAGGCGGACTCTTCCCCGCACACGCGGGGATGATCCCATTCTCGGAACTGGAAGCGGAACTGACCTCTTCTCTTCCCCGCACACGCGGGGATGATCCCATTGGCCCACGTTTTGGTCAGTACGCCATTCGCTCTTCCCCGCACACGCGGGGATGATCCCTTGTTCTTGATCGCGATCCATGAGTTGGTCGCCTCTTCCCCGCACACGCGGGGATGATCCCGAGTTCGCCATCCACGCCGAAGACCCTTACTCCTCTTCCCCGCACACGCGGGGATGATCCCGACTCCCGGCCGACGCGGATAGGAGAAGGCCCGCTCTTCCCCGCACACGCGGGGATGATCCCAGGCCCATGGGTGGATGGAGACTCAGCAGAAGCTCTTCCCCGCACACGCGGGGATGATCCCTACCACGGCACTCATTAGGGCCATGCTTAACGCTCTTCCCCGCACACGCGGGGAAGATCCCTCTGGAATAACATCGGCGGGTCTGTAACGGACCTCTTCCCCGCACACGCGGGGATGATCCACGCCGGGACACGGCGGTTCGAGTCCTTCGATACTCTTCCCCGCACACGCGGGGATGATCCGTTGATCCCCGCGAAGACGCTTCCCTTCGTCTTGCTCTTCCCCGCACACGCGGGGATGATCCTGACCGGGGTCGCGACGAGAATTCCGGCGAGGGCTCTTCCCCGCACACGCGGGGATGATCCACTGGGCGGGGATGGAGAAGATCGACTTGGAGCCTCTTCCCCGCACACGCGGGGATGATCCCAGACCTTTCCCGCGACTACTACACAATCGAAAGCTCTTCCCCGCACACGCGGGGATGATCCCCGATCGCACCGAGGCACGTTTACAGGTTGAGGCTCTTCCCCGCACACGCGGGGATGATCCGCGGAAGCAGTTCTTCATCACCCGCGGCATGAGCTCTTCCCCGCACACGCGGGGATGATCCGGTGTCAAAAGCCTGCGCCACCGTCTGCCACGGCTCTTCCCCGCACACGCGGGGATGATCCCGGCTGTCGCTTCTGGAAAGGTGATGGAGAACCCTCTTCCCCGCACACGCGGGGATGATCCTCCTGTTGCCTCTAGGCGTCCCGCTCCGAGCAGCTCTTCCCCGCACACGCGGGGGTGATCCCCGGCCTTGTCCTGGTCGTAGTCTTTGAGCGATGCTCTTCCCCGCACACGCGGGGATGATCCCGACCGCGGCCGCGACGAGAATTCCGGCGAGGGCTCTTCCCCGCACACGCGGGGATGATCCACTG
>CAYXSE010000084.1:0-13706 GCA_964466675.1 uncultured Rhodothermales bacterium | reverse complement strand
CTCCCCCAACATAAGGAGGGAAAACCTGAGAATCAACACTAAGTGAACGGTATTGGGGCTAGAGGGGCTAAAAGCGCAGAGCGTTTTTTTCTGGACTGAGTTGGGCGTAGGGCTCAGGGGTCGTGTAGGATGACCATCATCCTGTCGAACTGCGGCTTGCCCGCGGCATTCTGTACGAACTGATCGCGTCCGCTGATGTAGCCGTGACATCATAATCCTCTTTGTGGGCGATGCATCATCATGTGACGACTCGGTAGGATGAAGTGAATCTGGCTGGCGTCATCACACACGCGGCACCAAACATTCTACAAAGCGGCCTAGTAAACTGAGCTCACTCTGATGGCCTCAAGTGACCGAAATTCCCGGAGATTCTCCCGATCCGAGTAGGCTCCAACATCTTGATTGAGGAGCGATTACTCTGTAACTACAACGCTCATACCGCTCCTGGAGCTGAATGACGAATCCAGGAGCCCACAGACCCAGGTCACCCCACCAATGATCACAGGCGAACTCAAATCCAAAGTCGACCGCATGTGGGACACCATGTGGTCCGGGGGGATCTCCAACCCACTCTCGGTTATCGAGCAGCTCACCTACCTGCTGTTCATCAAGAGGCTGGACGAGCTGCACACGCTCAAGGAGGCCAAGGCGGCCCGCACCGGGAATCCGATCGACAGGCCAATCTTCGATTCTGAGCAGGATCATCTCCGTTGGTCGCGATTCAAGGATACTGCGCCCGAGAAGATGTATGAGACCGTGCGCGACGGTGTATTCCCCTTCATGAAAGGCCTCGGGGGCGGGGGCGAAGGGAACTCCACGTATTCGCACCACATGAAGGACGCCATCTTCATGATGCCATCGGCTCGCTTGCTGGCGAACGTTGTGGACCAGCTCGACGACATCGACATGTCCGACAGCGACACCAAGGGTGATCTCTACGAGTACATGCTCGGCAAGATTGCGACAGCCGGCCAAAATGGTCAGTTCCGAACTCCGCGCCACATCATCAAGCTGATGGTGGATATGACCGCGCCTAAACCGAAGGACGTGATCTGCGACCCCGCGTGCGGCACAGCGGGCTTCCTGATCGCCGCGTCAGAGCACCTCGTCGAGCACCACGGCGAAGCCGTCTACAGGACTGAGGCCAGTCGCCGCAAATTCAATGAGGGCACCTTCCACGGCTACGATTTCGACCCCACCATGCTGCGCATCGGAAGCATGAACATGCTCCTGCATGGTGTTGAGAATCCGGACATCCGTTACAAAGACTCATTGGCCCAGTCGGACGAGGATGATGCAGAGGAATACTCACTCATCCTCGCCAATCCACCCTTCGCCGGCAGCCTCGATTACGAAGCCACGGCCAAGGATCTGCAGCAGATTGTCAAGACGAAGAAGACGGAACTACTTTTCCTGGCGCTGTTCCTGCGGCTCTTGCAGATAGGAGGTCGAGCAGCAGTGATTGTGCCGGACGGTGTGCTCTTCGGTTCGTCCAATGCGCACAAGAAGCTTCGCAAGATCCTCGTTGAGGACCAGAAGCTGGATGCGATTATTTCCATGCCGTCCGGGGTCTTTAAGCCCTACGCCGGGGTCTCCACGGCCATTCTGTTTTTTACCAAGACCAATTCCGGCGGCACGGACAACATCTGGTTCTATGACATGCAGGCCGATGGATATTCGCTGGATGACAAGCGCACTCCGCAGCCGGATGAGAGCGATCTATCGGATATCCTTGAACGCTGGCAAAACAATGAAGGCGAGGCGGGGCGAGAGCGAACCGATCAGAGTTTCCTTATACCCAGGGCCGAGATCGCTGAAAATGACTACGATCTGTCTATCAATCGTTACAAGGAAGTGGTTTATGAGGCGGTTGAGTATGATCCGCCAGCGGTGATTCTGGAAAGGTTGGCGGAATTAGATGAGGAAATCGCAGAAGGGCGAAAGGAGCTGGCGGGGCTGTTGGGATGAGGCACGTCCATCTCGCAGATCACGTCACCTTTCTTTCTGGCTTCGCTTTTAAATCGAAGGCATTCAACGATTCCGGAGCTGGGTTGCCCCTGGTGCGCATTCGTGACGTCGCTCGCGGGCACTCCGACACATTCTATTCCGGAGTCTTTGACGACCGCTACCTCGTATCGAGAGGTGACTACCTTATTGGAATGGACGGCCAGTTTAATTTGGCCAGGTGGCAGTCGACACCAGCATTGCTCAACCAGCGCGTCTGTAAGATAGAATCGGTATCTGCAGATCTAGATCGAGATTACTTGGGTCGGTTCTTGACGGTTACGCTGAAGGAAATCGAAGACTCGACACCGTTTGTTACGGTCAAACATCTCTCGGTAAAGAAGCTCAGGCAGATCTCCATCCCCCTCCCTCCCCTCGCCGAGCAGAAGCGGATTGCGGGGATACTAGATGCGGCGGACGCCTTGCGGGCCAAGCGCCGCGAGTCCCTCGCCCAGCTCGACACCCTCCTCCAATCCACCTTCCTCGACATGTTCGGGGATCCCGTCACCAATCCGATGGGGTGGCCGAGGGTGAACGTGGGTGATGAGATCGGTTTCCTAACCAGCGGCTCTCGGGGCTGGGCGAAGTACTATTCCGATTCCGGCGATCTGTTCATCCGAATACAGAACTTGAAGAACGGGAACCTTGATCTGGGAGATGTCGCGTTTGTCAATTCACCGGAATCCGCCGAGTCTAGGCGCACCAAGGTGGAACCCGGAGACCTCTTGCTCAGCATTACCGCAGACCTAGGCAGGACTGCTGTTGTCCCCGATGGCATAGGTAAGGCATATATCAACCAGCACTTGGCCATCTTAAGATTCTGTGACTTGAACTCTGTTTTTGCCAGCTACCAGTTAGCATCGCCCGGTGGGCAAGCCCAGTTTTCACGCCTAAGCCGTGGGGGGGTAAAAGCCGGACTGAACTTCAGGGATGTGAGAAGCATTGGTCTCACGAAGCCTCCGGGCAACCTCCAACATCACTTCGCGGGCATAGTCAAAACGATTCAACTGCAAAAATCCCGCCTCTGTACCCACCTGGCCGAGCTCGACACCCTCTTCGCGTCCCTCCAGGCCCGCGCCTTCAACGGAGAACTCTGACCCGCCATGAGCAACTTCGCCTTTATGCCCGCCGAGTTCCGCGCGATCGCGGAGGCCGCCCGTAAGGCGGAGGGTCACATCATGGGCGATCCCCGAGCGGCATGCTTCCAAAGCCGCTTCGCGCTGGAGACCATCGTGCACTGGCTGTATCGGCACGATAGCTCACTGCGGATGCCGTATGACCAGAATCTGGGCGCACTGCTGCATGACGGCTCATTCCGGGATCTCCTCCCCCAGGCCGTCTTTCACAAGGCTCGTGTAATCCAGAAGGTCGGCAACCAGGCCGTCCACAGCGGCCGACCGATCCGCCAGTACGATGCCTTGCAAGTGGTTAAAGAGCTCCACCACGTCTGTTATTGGCTGGTGCGAACTTACACGCCTGAGGCTGCCGGTGGCGGTGCAGGCTGGAAACCGGAACTCGTGCCGAAGGCCCGCGGAAGCGAAGCCGTAGTTCCCCGCAAGGAGTTGGAGGCGCTGGAGAAACAGCTGGTCGCCGAGAATGAGGAAAAACTCAAGCGACAGCAGGAGCAGGATGCCCTAAATGACGAGCTCCAGGCCCTGCGCGAGCAACTGGCAGGGATCCGTGCCGCAGCTGAGGAGGAGCCGGACACACACGACTACTCCGAAGCCGAGACCCGCCGCTACCTGATCGACGTAGACCTGCATCGGGCGGGCTGGTCCCTCGAAGGAGAGAACGATCGGGAATACAAGGTCACGGGGATGCCGAATGCGAACGGCATCGGTTATGCCGATTATGTCCTTTGGGGCGATGACGGGAAGCCGCTGGCTGTGGTTGAGGCCAAGAAGACCACCGTCGATCCGCAGGTAGGCCAACAGCAGGCCAAGCTTTACGCCGACTGCCTGGAGCAAATGCACGGCCAACGACCGGTGATCTTCACCACGAATGGCTATACGATCTGGCTATGGGATGACACCACATACCCGCAGCGCCAGGTTGCCGGCTTTTATAAGAGAGATGAGCTAGCCCGACTGATCCTGCGCCGCAGCCAGCGTGACAAGCTCGACGTGACCAAGGTGAAGGACGAGATCGTAGAACGCTACTATCAGAAGAGGGCTATCGGCAGCATCTCGGAGCAGTTCACCGGGGCTCACCGAAAGGCTCTGCTCGTCATGGCTACCGGTTCCGGCAAGACTCGCACAGCAATTGCTCTAGTAGATTTACTGCAGCGATCCGGTTGGGTGAAACGAGCCCTATTCCTGGCCGACAGGATTTCGTTGGTGAATCAGGCGTGCAATGCCTTCAAAGCGCACCTGCCGGACTCCAGCCCGGTTAACCTCGTTACGGAGAAGGATTCCGAGGGAAGGGTCTACGTCTCTACCTATCCGACGATGATGGGCATGATCGACGAGACGAAGGGGAATGAGGCGCGTTTTGGAGTCGGCCATTTCGATCTCGTAATCATCGACGAGGCGCACCGATCGGTCTATCAGAAGTACGGCGAGATCTTCCGCTACTTCGATTCCCTATTGGTCGGACTGACCGCAACGCCACGCGAGGAGGTAGACAAGAATACTTACGACCTTTTCGAACTGGAGGTGGGTGTCCCGACTGATGCGTACGAACTGAGCCAGGCAGTAAGCGACGGCTTCCTTGTGCCGCCTCGGGTCCAGCAGGTGGACCTGCGTTTCCCCCGCGAGGGCATTGACTACGACTCGCTCAGCGATGAGGAAAAGGCCCAATGGGAGAGTCTGGACTGGGGTGACGATGTGGACCCCGACGAACTCCCCGACAAGGTCAATGCGGCGGCCATCAACAGTTGGCTCTTCAACAAGGACACGGTGGACAAAGTCCTCCAGCACCTGATGGAGAACGGCCACAAGGTGGATGGTGGTGACCGCCTGGCCAAGACGATCATTTTTGCCCGCAATCACGATCACGCGAAGTTTATCGAGGAACGCTTCAACCACCATTATCCGCATTACGCCGGACACTTCGCGCGCGTCATCGACCACTACGCCAAGTATCCTCAGAGCCTGATCGACGACTTCTCCCAGAAAGAGAAGGCCCCCCACATCGCCATCTCGGTCGACATGCTCGATACAGGCATTGACGTGCCGGAAATAGCGAATCTCGTCTTCTTCAAGCCCGTCTACTCGAAGATCAAGTTCTGGCAGATGATCGGGCGCGGCACGCGACTCTGCCCCGATCTGAATGGGCCTGGAGACGACAAGCAGGACTTCCGTGTTTTCGACTTCTGCTTCAACTTCGACTTCTTTCGAGAGAACCCCGACGGCATCAAAGGAAGCGATAGCGCCCCGTTAGGCACGCGCCTCTTCCGCGCCAGAGTCCAGCTGCTCGGACAGGTCCAGGCGAATCCTGAGGTGGATGTGGATGCCGCACTCCGCGGCTCGCTCACCGAGGGTCTCCATGGTCATGTCGAGAAGATGAACCAGGAGAACTTCATCGTTCGGATGCATCAGGAGGCCGTGGAGCGATTCCAGAAGCGGAGCACCTGGGATGACCTAAGCGAAGAAGACCGGGAGACGTTGCAGCGGGAAGTGGCCGGCCTGCCGAGCGAGATTGAGACCGATGAGATCGAGTCGCGTCTTTTCGATTTGACGGCGCTACGGATGCAGCTTGCATTGATGGACGGAGACGCCGGCGTGCTTGAAAGGCAGCGGCAGCGCGTGGTCGAAATCGCGATGCTGCTGGAAGAGAAAGGCAGCGTTCCGGCTGTAGCAAGCCAGCTGGCCTACCTCGCCAGTATCCAGGAGATGAGTTTCTGGGAGGGGATCGGCGTCAACCAACTGGAAGAGCTCCGCGTACGGCTCCGCGGTCTCATGCCCTTCCTCGACAAGAAGAAGCGCAACATGGTGTACACTGACTTCAAAGACGAGGTGCTGGGTGTTCGCGAGGACGAGGTGGTCTACATCCCCAAGATGACGGGCGTGCAGTATGAGAAGAAGGTTCAGGCATATCTGAACGATCATCTGGATCAGATCGAGATCCACCGCGTGCGCTGCGGTCAACCACTAACGGAGGTGGACCTGAAAACACTGGAAGCCACGCTGGCAAAGATTGGTGAGGAGGATGGGGAGATCCTGCTTTCTGGACTTCTGACCAAGAGCGGCGCACCATCTCTTACGCATTTCGTGCGGAGGATGGTAGGGATGGATCGCGCTGCGGCTCAGGCGGCCTTTTCGCAGTTCCTCAGTGATCGCAGCTTGACGGTATCGCAGATTCGGTTTATCGAAATGGTCATCGACCAGCTGACGGCCAGGGGCGTGATGAAGGCGTCGGCGTTGTACGAGCCGCCGTTCAGCAATCTGCACGCGGGCGGGCCGGAGGTGCTGTTCGCGGGGAAGAAGGAGGTGATTGAGGGTGTTTTCAGAGCGCTGGCGTCGCTGCAGCCTCGGGTTTATGGTGCGGCGTGACAGCCTGACAAACGGCCGAGGGTGCAACGGTAGGATGCTCGCTCTCGCGCTTCACGTAGCGGTCATAGATCGCCATGTGGGGACTGGAAGGGTCACAGATCCTCCCGCCTCAACCGACAATACCGGGTGATTTATCGCGTGGAGGCGGACAAATTGTTCGTCCTCGTCTTTGAGGTCAACCCTCATGACAATCGCAGAAAGTGAAACATGGAAACCAGTGAATTCAGTCGCGCCCGGAAAAACGTCACGGTCTCGGTGGGTGAGTCCGTGCGTATTGTCAGGGAACTCCAGGAGCTAAGTCAGAATGAATTGTCTGGACTTACCGGCATTCCCCAGTCCACAATTTCGGCAATCGAAAATGACCGAGTGAACCTCGGAGTCGAAAGAGCAAAGGTTGTTGCCCGCGCGCTCTGCGTCCATCCTGCCGTTCTAGTGTTTCCGGGCTGGGACGTCGCTCGGGAGTCCGCGGCATGACAAGAAAACGCTGCGGATTGCCTCGCAGCCGCAGATGTGAGGTCGCCCAACTTCGTAGAGTCCGCTGTTGAACTGGCGCCTGAGCTCTCGCAGGGGCCAGCCCTGAGTCGTGGCCTCTATCTCATAGAAAGAACGCTCGTCGGGTTCTTGATCCCGGTAAGAAAAACGTAGTGCGACCAGCTAAGCGAGAACGGTGGCGTCGATTCTCGGTCTTCTCTTGCAGCGCCCGAAATCCGAGACGCTGTCTCGGATTTCTTCGGCAGAAGCGCAGAAGCTCTTTCCCCACCAGCGGTTAGAGATTTGCGAGACGGGCTGCTTCTCAAATCGGGCATCAGCCTGCTGCCCTTTTGGCAACGCATCGGAATAGAACAGAAACCGCTGGCGTATGTATTTGATATTGCTGAAGGAGAACCCTTTCATCTCCGGGAATTCCGCCCGGAGGTCTTGGCTGAGTTGCTTGATAAAACCACTCCCCCAGGCTGCGCTTTTTTGCTTCTCGACCATGTCGGCGCCGAGCTCCCAGTAGAAACCCAGAAGCTCCTGATTGACCGCGATCGCCGCCTTGAGCTGAACCTGGCGCACCCGGGTCTTGAGCGCCTTCAGCCATTCTTTGTAGTCCGCAGCTTGCGGACCGAGCTTGTCCGGGGACTCCCCCACCAGCCCCCACCGTTTGCTTCACCCCCCCGGCCTGTTACATTTACAAGCTGTCAACAACCCGTAGCTAAAGTGAACGCATCAGAACTTTTTGTAGAATGCCTCCGCGAAGAAGGGGTCTCTCGCATTTTCGGTGTTCCGGGTGAGGAAAACGCCGATTTCATGATGGCGTTGGAGGACTCGCCGATCGAGTTCATCCTGTGTCGACATGAGCAGGGAGCGGCCTTCATGGCCGATGTTTACGGTAGGCTGACGGGGGAGGCTGGGGTCTGCCTCGGCACGTTGGGCCCCGGTGCTACCAATCTGGTGACCGGCGTGGCCGACGCGAACATGGACCGCGCTCCGCTTGTGGCGCTCACGGGACAGGCAGATAGCCGCCGGCAACACAAGGAGAGCCACCAGAATATGGATGTAGTGTCCATGTTCGTACCGGTGACGAAATGGGCGACGCCGATAATTAATGCCCAGAACATACCGGAAGTGATCCGAAAGGCCTTCAAGGTGGCCACGACCGAGAAGCCGGGGGCCTGCCACATCGAACTGGCCGAAGACATCGCTGCCGAGGAAGTCGAGAACCTGCGGCCGCTGAGTAGGCGGCCGGTCAGGCGGCCCGTACCTGCCGACAAGATCGTCGACGCTGCCTGGGAGTTGATTCGAAAGGCCAAAAGGCCTGTGATTCTTGCTGGAAATGGGTGCGTGCGCAAGCGCGCCAGTCAACAGCTAAGACGCTTCGCGGAAGCATCTGGCATCGGCGTCATCAGCACGTTCATGGGCAAGGGTTGCGTGCCCCGAACTGCACCGTACTGCCTTTTTACCATCGGCTTGCAGGCGAAGGACCTGGTAGCCTGTGCTCTGGACGCATCCGATTTGGTAATCACGCTCGGCTATGACCTGGTGGAATACCACCCTCGTCTCTGGAACGCGGAGGCGGATAAACGCATCGTCCACATCGATTTCCTTCCTGCCGAGGTCGACGAGAATTATCCCGTGGAGGTCGAGGTCGTCGGAGATCTCGCCCATACCCTCTGGATGCTGAATCAGCGCCTGGAAAACGAGCCCATTCGTGCCGATCAGCGCCAACATGTCACCATCAGACAGGATATGCTGGCCGAGTTTGCGGCTCACAAGGACGATGACACCGAAGGCCTGATTCGCCCCCAGAAAGTGCTTTGGGACGTTCGGGAAGCGCTTGGACCCAACGATATCCTGCTTAGTGATGTGGGGGCTCACAAGATGTGGGTCGCACGTTATTACCAGTGCGACGAGCCGAACACCTGCCTCATCTCGAACGGCTTCTGCTCCATGGGTTTTGCGCTGCCCGGCGCCATCGGGGCGACTTTCGCCCGGCCCAACTCCAAAGTCCTGGCCATATGCGGCGACGGTGGGTTCTTGATGAATGTTCAGGAGATGGAGACCGCCCGGCGAATAGGGGCCAATATCGTTGTGCTCGTATGGGAGGACGGAGCGTACGGGCTCATCGAGTGGAAACAGGATGGACAATTTGGAAGGCACACGGATCTCAGCTTCGACAATCCCGATTTCATGCAGCTGGCCGCCGCCTTCGACTGGCATGGCGAGCGCGTCGAGAACGCCCGGGACCTGCGCGGAGCGCTCGAACGTGCCCTCAATGAGGACCGGCCGAGCCTGGTTGTCGTGCCAATTGACTACCGCGAGAACGCCAAGCTGACCGAGAAGCTGGGCCAGATCGTGTGTCCCATCTAGTCCAATGTCCCTTCAAGACTCTTATCCCTACTACCTCGCTGGCGAGGCCCTTACTCCGAACACGGACCTCGAGGTCACGGACAAATACACCGGGGAAGTAGTAACTCGCGTGCCGTTGGCCGACACGCGGGCCATCGATCAAGCTATCGAGGCAGCAGCACGCGCCCAGGAGCCCATGCGTGAGATGGCGCCCTACGAGAGGCAGGCGGTCCTGAACCACTGCGTGGATCGATTTCAGGAGCGATTCGACGAATTTGCCCTGTCCCTCTGTCTGGAGGCTGGCAAGCCCATCGAAGACAGCCGCGGAGAGGTCTCGAGGCTGATAGACACTTTCCGAGTCGCAGCAGAAGAAAGTGTCCGGATGTCGGGCGAGGTGATGAATCTGGAGATTTCGGCTCGCGCTCACGGCTACACCGGAATGTGGAAGCGGGTGCCAATCGGTCCCTGTTCCTTCATCGCCCCGTTCAACTTTCCGCTCAATTTGGCGGCGCACAAGATCGCTCCCGCCCTCGCGGTAGGGTGCCCTTTCGTACTGAAACCAGCCAGTCTGACGCCGGTCGGCGCGCTTCTCATGGGAGAGGTGCTGGCGGAGACAGATCTCCCACCCGGAGCATTTTCAATCCTTCCGTGCCGGCGCGATGCCGCAGAACTGTTCACGACAGACGAACGGTTCAAGCTACTTAGCTTCACCGGTTCTCCAGGGGTAGGCTGGGCGCTCAAAGCCAAAGCGGGCAAGAAGAAGGTTATCCTGGAATTGGGAGGCAACGCGGCGTGCATAGTCGACGAGGGAAGTGACCTGGAGGACGTGGTGCAACGGCTCGTATTCGGTGCGTTTTACCAGTCAGGGCAGAGCTGTGTCGGTGTGCAGCGGATTCTGGCACACGACGACGTCTACGAAGACCTTCGCGCTCGACTGGTCAGCGCGACCGAGCCGCTGGTTATGGGTGATCCCCAGGACCCCTCGACGTTCATAGGTCCCATGATTTCGGAACGAGAGGCCATAAGAATCGAGGGCTGGGTAAAAGAGGCGGTCGCGGCCGGAGCCACACTGCTTTGCGGAGGTGGACGTGACGGCGTGATGATGGAGGCCACACTCCTAGAGGGCGTCGGTAAAGACCAATCCCTCTTTCGCGAGGAAGCGTTCGGACCCGTAGCCATCCTGAGTCGATTCAGCGATTTCGAAACGGCGCTGGACGAGGTCAATGACAGCGTTTTCGGCCTCCAGACGGGCATCTTCACGCGAGATCTCTATCGCGCACAACTAGCCTGGGATCGTCTCGATGTCGGAGGCATCATCATTGGAGACGTTCCCTCCTGGCGAGTAGACAATATGCCCTACGGCGGCGTCAAAGACAGTGGGCTGGGTCGCGAGGGCATTCGCTTCGCCATGGAGGACATGACCGAAATCAGACTCCTGGTTGTACGAACGCCTCGCTGAGTTGGTACGAACGCCTCGCTGAGCGAGCCCCGGCTGCAGTTCCGCGACAGGCTCTCAACGGGTCTTCCAACCCCCCGACGGTTGGCGTGTACTTTCACACGACCCAACCGCCGGACTATGCCATCCAAGAGGACTAAATTTCGTCGATTCACGATCATCGGGGGCGGACTGCTTCTGCTGCTGGTGGTAGTCGCGATTCTGGACAAGAATGGCCCGGCGCTTGATCAGGACGATCTGGCCGGCAGCATGGCCGCGAGCAGCGCGGCCCGCGTCGAATTGAGAAACCTGTCGGGCGAATGGGAGACGGACGGGAGTATTGTCACGGACCTCGGCGACTTTGCGAGCGACTTCGACCTGAGTTTCACCGCGATCAATCCAACCGGAGCGCCCAGAACCGAGGAATTCCGAGTTTTCTTTTCTCGGGATGAGGAGTTCGATTCCACCGGCGATTGTCTGGTCGATGGGAAAACGGTTCGACTGGAGGCCGGCTCGGAAGTGTCCGTGTCTTTCACGACCGATCGTCGTTTGGTCAATTGCCTGGACGCCGGGACATGGTACGTCGCCGTGCAGGCGATGTCCTCGGACACATGGAACGTGCTACCCGAAACCTATCAAATGGCTGGTGGCGAGGCGGAACTCTCTCTGAAGGCGGTAAATCGGGGATTCGGCCATAAAGGCACGATCGACCTCGAGCTCAAGGTGAACCGGCCCTCGACAGCCTTCGGAGCCCAGGGCTTGCACAACCACGGTGTGGATGTCTGGCTGAAACGGGGTGATGAGTTGTGTTTCATCGCCGCGCCGCCCCTGACCGTAGCGCGTGATCCTGTTCGTCGGGACAGGGAGCTGTGGCGCACAACGACAGCCAGTCTGTCCGTGAACTCAGAAAATGCGAGGAGGATTGATACTTCGGGCAGATTCATTGATCCTTTCGACCGAGGAGAAAGCCTTGCTCGCCCAGACTGCGCGGACTGCGATCGTCCCAAGGAACTGGGCCCGTGCGATCTTCAGGAAGGGGTCTGGGACATCGCCGTGGGCCCGGCCAGAAGCGAATTTTTTGAGGTGGGAAAGATCTTTGCTCACGCCCCGGCCACCACGCTGGACCCGACCAAGATCGAAATATCCCTGACGGAGGGTCAGGTCATCACCGTAGAACGTCGAGGAGTCAATCCCAGCAATCAGCCTGTCCGTTGGTCGGTGGCGCAGGAAGGCGGGGGAGAGCATTGGTTGATCGGACGGGAAAGCCAGGTCCTGGGTCGGAGCGGGCCCGCGACGATCGAACTAACGATCTCCGCTGGACGCCTCCAGCCAGGTTTCTACACAGGCGCCTTCCTCTTCCGGGCCAACGATTTCTACGGGACGGAAGTCAGAATCCCTGTGGAGCTAGTCGTAGAGCGCTCGCGTTTGGGCCGGTTTCAATCGGAGAACGAATCGGGACCCATCGTCGAGGGTTTCGCGCTCCAGAACTATCCCAATCCCTTCGCGGGACGAACCACGATTCGGATCAATGTGCCGGAATCTGGCGCCGTTAGGATCGCCGTCTATGATCTGGCCGGTCGCGAAGTTCGAGTCATCACCGACCAGTGGCTGACAGCGGGACCGTATGAGGTGCCCTTCGTGGCGAGCGACCTACCCAGCGGCACGTATCTCTACCGCGTGACTTCTCGCGGAGGCTCGGAATCGAAGACCATGACCCTGGTCAACTGAGTCTAGTCTTCGTCCTTCTTCTTCTCTGCGCCCTTGGTGCCCGGAGTCAACACGGTATCAATCAAGCCGTACTCTACCGCCTCTCTGGCACTGAGCCAATGATCGCGGTCTCCGTCTGCCTCGATCTGTTCGCGGGTCTTGCCGCTGTGATCGGCCAGGATCTGGTAGAGATTCGCCTTCATTTTGAGGATCTCCCGGGCCTGGATTTCGATATCGGAAGCCTGACCCTGCACGCCTCCCATCCATGGCTGGTGAATCATGACGCGGGAGTTCGGCAATGCCATGCGCTTACCCTTCGCGCCTGAGGCGAGAAGGACGGAGCCCATGGAGGCCGCCAGTCCGATACAAATCGTTGAGCAGTCTGGCTTGATGTACTGCATCGTGTCGTAGATCGCCAATCCACTATCGATGGATCCGCCCGGCGAGTTGACATAAATGTTGATATCCCGATCCGGGTCTTCGGAGGTCAGGTAAAGCAACTGGGCGACCATCAGGTTCGCAACCGCATCGTTGATGGGGGTGCCAAGCATGATGATGCGCTCCTTGAGCAGGCGACTGAAAATGTCGTAGGCCCGTTCCCCTCTCGATGTCTGTTCGACGACCATCGGCACCAGGGTGCCCATTGCGCCTGCGTCCAGCGGACCGCTGTAGATGTCACTGGGGATACGGTCAAGTCCTTTGGAGAACTTGATGAACTGGTCGACCATGTTACTCTTGTCGCGTTGTTATTCGGCCTCGATAACCGGACCTGTTTGGACCGGTTCCAAAAGTGATGCAACACCCGTGCCGGAGTCGCAGCCCCTTATTCCCCTCGCTCTGCCCTCGCTTCCGCTTCCATCGCCTCGCGATCCTTGCCAACCACGGTAGTCTGGGCGGCAAAAAAGTCCACTACCTTCTGGGTAAGCAGCCGATCATCCAACTGGCCCATCATCTTCGGCATAGAGCGATAGTACTGGATCATCACCTCGGGAGTGAGACCGTCGTCTGCGGACGCGGTTTTCTCGAAAAAGGCCACGCGGTCCTCCTCTGAGATCGAGAGGTCTTCATCCTTGGTGACCCGATCCCGAACAAACATCCACCGTGCCTGCCTGGTGGAATCATCCCGACCCGCCTCCTTGAAGGCCTCCTCATCGAAATCGTCGGGAAGTCTGTCCCCGGCCTGCTTCTTGAATTCCTGAACACGTCCGTCCAGGTACATGTCCACCACGGACTCGGGA
>CAYXSE010000083.1:0-13804 GCA_964466675.1 uncultured Rhodothermales bacterium | reverse complement strand
AAATTGGCAACGGCCAGCACCGGGAATTCTCGGGAATACGCTACGACGCTGGGGGAATAGTGGACACGGGCGTCACCGGGAATTCTCGGGGAAACGCGGCGCCACCGGGGAGCAGTTTCGAGTCGGTTCTGTCTATCTTCGACCGAATTCTTCACCCGCAAAAAAGGCGCGCATCCCCTCGATGTCAATCAGGATACTTTTGTCGGTCTGTGCGCTGTCGCTGCTTGGTGACCTCGCGAGCGGTCAGGTCATTCCGGTCTACTCATCGTTTTTTAGGCCCCCCGGGGTGGATTACCTGGTGATGCGCTCTCGGCATTTTGACGTGATCTACCAGGAAGGCACGGAAGATCAGGCGAGGGAGTTGGCGGCGGTGCTGGAACTCCACCTGCCCGCGGTTTCGGAGATATTCCCGATCTCAGAGGACTTTCGGATGCCTTTCGTGCTCAACCGATTCAGTCAAAGAGGGAACGGATTCCTCACACCGGTGCCGTTTCACTCCGAGGTCGACGGAGTGGCACTCTTCGGCAGGTCGCTCTCACCCCGACACTCCGATTGGCTCGCGGCCGTGGGGCCTCACGAGTTGGTGCATGCTGCACAGGCTGACTACAGGGCCGGGTTTGGTTTTTCTTCGCTGCTCAGGCCTTTCGCGCCGGATATGGCGCGAGCCTTGAATCTCTGGACGCCCCCGGGCATCATTGAAGGCGCCGCCGTATTTCTGGAGAGCTCTATCGAGCCGGGAGCCGGTCGATCGAACCACCCCTGGTTCTCGATGCAGTACAAGGCCGCCGCCGGCGCCGGGAGGCCCTGGACCTTGGCTCAGATGCTGGAGGCTCCGCGATATACCAGACCAACAGACCGATTCTACAAGGGCGGCGCGGCCCTCATGGCCGAATTGGCCGATTCCGCGGGGCACATTCCGGCGCTCAGCAGGGCGTCGAAGTTCCATAACCGATTCCCGTTGTTGGGGTACGGGGTTAGTTTCTGGTACGGCATCCGTCAGTTCCCACGTTCTTTCGGGAGAGAGCTGAGAGCGAAAGCCGTTCAGGATGAGGCCAAGCGGCTCGCCTCGCTTGGACCGCTATCAGGGTCGCGGCTGGTTGCCGGTCATGTTGGCCAGATAATTCGCAAGCCTAGGTGGGTCGACAACGAGACGGTCCTGGCGTATATGTCAGACTACAACCAGAGGCGCGGACTCTATCGAATAGACATGGCCACCGGGAGCATGTCGGGTGTGGCACATCATGCTCTCACGGAGGATCTCCAGTATTCCATCAACCCTGATTCGACGTCCATTCTTGCCACTCGCTACGTGCGAAGCCCCATCGCCTCATCGCGGTCGCATGCGGACGTATTTAAGATTGATCTGGGGTCGGGGAAACAGGAGCGTCTCACGCATGGTGCGGGCCTCCTCAGTCCGGTGGCGCTCCCCGATGGGCGGATGTGGGCCATCCAGATCGATGGTGCCTTCTCCAACTGGGTAGTGGGTAGTCCGACGAGTGGATTCACCCCGGTCATTGAAACGAGTCGAACCCGATTCATTCAGCTGGAGCCCGGTCCCGACTTCGAGCGCGCAGCAGTCATACTCAATCGCCTTGGCCACCAAGGACTGTACCTCTTCGATGAGGGAAGGCAGGAATTAAATCCGATCGTGTCCTTCGCACACGGGTCCGTCTATGATGCCACCTGGTCACAGGATGGCGCGTGGATCGTGTTTTCCGCAGACCCATCGGGGGTTCTGAACGTCTTCGCCTACTCTCCGGAGGATGAATCCGTCCGTCAGCTTACGAACGTGGCCTACGGGGCCGTCGATCCTGCCGTCTCTCCCGACGGTACTCGACTGGCGTTCTCGGAGTTCGCGGATCAGCGATTCGAACTCCGCGTGATGGCATTCGAGCCGTCAGAAGCTCCGCTGGCCGACTACCCCGTCGAGGCTCCGCCGGTTGCCGCGGCATTCGTGGACACGGTCGGGGTTGCAACGCTGGCCGGGCGCTACAAGAGTTTGAGTCATCTCAAGCCTCGGATGCTGTACCCGACTGTGTACTACGAAGAGCCCAGGTCAGGACCGGGCGCAGACCTGGGTGCCGGTCTTGGCCTGGCGCTGCAGGGGACTGATCCTCTCTCGCTCTGGTCGTACTGGGGCGAAGGTTTTTTTCAGGGTGGGCGCGCTTGGGGGGAGATCGGGATTACCTCTGCTTTCACAGCCATCCGCCCAAGGTTGAGGCTGTATCGCCGGCCAGACCAAAGGCTTGCTCGGACCAGCGGCGACCCGTCGGTGCCGCTCACCCGGGTGATCAGAGATGAACGTGGAGTGGAGTTTGGGATTCAGCTACCGATCCTCTTGAAAGATGATATCCACCGGAGCACGGCGAACTTCGGTTTCTTCGTTGATTTCCAGGAGAACAGACTCTTGGGCGAGGATGACCAAGTCCTTAGGGACTGGATCCGCCGAACAAGTCTCACGCCCATCGCCTCGCTCGGGATCGGACTCCAGTCTAATCTTCGCGATCTCTGGCCGAGTAGAGGCCTGACCGTATTCTCGCTCGCCGAATTTGAGTTCGTCGAAGATGCCTTTGGCGGAGCGGCGACGTCCCTGTTCAACGAGATCAATCTCTACCTCCCGTTCCTCAGCCGATTCAACACCGGACTGAAGTTGGAGGTGGCATCACTTACTCAGACGAGAGGCTTCGTATTCAATACGGACTTCTTCATGCCCAGAGGCCATGAAAACAGAGTTCCAGGCCGCGGGACGTTTGTCAGAACCGGTCTCGAGGCCATCCAGCCCGTCTTATTTCCCGACAACGGCACGCTCATATTTCCCGCCTTCGTTCACGCGGTCTACCTCTACGGATTCGCGGAGCGGCTTAGTGCGACAGCCGATCTGGATGTTCAATTGACATCAGTTGGTGGAGGAGTGGGTATCGAGTTCAAGCTCTTACATGTCATCAATTTCGATCTTCGCATCGGTCAGGCTTACCGGACGGGAAGTTCTCCTGAGTTGGGTTGGACCACGGTGTACCGATAGAAGGTGGCTCCTGAACGGCCTCTTTTGAGCGAAATCTTTAGCGCTAATCGGACATTGCGTCGATTGTGAGGCTGTCGACCTGAAATAGATCGAGTTGAGGCGTTAATAGGCAAGAAGAGCACTACTCGGCCCGAGCTGGCCCAGTGCCGAATCTGCCACCTCGAATCCGTCGAAATGAGCCTGACACCGAATCCAGCGCGCCACGCAATCCGCAATGTTATTGCCATGGCGGCCGTCGCCTTCCTCTCCTTCGGGACCTTTGGGGTGGGTGTGGCGACCGCGCAATCATGCACCACGCCAACTTCTCCAGGAGGAGGCGATAGTGTCGCCGAGATTGGCTCTGCAGACGGCCGTGGCACCTATTTCACCGCCGATTGCAGCGGCAACCTGTATTCCGTCTCCTTCAACGTGGATGACAAGAAGACGGCCACTACGGCCGAGGTCCATCTCTATGCGGACCAGCCGTCCGGGATCATGGTCCTGTTCGCCAAAGAGGAATTCACCCCGGTCGATGGCCTGAACACCGTGGTGATTCTCTCGCAACCGGCCATTCAGACCGGGCGTGTCTATTCCTTTGTTGTGGCAAAAGCGAATGCGCCCATGGACGTGGAACAGCTCCTGGGCGGCCAGGGAGTCGATTGCCCGGCTGGCGTGCCCGAGAGTTGTACCGAGACCGGAGCGAACGAAATTCCGTTCAGCCTGGCCTTTCCTACGCCGGAATTGGAAATGTCGGACTCGGCCGGTGTCTTCGCCAGCGATGATGCTGCCCCTTCCGGAACCGATCGCGATCTTGAGGGGGTGAATGTTGGGAGTTCCGAACAAAGCACCATCACCATCAGCAACAATGGAACGGGAATTCTGATGGTCACAAGCATCTCGTTCGGAGATGTGACGCCCGGTGCTGGAGCGATATTCACCGCGTGGCCGCCATCCACATGGGTGCCCATCGGAGGGAGCCGGGAGATAGTCATCACCTTCTCACCGACAGATGCGGGCACCCAGGTTGCGAGCATGATCATGGTGAATGATGATCCGGATGAGAATCCGACCAGTTTCCATGTGACAGGAGCGGGCCTCATGGATTTCGGAGATCTTCCCGTGGCGCACGATCCCGTGACCATTTTAGGCGCTGGAGACGCGGCCCGCCATGTCCCGACGGGCCCGATTCTGGGTTCAGTTCGAGATTCGGAACCTGACGGCCTGACTTCGGCGGACGCCGGGCTCACGGTCGGGGGAGACGATCTGGGTGGGGTGGACGACGAAGATGGGATCACTTTCTACTTGCAGGACCCGGATGGCTCCTCGTTCTCAAGGCTTCTTGCAGGATCTACAAACTCGGTCGTTGTAGAGCTTTCTGGCGCCGGAACGGCGTACCTGCAAGGGTGGGTGGACGCGAACGGAAACGGCTCCCTTCTCGATGGTGGTGAGGACATCATCTCTAACCACCTCTTAAGCTCGGGATCGAATGTGGTAACATTCACGCTGCCGGCCGGGACCGCGTTAGCGGCCGGGCTTCGGTTTCGTGTGACGGGAGCGATGAGCCAGCCTGGATCTCTTGTCGAGGCCGGCGGATTTCAGCCAGACGGCGAGGTGGAGGACTATGTGATCGACATCATGTCGTCGGCGGCGATCGAGATTGACATGATCACGGGTGTGGGGCGGGTGGATTCGGATGGCACGCATGTGACCTACTCCGACGGGGCAGGGAGCGTGATCTTCAGGGCCCTCCTCACTGCTCTCACCTCTTTAGACTTTGTCGGAGCAAACGAGAACTCGGTGCTGACGATTGGCGGTGCCATGGCTACCGCGGGTATCCCGATAACATTTGACGGTGGGACTGGCTTCAACACACTAGTCATCGAGGATTCTGGCCTGACTCAGGCTTCAGTGAGTCACGTCTTCACTACTAGTTCAGCTGGAACGATTACCGTGAGCACTGGGCCAACGGTCATCGGCTACACGAACCTGTCGCCCATCACCGACAATCTGAGTTCGGCGACTCGCTCGTTCGATTTCTCGAGCGCGCTGGCAGAAACGATTACCCTTTCGGATACAGCAGACGGAGCATCCGGGAACGGCTTCTCGTTCATCGACTCCGACGTCGGTGGGGAGTCCGTCTCTTTCAAGAATCCGACGACCTCCCTGACGATCACGAGCTCCGGCGGAGGGGCAGAGAGCATAATCGTCGGCGATCTTGATTCGCCCCTCGCAGGGACCTTCTCGAATCTTTCCGTCAGCGGTGGGTCCGGTGCGACCCTGTTCACGGTCACGCCCACGAGCCGCTACTCGATTGCGATCGACGGAGGGGCTCCCTCAGGGGTCTGCCCCGGCGATGCCCTCGCATTTGACTTCTCCAATGGAGCCGCGGTCAACGCCACAACAAATGTGGCGGGGGTGGGCACCGTGAGCTTTACAGGCGCGCATACGGACGTCTTGTTTACCGAAATCGAGTCGAACGGGAGCGCGGATGTCGGACTCTCTCTGAATTATTCGCTTCTATACGCAACCGATGACCTGTCTGGGTCCAACGGCACAGAGCTGGTCCTGACGGCCAGGAACAACGGGCCTTCGGACGCTAATTGTGTTACCGTAGCAATGGACTCCGCGTTTTCCGATTGGCTGGCTTCTGGCTTCGGGGTCACCGCCAGCGGGGGTACCTCATTTCTCGCTCCAACCTGGTCAATACCATCGATTGCGGTCGGCTCTAGCGAGACTCTGTCGGTCACGGGATTCGTCAATCCTGCCGAAGACCGCCAAGTAGGCTTCACATCGAGTGCTACGCAGGATAGCCGGACGGCGAATGACACAGCGACCCTCGAACTGTCCTTGGGATTCGAATTTCCGACCAAGGCGCATGTGAATTCGGCTACGTATTACAACAGGATCACGAGTCAGGGAGCCTATGAGGCGCTGCTGGTCGGGCTCTTCCAGGGATCCCCGGGCCTGGACGGTGCCGTATGGTGCAAGATCCCAGAGGTCGTCGTCGGCGAATGGCCTCGTCCGGCCCTGCCCCTCGCTGCAATCGGGAATCGATGGCGACCATGCGCAACAGGGCTACCGTTCCCGCTAGTGGTCAATGACCTATTCCAGGACTCGAATGGCACGCTGTGGCTGGGGGCCTGGGGCGCTTCCGGGTTGTACCGCTCAGACGATGGTGGAGAGACATGGACCACGCCAGGCGGCTTCTCGATTGTCTATGCCATCGTGGAAGACAGCACTCCGGGAATTCTGTATATGTCTGCGGGCAATGGGCTGGTCTATCGCTCTCTCTCAGGCGGCACTACATGGCATGAGGTGGCGTCGTTGCCTGGTGTCTCGGCTGATACACCATGGTCCTTGGTCAGCCATCCGACCATTGCGGGTGTCGTTTACGCAGGCCTGCTCGGAGGCGGTGTGTTTGTCTCTCAAGCCTACGGCTCGTCTTGGGAGGTGCTTGACGACGCCGGTACCGCGGCCGTGGAGAACGATGCGCTGCTGGATACTGATGGCTCCGGAGACGATTTTGCTGGTCACGTCTTCGATCTGGAGTTCTCCCCGGACGCCGACTACCTGTATGCCGCCACGGGCAAGGGAGTCTGGAGGTCCGATCTCACAAGCGGTGCAACCGACTTCACCGGCTCTTGGACCCGGATCGGTCCGACTGTGACACTATCGGACCTGTCTGTCGTAACCCCAGAAACGCGCACGCTGGCATTCGCCATGGACGGTGCCGGTGACAGCGATCTCATTGTCGGGAGTTGGGGTTTCGGAGCATTTAGCTGGGACACTCCCAACACGTTGGCGACTTTCTCTGAGTTGAGTCTTCGTTCCGGCAATGTCACTTTCATTGCTGTGTCAGGCTCCGCGCAGATTTTCCTGGGTACGTCCAATGGCGAGACACTTGTCCTCGATAGTTTGACTCCGACCGCCACCACGAATCAGGGTGGGCCAGGCAAGGAGCTTCCCGATGGGTATTACTTGGGCCAGAACTATCCGAATCCGTTCAACCCGGTGACCACAATAAGCTTCGAGATCCCCGCCGCCGGGTATGTCCGGCTTGCGGTCTATGATCCGCTCGGTCGCGAGGTCGCATTGCTCGTCGACGGCATGGCACAGGCGGGACCGCATCGAGTTCAGTTCGCAGCCGGAGCCCTTCCCACGGGCACGTACTTGTACCGGATGTCAACGGAAGGTGGCTCGATCTCCAGACTCTTGGTGCTCATCAAATAGGGACTCGGGAGCTGCCGCCGTGTCAGAATGAGTTGACATACTCCCCGCGACTGAAATCCGGGGCTCTCTTCTCCTGAGTTTTCGTTTGGGAGGGTGAGTATTCAATTCATGATGCGCTCGGGGAGTACCATCGCGTCGATTAGATGCTAATATTGCAGCATGGGCGTTGACCCTTCGCGTCGGGGCGTGTAGATTGGTGTTAGAAATTTAACATCGGCATGTAACACAGGCCTGTACCCGTCGTAACGCCCCCCCATGAGCAACTCGATGACCGATTCCCTTCAGACCGCCCTCAGCCGACGCGAGCGTCAGATCATGGACGCCATTTATCGGTTGGGCCAGGCAACCGCGGCGCAAGTGATGGACAACCTGCCCGACGCACCCGGTTACTCCGCTGTCCGGGCCTTACTCAGGATTTTGGAGGACAAGGGGCACGTCAGGCACGAAAAGGTCGGCCCGCGCTACGTTTATGAGCCCACAGTCCCCGCCGAAATGGCCAGCGGGAACGCGCTTCAGCACGTTGTGGCGACATTTTTCGAAGGCTCGGTTTCCCAGGCAGTCGCGGCGCTTCTCGAGCATGCCGATACTGAACTATCCGAGGACGAACTGGCGCGATTGGAGCGCCAGATCGAAAAAGCACGCCAGGAGGGCCGCTAGCCATGAACGAGGTATTCCAGACACTGCTACAGCCCACGTCCGCAACTGCAGTCGTGGCAGCCCTTCTTGATCTATCTATCAAGGCTACACTCGTTTTCGCCACCGCGGGGATGGCGACGTTCGCGTTGAGACACCGATCAGCTGCGGTCAGACACGCCATCTGGATGGCGGCCGTAGCGGGAGTTCTTGTCCTGCCTATGATTTCCGCAGTGGTCCCTTCTTGGCGAGTATTGCCGTCTCAGACAGCCACGATACTGCCAACAGAAGACGCACTGCCGACCCCGCCGTCAAATGGCACCTTGTTGGTAGAAGCACCATCGGGCGATGCCGTCCCGATAGATTCGAGCACACCCTCCGAGGTTACTGCCGAATCGGCGGTCGGTCCCGATTCCATTCCGGTTGAACAGAAGCTATCGCTCGCGCAACCTGCCCAAAATCAGAACGCCTTCCTTGCGAGCATCAAGGCTCTGGGGATTTCTGTTTCGAATACACACTGGTCCATCCTGCTCTTTGGCGCTTGGCTCCTGGGAGTAATAGTGGTCTTGGGTCACAACCTTGTTGGGGCCCTCGGTCTGTTTTTCGTATCGCGCAGAGCGAAACCAATCGCGGATGGTGAATGGCTGGATCTTGCAGAAGAATTAGGGGATCGACTCTGGATAACTCGCACCGTCACCTTGCTCAAGAGCCACGCGACCACCATGCCCGTGACCTGGGGTGGTCGGAAGCCTGTCGTGTTGTTGCCTTCCGATGCGGACGCATGGTCGGACGAAAAACGGCGACACGTGTTGACCCACGAGTTGGCGCATATCAAGCGATGGGATTGCACGACCCAGTGGGTGGCGCAATTGGCCTGTGCGCTTCACTGGTTTAACCCATTGATGTGGGTCGCAACACGCCGTCTTCGTGTTGAGCGGGAACGCGCGTGTGATGACCACGTCATCCTCGAGGGAGGTCGGCCGTCCTCTTATGCACAGAACTTGCTACATATTGCCAGTTCCCTTCGCGCTACCGTCGCTTCACCTCTTGGTGCAGTGGCTATGGCCAAGCCCTCCCAATTGGAAGGCCGTGTTCTATCCATTCTCGACCCGAGTCGCCGTCGAATGTCATTTACCAGAGTCAATTCGGGCGCAGTATTCGGACTGGCCGTCCTGGTCATTCTCCCGATTGCGGCGATGTCGCCCGCCTCAAATCCGGAGACGGAGCCCGCACCGGTGGCCGCCGCGGTGGTGAACGGAATTGTGCTGCCGGGTTTGGAACGCACGATTCCTACCACTTTGCCGGATCCCACTCCGCAAGCGAACCCCTCGAGCGAAGTCGCTAGGGCTTCTGCCGCTTCCTGGCGGCGTCCCAGCGTTGCGCTTCCAGATACCATTGACTCTCGAAAGAAGAAGGTGGTGGACGCCTTCATCATCGCATTGAGAGATCCCGACGAGCAGCTTCGCCGGCAAGCCGCGCACATGCTCGGCGAGATGGATTCCGACGAGGTAGTGCCAGCACTGATTTCACTGGCTGCATCGGCACAAGACCGGGACACACGCCAACAGATCGCCTGGATGATTGGCGAAAATGCCGAAGAAGGAGATCACCGTGCCGGGGACGCTCTCATGGCCATGCTCCTTGACGGGGACGCCGAGGTTAGGGCCACAGCAGTCTGGGCCCTCGCTGAGATGGAGTACGCACCGGCGTTGAGCGCAATCGTGCCTCTCGTCGATGATTCGGATCGGGAGGTGCGAGAACGAGCAGTTTGGGCTATCGCTGAGATCGCCGAGGATGCCCCGACGATCGAGGTTGTACAAGTTCTGATCAAGGCCATGGAGTCCGCAGACACGGAGGTCAGGTCAATGGCGGTGTACGCTCTCGGAGAGTTGGAGAGTGTTGAGGCCGTTCCGGCGTTGATTGCCGCTCTCACGGATTCTGACGCCGAGATACGTGAGCGCGCAGCGGGTGCATTGGGGGAAATCGAAGCTCCGGCTAGCGTTCCGGCCCTGGCCAGGGGCCTCGATGACGAAAATGAGGGAGTGAGGATGGCCATCGCGTACGCATTGATGGAGATTGAAACTCCTGAAGCCCTCCGCTCCCTCGCGGCGGCGATGGACGACGGGAGTCCTGACCTGCGCCGCATGGCACTCTACGCCATTGCCGAGATGGAGGACCCGGCGTTCTTGGACCTTCTGCTTCGCGCCGCGCAGGATGAAGATCTTCAAATTCGCAGGGCCGCGGTTCAGGCGCTCGGTTCCATTGATTGGGACGACGAGCAAGACCGGGACGACGAGCAAGACCGGGATGACGAGCAAGACTGGGACTGGGACAACGATTCGAACAACAGCAACGGCCAGGGAGACTGGGACGTACCTATGAGCATGCTCGAGGGGACGTTCGAAGGAATGGGGCAAATCGTCGCCGACATTGTTGGCGACGTCACGGAGGTAGCTGTCGTCTCAGCAACTGCTGCGATCGCGTCTATCGACGTGGCGAGCATTCTGCATCAGGTCTCTTACGAGATTGAGGACCTTGATATCGAACGACTCCTCAACGACTTCTCAATCCAGATCAACAGCCTCGATGAAGAGATCCGATTGGAAATAGGGCAAAGCTTTGCCATAGCGCTCGGTCAGTTGGCTTGGGAGCATCCGAAGTCGAGGCAGTCTCGCGCCGCGCGCCGAGCTCTCCGTAAAATGGACCACCCGCGGGCGAAATTCGAATTGAACCGGCTGAACGACCGCTAGTCGCCCAAGGCAGAATCGACGTACGAGCCCAAACTCGACCTCGAAAGCGGTCTCCTCGGATTCGGTGGGTCCCATGGGGCGATTCCGACGACGGGTCAGGACGAGGCCCAATTGCGTACTTGCCGACTGCAGCCTGATTCGAAGATGATACCGGCGTCCCAATCCCGTCAGCTGCACTAGAGGGAATCCGTATCTGGTGTGCGGCTCGTACAGAACCAAAATTGGACCTCCACGCTCCTTGTGGTACTCAGTGACCCCCGCGTCCAGCGTCACCGGTCCGCGGGAACCGGAAACCGAGGCCCTGATTGCGCCCGTAGAGTTGCCGTCGAGAACCCCGGCCCAGACCTCCACAGTTGGAGCGGGGATTCGTCGCGAACGTATGCGCGCCTTCAGCCATGAGCCAGACTTCGTCCCCGGGGCGAAAACCAGTATCGGGCCGACCAGCCTCTTGGTCTGCTTCGTATCGAATCGCCGCTCTACGAGAACGATGCTTTCACCAAAGGTGATAGAGAGTCGAGCCCTCGATCGGCGATCCAATGTGCTCCACGATTGGTCCAAAGCGGCAATCAACTTCGCAAATCCAAGCGGCCATGAGGCAGAAAGGGTGATCCCGCGCTCCCTTGCCGATCTTCCTCCACGCACCGCCGAGGGAGCGGCGAGTCGCGGCAGATTCTCGTATCTCCTCACGAGGAGCCGTACGGCGGGTCCTCTGGCCCTTCGCTGAATGACGATGACCCCAACCGCGGACAGGCTCGCGCGCGCACAATTGCATCCACCGATCGCCCCGGCGAATCGAACTCCACTACCAACCAGAGCAAAATAGGCCTCCCAGCTCTGTTCGAATGTTTGCCCTATGCGTTCTGAATGACCCACGAACCCAAGCGAAAGCCCCCTTCGCCGAACGGCCAGAACGACCCCGGTTGACCTGGTAGGGACCGCGAGTCTTCGCATCCGCTGCAAAGCTGTGACGTGCACACCGTCATCCGTGATTCGGTACCCAGACGAATCCGCGGTCCCGTCCAGACGCCGGCGCGCGGCCCAAATCCATCCGTGAAGATCGCCGAGGCGGATTTCGAGGGCCAGTCCACGTTGCGCACGGCTTTGGGAAGTGCCGGCATACGGCCGAACAGACTCTCGGCGAAATGTGGACGTCGGTCTTTCCGACAGTGGCGTCCCGAACCGGATGCCCCCCACCGAGAGACCGGCGCCTGCTGAAGACCGAAAGTCGCCCAGGATAAGTCCCAGCCAGGGTACAGGCTTGAGAGCCAGGAATCCGCTCATGTGGTCCGCGAGTCGCGCTTCACCCGCATCCCGATCTACGATAAATCCTGACGACCAGGCCGATCGTGCCGCGGCGAGGCGCAGCTGGTTCGCCCACCCCAGACTCGTGCCAAAACGCCGGCCTGCGAGAAATGCAAAATGATCGGCAGAGACCCTGCGCGTCTCGAGTTGCTCGATCGCCGCCACCGAGAGTTCTTCCGAGAACAGCAAGAGCGAGTCTGGGGCCTCCTGAATCAGCAAGCTTACAAGGATTAGAACCGCCACGAGATGCCCCATGCCTGGGTGATCCCCAGCACCTCATGGCGCGCGAATCCCACATCGGCCCGAACAGAGCCCCGGCTCACTCCCGCGCCGATGGCAAGAGTTGGGGGTGCGGATGTTATCCCCGCTCTGACCTCGAGGGTACGGGTGAGCTCCATGACCCAGGCCACCCGAACATCGATCAGACCGTCGGCCGACCGGACCAGGTCGAGAGCGACCGTACCTGGACTCACGAATAGTGCAGCGCCGACCCCGAGCTCAGAGGGAGAAAGATATCCGCCGATCGTAGCACCATTCCAGAGACGCCGCAAATATCCGCCAGTCCAGTCCAATTTGATCAACGGTTGGTATCCGGCGATCCGGGCATATTCCAACGTCAGGCGGCCACCGAACTGGGCAGGTCCGACTGCCGTCTTGAGAGACGCGGCCAGGATCGATTCGGAATAGGACTCGAACGCCAACGCTGAATACCCGACCTGAACCATTCCGTACGCGAAATCCACTACCCCCGATGTAAGCTCATCGATTCCATACTCTCGCAACACCCCGGTGTATAGCCCTTGATCACCCAGGGAAGCGGGGTTGGGCATCTGGCCCGCTCCTGTTGGGATCGCAATGCCCGCACCCGCCATGCCCACAGTTCGGGCATCCTGGGCTGACACGGGACACGCCATGACCCCGATCATCGCCCACATCAGGTAGTTCGCAGGTATTTGCACGCGGCTCATGCCCGAAGAGGGCCCTGCCCTGGAAACCGTAACACGTTCCTCCCGGTACTAGTCTGGTCGCCCGTTTTCAGCAGGCATCGTGGATAATCGTGCTACCGACACCCGACATGAAATCCTTTCTCCTCTTCGCCGCCTGTCTTCTGGTCGTTTTTCCGGCGCAGTCACAGGAGCTCAATTGCTCTGTAAACGTGAATTACACCAGTCTCGCGGGGTCCGATTACTCCTACATGACTGAACTCCGTGAGCGGGCCATGGAGTACTTCAACAACCGGCGTTGGACTGAGGATCGCTTCGAGGAGACCGAGCGCATCGAATGCACGGTGTCGATTGTGCTCTTGGAGGCCATTACGCTCACCAGCTTCCGAGCTCGATTCATTATTGCCAGCCGGCGCCCTATTTATGGCACGGCTCAGCAGTCGCCTGTTGTCCAGTTTTCAGACGAAGATTGGCGATTCGATTACCCGCAGGGCACACCTCTCGTCTGGGACCCGGACCGATATCATGCGCTGACGTCCGTACTCAATTTTTACGCTTTGACCATCATCGGCTTCGACTACGATTCGTTCTCCCAGTTCGGAGGCACCCCGTACTTCGAGAGAGCGCGCCGCGTCGCCGAAGTGGCGCAAGGGTCGGGAGCTGCGGGCTGGCAAGCGCTGGGTGGCGATAGGAGCCGCGGCGAGTTGATCTCGGAAATCTTGGATCCTCGATTTCGCGACCTGAGGCAGGCGTATTTCGACTATCATTTCAATAGCCTGGATCGGTTCGTCTCGAATACAGATCGGGCCAGAGCAAGCATGTTCAGCACATTGGAGTCGTTGTCAGGTCTGTACGAGGATGTTTCTTCCGCCTACTTCCTGGACCAGTTCTTCGCCACCAAATACCAGGAATAAATTATCGACCTCACTCTTTAGCTGAAAGGC